>NZ_CP122537.1:1718750-2062500 GCF_029853695.1 Jannaschia sp. GRR-S6-38
GGGCGAGATCAACGTGAAGCCCGCCATCGGCGAAGCCGATATCGCCAACGACGCGGCCAGCCCGACGGTCACGATCGACCGCTCCGACCTGACCGACGCGGTGCTGACCGAGCTGCGGCTGCGCCTGCCGGGCACCGGCGCGGGCCTCGCCACCGATGACGAGATTGCCGAGCTGGTGGGCAAGACGCTGGAGATCACCGGGGCCGAAAACGCGCCTTCGGTCACCGACCAGTTCCGCCTGATCATCGCCGCCGAGATCAACCCCGACGGCACCGTCACCTTCACGCTCAACGAGGCCTACGAGCTGGCCACCGACGCGGAGGGCGTGCCGACCGAGAGCTTCGACGGCGTCGTGGGCTACGCGATCACCAGCGAGAGCCTGAACTTCTTCGTCGACGAGACGCAGGCGATCGACGTGCTCTTCGTCAATGACGACGACAGCCTGGCCGACAGTTCGGGCCTGCTGTCCAGCAACCGTCTGTCGGGCCTGAACATGGGGCCGGACGTGATCATCGGCGGGCGCGAGCGCCTCGGCGGGATCACCTTCGGCAATCTCGAGGTGCTCGATATCACCCTCGGAGCCGGCTACAACGATTTCGAGATCATCGGCACGCCGACGCGCGCCGATGGCGGGCAGGTCTGGACGATCCTGCGCACCGGCGACGAGATCGTCGACATCAACCAGCCGGGCGTCCGTGCCGGCGACACCGTCACGGCCGATCTGCACGACGCCGAGCGAGAGCTCGCATCCGGCAGCGCCATCGCGCTGGAGCTGCCCGAGCTGGGCAACGGCTTCCGCAACGTGCTGACGCTCGATGCGGGTTTCGACGCCACGGGTTATTCCGGCCAGATCCTACGCATCCTCGACGCGGGCGGCGCGGTGCTGGGCGAGCGCTGGATCACCGGCGGCGCCGGCAACCAGCTCTTCGTCGACGCGCCCTTCGACGGGCTGGACCTCGTCGCGGGCTGGGCGATCGTCGATCCGGCCGACGGCGCGCTCGCGGTCGAGCTGCAGGGCGGCGATGACCTCTTCGACGGCGCGTCCTCGACGCTGGACCTGATCGTCTTCGGCGGCGCGGGCTCGGACATCATCACCACCGGCACCGGCGACGACGTCGTGCTGGGCGATACCGGCCGCGTCGATTTCGTGGCCCCGGTCGATTACACCGACGACGCAGGCGCCATCGTGACCCGGCTGGGCCAGTCGCCCGAGGTCATCCTCGGGCTGGCGACGGCGCCCTTCGCCCCCGGCGTGCTGACCGGCAACCAGATCCTGCCGGTCCCCGACCGCTCGACCGGCCGCGCCGACGATCCGTTCGAGACCGGCGATACCGGGCTGATCGGCCTCTTCGTCGACATCAACAACGGCACCGGATTCCTGGAAGAGCCGCGGCTGATCACCGACAACGACGCGTCCTCGATGACGATCGCGCCCGACTTCTCGGTGACGCTCGACGCGACCTCCGGCTTCCGCATCTCGACCCTGCCCGAGGACCAGACCGACCTGGTGCGCTGGGGCAAGGGCATGGTCCTCGCCATCGCCGATGACGATGGCGGCGACGACCTGATCGTCACCGGCGCGGGCGACGACCTCGCCATGGGCGGTGAGGGCGATGACTCGATTACTGCAGGCACCGGCAGCGACCTCGTCTTCGGCGATCTGGGCCGGGCCGAGTACGATTACGCGAGCCCCATCCTTTCCGCGCCCGAGATCGGCGCGACGGTCGAGACGATCCTGACGCGCGCCGTCTCGGTCGAGCAGGCCCGCGGCGGCGACGACCTGATCCGCGGCAACGCGGGCAGCGACACGATCATCGGCGGCGCCGGCGGCGACGCGATCCACGGCAATGACGAGGTGAACGGCGCGCCCGAATTGGACGGCGACGACGTCATCCTGGGCGATAACGGCATCGTCGAGCAGGCGGGCGGCGTGCCCACCCGCATCGGCACGCTGGACGCGACCGGCAGCTTCTTCGCGGACGACCTGATCTCCGGCGGTGCGGGCGGGGATGTCATCCTCGGCGGGCTGGGCGGCGACACGATCCACGGCGACCACGTGGCCGGGTTCGAGACGACGCTGGACGCCGCCGACATCATCTTCGGCGACAATGGCGAGATCGTCTTCGACCTGACGCTGGCGACCCCGGTGCCGGGCAGCTTCGACCGCGACCTGCTGCAGACCGTGCGCTCGACCGCACCGACGCAGGGCGGCGACGACGTCATCACCAGCTCGCTCTACGAGGACACGATCCTGGGCGGCGCGGGCGACGACACGATCGATGCGGGCCAGGTGGACAACCTTGCCGACGTGGTGCTGGGCGATCACGGCGAGATCACCTTCGCCGGGACCGGCGAATACGGCACCGACGCGCGGACCGACCGCACCGGCATCGTCAGCTTCAACTTCGGCTCCGACAAGCGGCGCGACCAGGACACCTCGGTCTTCGAGGCCGCCGGGGTCGACACTAGCGCGAGCACGCTGCCCGCGCCGCGCTCGGCCGGCTGGATCAATCTGCAGGAAGCCGCGGCGACCTTCGGCGACAACGAGCTGGAGATCGTGCGCGACGACGCGAGCAACATCCTGGCGGGCGTCAAGCTGAGCTGGCGCGCGGTCGATGCGGATGGCGAGACGCAGCGCAACCGGAACGGCCTGCACCGCGATATCGACGTCGAGGGCCCGGGCGGCGACCAGCGCCTGTTCGAAGGCTTTATGACGGCCGATCGCGGCGACACGATCGAGGTGCAGATCGACGGGCTCGACGGGCACTATGAGAGCTACGACATCTACGTCTATCTCGATGCCGACAGCGCCAATACCGACCGCGCGATCGATACGCAGCGCAAGATCACGCTGGGCGGCCAGACCTTCTTCGTCGACGATCCGCAGGACAGCGATTTTGCGGGCACCTATCAGCGGGTCGAGGCCGGAACGCCCGGCATCGGCAACTACGTCGTGGCCACGGGCCTGAGCGGCGGATCGCAGACGATCACCGTTTCTGTCGAGGGCGAGAACCCTGACCGGCCGCGCTCCCCTGCGACCATCGCGGGCATCCAGATCGTCGGCCGCGGCTACGCCATCGACACGGTCGAGTCGACCGCGCTCGAGGTCGGCGGCGACGACGAGATCGCCACCGGCGGCGGCAACGACCTGGTCTTCGGCGGCGCGGGCAGCGACCTGATCCGCACCTATGGCGACGCCGATATGGGCGCGCTGGATGCGGATGCTGTGATTGGCGACAACGGCAAGGCGGTCCTGGTGCTGCGCAATCCGCTGGCGCCCGAGCTGCGGACCATCGAGACGCTGGACGCGCCGGGCCCGCAGGCCAATGACGACTCGATCGCGACCGGCAACGGCGAGGACGCGGTTCTCGGCGGTCTGGGCAGCGACGTGATCGACACCGGCGACCGCGGCCCGCATGACGGCGTCGACGGCGCCGCGACCGGCACCGACGTGACCACCGTCAGCATCAATTTCGGCGCCGGCGTCGTGAACGGGCTGGTCGACGACCAGGCGGGCTTCGTTGCCGATGACGACTGGAACAACTTCACCAACGCGCAGGAATCGACCCGCGATCTGGAGCTGCGCAACCAGCGCGACGCCAATTTCGAGGGTCCGGGCGTCGACCAGCAGCGCAGCACGGCGCGGCCGACGCGCGAGGCCGAGGTGCTGACGACGGCCGAGGGTATCACCCTGACCGTCGGCCAGAACCTCGACGACCGGCGTCCGCGCGGGGTCGAGGTCGAGGCGCATGACGAACTCAAGCCCGACACCGAGAACGGCCGGATCTTCAACGGCTACATCTCGGCCCGCAACAACGCGGTGCTGGGCGTGGACGTGGCGAATATCCAGCAGGCGGTCGGGACCGATCCCTACGACGTCTATCTCTATATCGATGCCGAGGATCGCGACGCCTTCACCGACGCCGCCGCGCGCCTCATCACGCTGGTCACGGCGAGCGGGACGACCTCGCTCGAGGCGGCCGATCCCGAGGGCTTCACCTTCACGGGCGAGTTCCTGGCCTATGACCCGGCGAACCCGGACCGGCCCGCCAATGTCGTGATCTTCCGCGACGTCGTGGGCGATAGCTTCAGCCTGCGGATCGAGGCCGGCTTCGAGGAAACCCGTCCGGGCGTCTTCCGCGCCGATCGCGACACGCCGGGCCTGGCGGGCCTTCAGATCGTGGGCGGGGCCGACAAGGGCGCCGTGATCCAGCAATCCGATACCGACAGCGACCGCGTCATCGGCGACCAGGGCGTCATGCAGCTCTTCGCGGGCCGCGTTGTCGAGATGGAGGCCGCCAGCACGGGCGCGGCCGTGGCCGACGACCTGATCGCGACCGGCGCGGATGGCGACATCGTGATCGGCGGCGACGGGGCCGACACCATCCGCGGCGAGGCCGGCGACGACGTGATCGCGGGCGACAACGCCCATGCCGTCCTCAACGGCGGCGAGGCCGCGGGCCTGAAGCTGGGCCAGTGGGCCGCCGAGGAGGTCAGCCGCTCGCAGGACGCCGCCGACGGCTTCAGCGCCTATGGCGGGCATTACTTCGGCGACTTCTTCGACGATTACGGGACCAATGGTGGCTATGGCGGCCAGGAAGGACGCAATTTCGATCCCTTCCGCGTCCCGGGCCTGCACCTAGTCGATGTCGGCACCGGCGGCGACGACGTGATCGCCGGCGAAGGCGACGACGACTGGGCCTGGGGCGGGGCCGGCAACGACACCTATGTCTTCGAGGGCGAGGCGCTGGGCGACGACAAAATCGTCGAAGCCGGATTCCTGGGCCAGGGGACAGGCTATGGCCGGTCCTTCCAGAACTTCGATGCCGGCAACTACTACGGCGTCGATGGCGGCTACTGGGATCCCTTCGACGGCGAGCCGCCGGTGCGCAACGCGATCGGCCGCAACGACGTCGTCGTCGCGGGCCCGCTGGGCCTGCCCAACGACGCGGGCGACCGCATCGACCTGAGCGGCCTGGCCGGGCCGGCCGAGATCGACCTGGGCGACATGCGCTGGCAGGTGATCAACGGGCTGGTCGCGGGCGGCGAGCACATGCTGTCGCTGCAGCTCTTCAACGGCAGCGCCTTCGAGGACGTCATCGGCACCGAATTCGACGACGACCTGGAGGGCAACGACCGCAACAACCTGATCATGGGCCTGGGCGGCGCGGACGACATCAACGGCGTCAACGGGGCGAACGTCCTGTCAGGCGGCGATGGCGACGACCGCATCTCGGCTGGGCGCGTGCAGTTCCTGTTCGACGGCTCGGGCGGACGCGACAGCCGCTCCGACCCGGCCGACAACGTGATCTTCGGCGGCGCGGGCGACGACCAGATCCGCGGCGGCGTCGGCGACGACCTGATCGACGGTGGCGAGGGCGATGACTTGGTCAACGGCTCGCGCGGGGGCGACCTGATCCTGGGCCAGGACGGCGACGACCGGCTGCGCGGCGATACCCGCTCCGGCGCCGTGGTGCTCGGCGGCCTGGGCGAGGACCGGCTGCGCGACCGCGACGACACGCGTTCCGGCGGGTTCACCCGCGAAGAGGGCCTGGTGCCGCCGGCGATCGGCGGCGGCGGCGATCCGACCCGCGAAGAGCTGGTCGCCCCGCGCGTCGCCGCCTTCGCGGCGGAGGCCGCGCGTCCGGATCTGGTCAGCACCCTGTCGCTGGCCGATTTCGGGCTCCAGCCCGCGGCGCTCGTGCTGCCGACCGGGGCCCTGCTGATCGGCAGCCTCGACCCGGCGACCAAGCTGGCCGCGCTGCTGCCGCCCGAGGACGGGCTCGACCCCGCCGCGGCGCCCGCCGATCCGGACGAGGTGCTGGTCTTCGATGAGCGCGTCGGCGAGATGATCACGCGCGAGGAAGCGATGCTCCTCGACGCGGCCTATGGCGAAGGTGGCGCGACCTGGCCGGTGGCCGCCCAGTAACCGCCCCGATCCGGGGCGCGCCCGCCACAGGTGCGGCGCGCCCCGCCCCTTCGACCCCGAAACGCCTTGCCCAGGGGCAGCCGCTTCGACAAGTTCCACACACCGCTGAACAGTGACTTCATTGAGGATTCAGGACCATGGCCGAGACCGACGCACAGACCGCTTCGACCACGACGGCGACGCCGGACGAAGTGGGCACCCCCGCCGCGCCGGTGGTCAACTGGGACGACAGCGCGATGGAGACGACCTACGCGAATGTCGTCAACGCCGCCTCCACGCGCGAGGAGGTGACGCTGCTTTTCGGGTCGAACCAGACCTGGAACCCGGCGGCCAACAAGGAATTCGACGTCAAGCTGCTGAACCGCATCATCCTGAACCCGCATGCCGCGAAGCGCCTCTTCGTGCTGCTGGGGGCGGTGCTGTCGCAATACGAGCGGCGCTTCGGCGAGATCAAGCTCGACGGGCTGGCCGCCGCCGCCGCGAGCCAGGCCGCGGCCTCGGGCCAGGCTTCGGCGGGCAAGGCCGGCAAGGGCAAGTCGTAACGGAATGACCTCGACGCGCCCGTGACCCCGGCAAGCGGATCCGGCGCGTCCCGCGCGGGCGGCGCGGAGGCGGCCTCGACCGTCTCCGTTCTCGACCGCGCGCTCTGGTCCAAGTTCTCCGAAGACCAGGATCTCGCATCCTTCGCGCGGGTCTGGCTGGCGCTCGCCGTCCGCACCCTCGGGCCCTGTCCCGAGGCCGCGGTGGTCGTGCGCACGCCGCGTGGCCTCGTGCCCATCGCGCTCTGGCCGCAGGATGGAAGCCCGAGCCACGCGGTGATGGACGCGATCGAGCTGGCGATGACCGAGGGCCGGGCGCTGGTCCGGCGCGACACGCTGGTGGCGCAGCCTTTCATCGTCGATGGCGAGGCGCTGGGCGCGGTCTGTCTGAACCTCGCGCAGGCGCCGGCCGATGCCGCCGACCTGCTGCACCGGCTGCGCTGGGCCTCGGGCTGGATGGTCGCCGCGCTGCGCCGCGACTTGGGACAGGCCGACCGGCAGGATCGCGGCCGCGCCGCGCTGGTGCTCGACGTCGTGGGCGCCGCGCTCGACACGCGAACCCATCGGGGCGCGGCGATGGCCGCCTGCAACCTGCTGGCGCGCGAACTGGGCTGCGCGACCGTGGCGCTGGGCCAGGCGCGCCGCCGCGGGCGGATCAGGGTCACCGCGCTTTCCGACGTGGCCGAGCGCCCGCGCGAGACCGACAGCACCCAGGCCATCGCGCTGGCGATGGGCGAGGCGTTTCACCAGGAAGGTTCGATCCTGCATCCGCCGCGCGAGGACGGCGCCTTCATGGTCACCCAGGCCCATGCCGAACTGGCGCGGGACGGGCGGCTGGGTGACCTTCTGACCGTGCCGCTTTTCGAGGGAACGGGCGGCGCGGCGATCGGCGCGCTGCATCTCGCCAAGCCCGCGGGGGCCCGCTTCTCGGAGATGGAAATGGCGGCGGCCGAGGGGGCCGCGGCGGCGCTGGGCGCGCTCCTGTCGGGCCGCGAGCGGGCGGAGCGGGGCGTGATCCGCACCGCCTGGGACAGCCTGAAGGGCGGGCTGGGCCGCCTGCTGGGTCCCGGCTACCTAGGGCGCAAGCTGGCGCTTCTGGCCGTGGCGGGGATCGTCGCCTTCTTCACCTTCGCGATGTCGGAATTCCGCGTCACCGCGCAATCCGAGCTGCAGGGCGCCGTCGTGCGGTCGCTCGCCGCGCCCTTCGACGGCCATATCGCCGTGCAATTCGCCCGCGCCGGCGACCGGGTCGCGGCGGGCGATCCGCTTTTGGCACTCGATGAGCGCGACCTGCGGATCGAGCTCACGCGCTGGCGCACCGACCTGGAGCGCTATGCCGGCGAATACGACCGCGCGCTGGCCGCCCGCGACGCCGCCGCCGCCCGCATCGCCGAGGCCAACATGCAGCAGGCCCGTGCCCGCGCCGACCTGGTGGCGCGCCAGCTCGAGCGGTCGGTCCTGCGCGCCCCGTTCGACGCGCTCGTGATCGAGGGCGATTTCAGCCAGTCCCTCGGCGTGGCCGTGCGGCTGGGGCAGGAGATGTTCCGCCTCGCGCCGCTCGACGCCTACCGCGTCGCCATCGAAGTCGAGGAGCGCGATCTCGACGAGCTGCGCGTGGGACAGGAGGGCTTGCTGGTGCTGGCGCCACTGCCGGACCAGCGCTTCCCCTTCGAAGTCACGCAGATCACCCCGCGGATGATCGCCGAGGACGGCCGCAACTACGCCATCGCCGAGGCCACGCTGCAGGACACCGCGCCCGAGCTGCGTCCGGGGATGCGCGGCATCGCCAAGGTGTCCATCGAGGAACGCCGCCTGATCGCGATCTGGGCCCAGCCGATCATCGACTGGTTCCGCCTCGCGGCCTGGCGCTGGCTGCCCTGACGCCATGGCGACGGGGTTCGAAAGCCAGCTCTGGTACCGCGTCGCGCATCTGCGCCCGCGCCTCGCCGACCGGGCCGAGATCACGCGGCAGGATTTCCGCGGCCAGGCCTGGTTCGTGCTGCGCGATCCGCTGACGGGCAAGTTCTGCCGCCTGTCCGACAGCGCCTACTGGGTCGCCGCGCAGATGAATGGCACGCGGACGCTGGGCGAGGTCTGGGACATCGCCTGCATCGAGCTGGGCGAGACGGCCCCGACGCAGGACGAGCTTCTGAACGCGCTGGCGCAGTTGTCGGGCGTGGACCTTCTGGTCAGCGACGGGCTGCCCGACAGCGACCGCATCGTCGACCGCGCGCTCAAGAAGGAGGGCAAGGGCCTGGTCGCGCGGTTCATGAACCCGCTGGCGCTGCGTCTGCCGCTCTTCGATCCCGACAGGTTCATCACCGAAGCCTGGCCGCTGGCGCGACCGTTCTTCACGCTCTGGGGCGCGCTGGCCTATGTGGTGCTGCTGGGTTGGGCCGGCCTCGCCGCGATCCAGAACTGGCCGGCGCTGACCGACAACCTGGTGGACCGCGCGCTGGCGGCGGAATCGCTGATCGCGCTGGCGCTGGTCTACCCGGTGGTGAAGTTCTTCCACGAGCTGGGCCACGGCTTCGCGCTGAAGAAATACGGCGCCGAGGTCCGCGAGGTCGGGCTGATGTTCCTGATCTTCATTCCCGTTCCTTACGTCGATGCCTCGGCCGCGACGGGCTTCGTGGACAAGCGCCGCCGCATGCTGGTCAGCGCGGCCGGCATCCTGGTGGAGCTGGGCCTCGCCGCCATCGCGATGCTGGTCTGGGTCGAGGTCGAGGAGGGGCTGGTCCGCGCCGTGGCCTGGAACGTGATGGTGATCGGCGGCATTTCGACGCTTCTGTTCAACGGCAACCCGCTCCTGCGGTTCGACGGCTATTTCGTGCTGTCCGACGCGATCGAGATCCCCAATCTCGGCAACCGGGCGAACCAGTATCTGGGCTACCTCGTCCAGCGCTACGCCTTCGGCATCCAGGACGCGCGCAGCCCGGTCCGCGCGCCGGGCGAGCGGGGGTGGTTCGTCTTCTATTCGATCGCCGCCTTCATCTACCGGATCATCATCACCATCACGATCGTCTCGATCGTCGCGGTGCGCTTCTTTGCGGTGGGCGTCGCGCTGGCGATCTGGTCGGTGACGCTGATGTTCGTGAAGCCGCTGGTGTCCCATATCCGCTTCGTGCTCTTGGGCGAGCGGTTGCGGGGCCGCCGGGCCCGCGCGCTCGGCGTCAGCTGCGCGGCGCTCCTGCTGCTGATCCTGGCGCTGGGTGTCTGGCCGGTGCCCTATCGGACCCTGGCCGAGGGGGTCGTCCATTCGACGCGCGACGAGACCATCTATGCCGAGGCGGCAGGCACCGTCCGCGAGGTCTTCGTGCCCTCGGGCGTGCAGGTCGTGGCCGGCCAGCCGGTCCTGCGGCTGGAGGACCCCTATGCCGAGGCCCGGCTGCGCGCCGCCGAGGCCGAATACGAGCGCTATGCCCGGCGCTACCAGCAATCGCTGAGCGAGAGCGCCTACGACATCCGGCTCTGGCGCGCGCAGGCCGTCCGCGCCGAGCAGGAGCTGCAGATCCTGCGCGAACTGGAGGCGGCCCGGCGGGTCGTGGCGCATCGCAGCGGGCAGCTCGTCCTGCCCGCCATGGCCGATCTGGACGGCCGGTACCTCAACCGCGGCGATATCGTGGGGCATGTGGTCGACCCGGCGGCCGTCGTGGTGCGCGTGGCGGTGCACCAGGACACGGCCGATATCGTCCGCAACCGCACCGCCGCCGTCGACATGCGCCCGGCCGAGCGGCTGGAGCGGCGCTATGCGGGCCGCATCGTGCGCGAGGTGCCCGCGGTGGGCTACGAGCTGGCCTCCGCCGCGCTGACGACCGAGGGCGGCGGCATCTTCGCGCCCGACCCGATGGCCGAGGGCCCGAACGTCGCGCTGCAGCCGGTCATGCAGTTCGACCTGCGCCCGCTGGCCGAGGCGCCCAGCCTCGTCCTGGGGATGCGGGTCCATGTCCGGTTCGACCACGGGCGCGAACCGCTGGTCTGGCGCGGTTGGCGCCGGTTGCGGCAGGTCTTCCTGCGGCGGTTCAATGTCTGACGCTTCACCAGGCGCCCTGCCGGGCCCGCCGCCGGGCCTGTCGCTGTTCCGGCGCATGGTGCCCGCGCCCGAGGCCGAGGCGCCGCTCGACTGGCGCTTCCGCCTGCAGCGCGCCGCGGCCTGGGCCAGCCAGCCCGTGGCCGCGTCGCTGATCCGCCGCCGCGCCCTGGGCCGGGCCGCCGGGGTCGCGCGGATGGCCGAGGGGTTCCGCGCGCTGGACGAGGCGGAGCTTGTGGCGCGCATCGCCGCGGCGCGGCCGCGCGCCGAGCTCGCGCGCCCGCTGGCCCGGCCGGCCTGCGAGCTTCTGGCGCTGCTCTCTGCGTTGGCCTCGCACCGGCTGGGGCTGATGCCCTTCCCGAACCAGATCGCCGGGGTCCTCGTGCTGGCCTCGGGCCGGCTGGCCGAGATGGAGACCGGCTCCGGCAAGACGCTGACCGCGGCGCTGGCCGCCTGCCTCGTGGCGGCGATGGGCGAGCGGGTGCATGTCATCACCGCCAACGACTACCTCGCCGCCCGCGACGCCGCGGCGCTGGAGCCCTTGGCCGAGGCGCTGGGCTTCTCGGTCGGTCTGGTCACCTCCGAGGTCGAGCCCGCCGCGCGGCCCGCCGCCTATCGCTGCCACATCACCCATGGCTCGAACCAGGAGATCGCCTTCGACTACCTGCGCGACCGCATCCGGCTGGGGGCCGAGGCAGGACCCCTGCGCCTGGCGCTCGACATGGTCGCGGCCCCCGCCCCGCGCGGCGCGGGGATCACGATGACCGGGCTGCCCTTCGCCATCGTGGACGAGGCCGACTCGGTCCTGATCGACGAATGCCGCACGCCGCTGATCCTGTCGGCCAATGCCGATCCCGATCCCGACTGGGCGGAGCAGGCGGCGGCCTTCGGCGCCGCGCTGGAGGAGGGACGGGATTTCTCGATCGACCGCTCCGCCCGCCAGATCGAGCTGACCGGCGCGGGGCGGCGGCGCCTGCGCGAGATGGCGCTGGAGATGGGCGGCATCTGGCGCAACACCGCGCGCCGCGAACATGCTGCGACGCTGGCCATCTCGGCCCGCAACCTGTTCCGCCGCGACGAGCATTACCTGGTCGAGGACGGCGCGATCCGGTTGATCGACGAATACACGGGCCGTGTCTCGCCGGACCGGGCGCTGTCGGACGGGCTGCACCAGCTGATCGAGGCCAAGGAGGGGGTCGAGATCACCGGCCGCCGCGAGATCCGGGGCCGCATGACCTACCAGCGGTTCTTCCGCCGCTACCGGCGGCTGGCCGGGATGACCGGCACCGCGCGCGAGGTCGCCGCCGAGATGCGCGCGGTCTACGGCCTGCGCGTCGTGCCCGTGCCGCCGCCCCGCCCGTCGCGCCGCCGCAACGAGGGCGGCCGCATCCTGCGCGACGAGGTTGCGAAATGGGCCGAGGTGCTGGGCCGGGTGCGCGACCTGCAGGCGGCGGGCCGCCCCGTCCTGATCGCCACCCGGACCGTGCGGGCGAGCGAGGCGGTGTCGCAGGCGCTCACCGATGCGGGGCTCGACCATGCGCTCCTGAACGCCGCGCAGTCGGGGCAGGAGGCCGAGATCATCGCCGCCGCGGGCCAGCCCGGCGCGCTGACCGTCGCGACCAACATGGCCGGGCGCGGGGTCGATATCGGCCTGCACGAAGCCGTCCATGCGGCGGGCGGGCTGCATGTCATCCTGACCGAGCTGCACGAGGCCGGGCGCATCGACCGGCAGGTGATCGGACGCTGCGCCCGGCAGGGCGATCCGGGAAGCTGCGAGGCCGTCCTGAGCTGGACCGATCCGCTGATAGAGGGCTTCGGCGGCCTGCCCGCGCGCCTGCGGCTGGGCGGGCTCGGGACATTCCGTCGCGCGCAACGCCGCGCCGAGCGGTTGCATGCCCGCGCCCGAACCGATCTTCTCCGCCACGATCTTCGACGTGAAGAACAGTTCGGCTTTGCCGGGAGGGTGGAATGACCAGATGGATCGCCGTGGCGCTGGGCGCGCTCGCGCTCGGGGCGCCCGCGGCCGCGCAGCAGGCGGATGCGCCGCTCGATCTCGATTGCCTGATCGAGCCGCGTTCGGTCGCCAATCTCTCGCCCGCCGCCGACGGCATCATCGCCGAGATACTGGTCGATCGGGGCGACATCGTCCGCCGCGGCCAGCCGGTCGCGCGGCTCGACGACAGCCTCGAGGCGCTGCAGGTCGATCTGGCGCGCGCCCGCGCGGCCTCGGACGTGGTGCTGCGCCAGCAGGTCTCGCGGCGCGAGCTGCGGCAGACGGAGTTCGACCGCGTGGCCGCGCTGGAGGAGCGCAACGTCAGCTCGACCGCCCTGCGCCAGACCGCCGAGATCGAGCTGCGCCTGGCCGAGATGGGGGTCGAGGAGGCGCAGCTGGCGCGCGACCTGGCCGAGATCGAGCTGGCGCAGATGGAGGCCATGCGCGACCGCCGCACGCTGCGCAGCCCCTTCGCCGGCGTCGTCACCGAGGTCACCGCCGCGCGGGGCGAATTCGCGACCAAGCAGACGGCGATCGTCACCGTGGCCGAGATCGACCCGCTATATGTCAACGTCTTCGTCCCGGCCGAGGCCTATGCCCGCGTCGCGCCCGGTGACACGCGCATCGTTCGGCAGGAGCGGCCCGTCAGTTTCGCGCAGGAGGCGGTGGTGACCGTCGTCGACAGCGTCTTCGACGCGGCCTCGGCCACCTTCGCAGTGCGGCTGGAGCTGCCCAATCCGGACGGCGCCATTCCCGCAGGCACGAAATGCCGGGTGGCGTTCTGAGCGGCGTCGCCCCGCGACCGGCGCGCCCGGAGAAGGGCCATGTGTCGCCCCGGCGCGACGCGATGGCCCGGCTATACATTCGCCGCCGGGCAGCTTAGGGGCGGTCCCTTGTCCGCCCGATCCGGGGCGGCGGCTTTGGATGTGACATGAAACCGACACTTGCCGACGCGCTCGCCGCGCGAGGATACGACACGCTCACCCCCGTCCAGACGGCGGTGCTCGACCCGGCGCTCGAAGGCGCCGACATGCTGGTCTCGGCGCAGACCGGCTCGGGCAAGACGCTGGGCTTCGGCCTCGCCATCGCGCCGACCCTTATGGGCGAGGCCGACCGGTTCGACGCGGCCGCCGCGCCGCTGGCGCTGATCGTCGCGCCCACGCGCGAGCTGGCGCTGCAGGTCCGGCGCGAGCTGGCCTGGCTCTACGAGAAGGCGGGCGCCGTGCTGGCCTCGACCGTCGGCGGCATGGACATGCGCGACGAGCGCCGCGCCCTGGCGCGCGGGGCCCATCTGGTCGTCGCTACCCCGGGCCGCCTGCGCGACCACATCACTCGCGGCTCGATCGACCTGTCGGCGGTGCGCGCCGTGGTGCTGGACGAGGCCGACGAGATGCTGGACCTCGGCTTCCGCGAGGACCTGGAGTTCATCCTCGGGGCCTGCCCCAAATCGCGGCAGACGCTTCTGTTCTCGGCCACGGTGCCCGCCGCGATCGCCAAGCTGGCAGAGGGCTATCAGCGCGACGCCAAGCGCGTGGCCACCGCTTCGCGCGAGGCGCAGCATGCCGATATCGACTACCAGGCGGTGACCGTTGCGCCGCGCGACGGCGAGAACGCGATCATCAACGTTTTGCGCTTCCACGAGGCGCCCAACGCCATCGTCTTCTGCAACACCCGCGCGATGGTGAACCGGCTGACCACGCGCCTGTCCAATCGCGGCTTCCCGGTCGTGGCCCTCTCCGGCGAGCTGAGCCAGGCGGAGCGGACCCATGCCCTGCAGGCGATGCGCGACGGGCGCGCCCGGGTCTGCGTGGCGACCGACGTGGCGGCGCGCGGCATCGACCTGCCAAATCTCGACCTGGTCATCCATGCCGAGCTTCCGACCGGGTCGGACACGCTGCTGCACCGCTCGGGCCGGACGGGCCGGGCCGGGCGCAAGGGCACCTCGGTCCTGATCGTGCCGCCCGCCGCGCAGAAGAAGGCCCATCGCCTGCTGGGATGGGCGAAGCTGTCGGCGAGTTGGGGCCCCGCCCCTTCGGCCGAGGCAGTGCTGGAGCGCGACCGCGAACGGATGCTGGCCGATCCGGCCTGGTTCGAGGAGATGACCGAAAGCGAGTCGCCCGCGGTCAACGACATGACCGCGCGTTTTTCGCCCGAGCAGCTTGCGCTGGCCTATCTGCGCCTGCGCGCGGAACGCCAGACCGCGCCCGAGGAGCTGGAGGACCCGGCCGCCGCCGCGGCCCCGCGCCCGCGCGAGGCCTTCGGCCCGAGCCGGTGGTTCGAGGTCTCCGGCGGGCGCGATCGCGGGCTGGAGCCGCGGCGCCTTCTGCCGATGCTGTGCAGGGCCGGGCAGGTCACGCGCGACGATATCGGCGCGATCCGCATCCGCGAGACGACGAGCTACGTGCAGCTGCGCGAGGGCCGGGCCGAGGCCTTCGCCCGCGCCGTGGGCGGTGAGATCGAGGACGGCCTGACCCTGCGCCCCGCCGACGGCCCGCCCGCCGACGACCGCAAGCGCGGGCCCGGCCGCGACGACCGGGGCCCCGACCGCAAGTCGGCCGCCCCCGGACGGCCCCGCCCGGACCGCACGAAGCCCGAGGATCCGACCCGCGACGGCGCGGTGACGCCGGGCAAGCCCCGGACCGGGGCCAAGTTCAAGCCGCACAAGGGCAAGCGGGCCGATGCGACGGGCGCGCCGCCGCCGAAGGGCAAGCCCTCGTCGAAGAAGAACAAGGCCCGCGCCGGGAAGACTCCGCCGCGATCCTGAGCGCGGCCGGCCGGCGCACCGCATCGTGATTGCCTGGGCGGGCCAAGCCGCCGCGCGGCGGTCGTGCCGCAGGCGGAATCGTGATACGCTGGTTTCGCGCCGGCGCTCCGACCGGCGAGGCCCGGTCGGTCTAGCCCTCGGCGCGGAAACGCGAGGAGGCTTGCGCGATGGCCAAACCCGTCAGAACGATCGGCAACCCGATGACCTGGACGCTCGACGCGATCATCGATCTCGTCCGGTCGGGCCGGCACGCGGCCCGGGATATCGGCGGCGAGGGGCTGCCCCCGCCCGAGGTCGCACGTCTCGATTTCCGTGATCTGGGCCTCGCGCTGCGCAAGGGCGCCGTGGATTTCGCGGCGCTGCGCACCGATGTGATCTTCATCGTCATCCTCTACCCGATGATGGGCCTCGTGCTGACGATGTTCGCCCTGCAGCGGGACCTCTTGCCGCTTCTCTTCCCGATGATGTCGGGCTTCGCCCTGCTCGGGCCCATCGCCGCGATCGGCCTCTACGAGATGAGCCGGTGCCGCCAGAAGGGCGATCCGGCGGGCTACGGCGCGGCGTTCGGCGTCATCCGGTCGCCGGCCATCGGGTCGATCCTGGCCATCGGGCTGGGACTGGCCGTGGTCTTCTTCGTCTGGCTCCTCGCGGCGCTGCTCATCTATCGCCTGACCCTCGGGCCGGCGAGCCCGATCTCGCCCGCGGCCTTCGCGACGGATGTCTTCACCACGCCCGCGGGCTGGGCGCTGCTGGTGCTGGGCTGCGGCGTGGGCTTTGTCTTCGCGGCGGTGACGCTCGCCACGACGGTCGTGTCGATCCCGCTGATCCTGGACCGCCATGTCGGCGTCTACGCGGCGGTGACGGCCTCGCTGGCGGTGACGCGCAAGAACCCCGCCGTGGTCGCCGCCTGGGGCCTGATCGTCGCGGCCTCCCTGGCCCTTGGCACGCTCCCGATCTTCCTGGGCCTGATCCTGGTCTTCCCGATCCTCGGCCACGCGACCTGGCATCTCTACCAACGCGCGGTGCAGCCGCCGGCAGCCCCGGACGCCTGACCCGCCCCGACGCGCTTGATCGCCGTCAAGGCGGCGGCGCGGCGCGCGGTCGAGAAGGGGGCGTTGCGGCCGGGGGAGGGATTCGCCCGGGCCGACCTGGGGGAGGGATGCGATGGCCACGATCTCGACGGCGCAGAAGGCGAAGCCTGCGACACCGAACCTGCCCGTCCCGCTGGCCGATCCGGCCCCGGCGCGCCATCCGCATGCCGTGCTCGACCGGGCCGCGCGGGCGGCGCTGGCGCGGCTGACCGGCGGCGTCTCGCCGCATTCCATCGTCGCCGCCTGGCAGGACTGGTCGCTGCACCTCGCCCGGTCGCCGGGCCGGCAGCTCGAACTGGCCGAGCGGGCCCAGGCCAATGCCGGCAAGCTCGGCGCCTTCGCGATGTCCGAGGCCCTGGCCCGGGAGGCCGAGGCGCCCTTCGCCCCCAAGGCGTACGACCACCGCTTCACCCATCCCGGCTGGGAGCAGCCGCCCTTCAGCCTCTGGAAACAGGGCTTCCTCGCCGTGCAGGACTGGTGGCACGCGGCCACCGACGACATGCCGGGCCTCGCCAAGGGCGATGCCGACCGGGCGCGCTTCCAGATGCGCCAATGGCTCGACATCGTGTCGCCGTCGAACTTCCCGCTCACCAATCCCGAGATCATCCAGGAAACCGTCGCCGCCGGCGGCCGCAACTTGGTGCAGGGCGCCGCGCATTTCACCGAGGACTGGCTCCACACCCTGTTGCAGACGCGCGAGAAGCCGCCCGAGGGCTACCGCGTGGGCGAGGATCTGGCCTGCACGCCCGGCCGCGTCGTCTTCCGCAACCCGTGGTTCGAGCTGATCCAATACGATCCCCGCACCGAGGCGGTGCATCCCGAACCGGTGCTCTTCGTGCCGGCCTGGATCATGAAATACTACGTGCTCGACCTGTCGCCCGGCAATTCGATGGTCCGCTACCTGTTGGACCAGGGCTTCACCGTCTTCATGATCTCGTGGCGCAATCCCGGCGCCGAACATGCCGACTGGTCGCTGGAGGATTACCGGCGCAACGGCATCATGGCCGCGCTGGACGCCATCGGGGAGATCGTGCCCGACACCAAGGTCCATGCGAACGGCTATTGCCTGGGCGGCACGCTGCTGGCCATCGCGGCGGCGACCATGGCACGCGACGGCGACGACCGTCTGGCCTCGATCACGCTGATGGCCGCGCAGGTCGATTTCGCCGAGGCGGGCGAGCTTCTGCGCTTCGTCGATGACAGCCAGGTCGCCTTCATCGAGGATTTCATGTGGGACCAGGGCTATCTCGACCGGCCGCAGATGACGCGGACCTTCGCCTCGATCCGGGCCGAAGACCTGATCTATAGCCGCGCCGTCAACCGCTACTTCCTCGGGCGCGAGGATCTGCCCACCGATCTGGGCGTCTGGAACGGCGACACGACGCGGATGCCGGCGCGGATGCATTCGGAATACCTGCGCGGCCTGTTCCTCGAAAACCGCCTGACCGCCGGCCGCTTCGCGGTGGAGGGCCAGGTGATCGCGCTCAAGGACATTTCGGTCCCGCTCTTCGTCGTGGGCACCGAGACCGACCACATCGCGCCCTGGCAATCCGTCTACAAGACGCGGCTCTTCACCGATTGCGACCTGACCTTCGTGCTGACCAGCCGCGGGCATAATGGCGGCATCCTGAGTGAGCCGGGCCATCCGAACCGCCATTACCGGATCGGCCATCGCGAGGCCGGCGCACTCTATACCGATCCGGAAACCTGGCTTGCGCGGCACGATCCGGTCGAGGGGTCCTGGTGGCCCGAACTGTCCGACTGGCTGGCGGGACTGTCGGGCGAACCGGGTCCGCCGCCCGTACCGGGTCGCGCCCTCGGGGCGGCGCCCGGGACCTACGTACACCAGACCTGAGGCCGCGCCCGCAGGCTCAGGCCTGGGCGGGCGACCGGCCGGAAAGATCCGGCGTCTCGCCGGATCCGTCGCCCAGTGCGGTCCGGGCGGTGCGCAGCACCGCGTCCGGCGTGCCGGAGGCCTCCAGCAGATGCCAGTCGAGATGGCCGATGGACGCGCCGAGCTGACCCCGCAGAACCTCCAGATCCGCATCCGATGAGTCGCCCCGCCGGGCGCGGACGCGCGCTTCGAGAACCGGGACGGGGGCATCGAGCCAGAGCCCGTGGAACGGCACGCCGGCCCGCGCCGCGCAGGCGGAGGCGGCCGCGCGCAGGGCGGGATCCAGGAAAGTCGCGTCGAGGATCACGGCCTGGCCCGCGGCAAGAAGCGTCTCGGCCCGCCGGAACATGCCCGCATAGACCGCCTCGCGTTCTTCGGGCGCATAGCGCGCGGGGGCGAGCCTGCGGTCCTTCGGCCGGCCGGCCTTCCGTTCGAGATCGGACGACAGGAGCACGGCCCCGGGCAAGGCGCCCGTCCCGGGGGCGAGCCGGCGGGCGAGCACGCTCTTGCCGGTGCCCGAATAGCCCCCCGTCGCGATCAGCATCGGCGGGGCGGGGTGCAGCGCCGCGAGCGCTAGGTCGAGGAAGGCCCGGATCTCGGCGGCGGATGCGCCGGGCCGGGCCCGCGCCGCGTCGGTCTGCAGCGCGACCATGGCGCGGATCGCGGCCCGGACGGAGATGAAGAGCGGCAGCGCGGCGAGGCCCGAGTCCTCGACCCCGCGCGCCTCTCGCAGCCAGGCGTCGAGGACGCGGCAGGCCTGCCGGCGCAGATCCCGGTGGCAGAGATCCATTATCAGGAAGGCCGCGTCGTAGAGGATGTCGCAGGTCCCGAGGTCCTCGTCGAATTCGAGCGCGTCGAAGAGGACGGGCCGGTCCCCGATCTCGGACGAGATTGCGCAGATGCAGGTCGCCATGGCCGCGCCGCACATGCCCCGCGCGCCCGCGCCGGTCGAGAAGCGGGCAGAGCCGGTCGAGCGCGGCGGCGGCGGCGGCGCGCCAGGCGTCCACCCGCTCCGCGCCGGCGGCGCCCGGAAACTCCGCGAAGACGCGGCCCAGTTCGGCCAGGATGTCCGAGATCGGCGCGCCGCCGGGGCGGCGGATCACCGGGGCGGCCGCGTGATAGGCGGCGATCGCCTCGCCCGTGGCCGTGGCCAGCGCGTCGTCGAACGCGCCGCGCGCGGCGATGGCCTCGAATTCGCAGTCGGCCGGGAAGCGCCACATCCGCAGCACCCAGTCCACCACCGGCCCCGCGCCGCCCAGCGCGAGACCGTCGCCCTTTCGCGTGACCGGCAGCACGTCGCGGTAGATCATCGGCGCCGCGGGGGCGTTGAGCTCCAGCTCGCGCAGAAGCAGGGCGTGGCGCCGTTCCGGGGTGCCCATGTCCATGTAGTCGTAGACCACGGCCCGTTTGAGCTTCAGCGCGACCGCGCCGCAGAGGAAGACATAGGCGCCGTGGGTCTCGACGATCTCGACCGGTGCGTCGTCGGGGGACGGGGTATCCAGCGCCCGAAAGGCGGCGGGCGACGACAGGAAGGCGATGGTCTGGGACTGGTCCAATGGGCGGACTCCCGGCTGGTTGATCGCAGTATCGGCGCCCGCCGGGCCGGGGGGCCTTGACCCCGGTCAACGCGGCGGCGGCCCGGTGCGCGCATGATGGATGAATCCCCAGCCCGGAGATCCCATGCCCGATCCGTCCGCTCCGCCGCCCCGCGGCCCGACCCTCGACCCGAAATGGCTGAGCGGCGCCTGGCTCGTCTCGACGATGCTCGCGCTCGGCATCCTTTGGGTGTTCGTCCTGGGCTCGCAGCCCGGCCCGACGGATCTGCCCTATAGCGAGGTCAAGGCGATGATCGCCGACGGGATCGTGACCGGCGCGCATCTGGAGGAGCATGCCATCACCGTCACGACCGGCCGCGAGGGGGAGCCCGCGACCTTCCGCGCCGTCACGCCCGCGCAGGGCGATCCCGCTCTGCTGGCGATGCTGGAGGCCAACGGGGTCGAGATCACCGCCGAAGCCCCGCCGCAGGGGTCGATCCTGGCCTATTTCCTGCCCTGGGTCCTGATCCTCGGTGTATATTTCTGGTTTCAGCGCCGCATGATGGGCCGCATCGCCGGCGGCCTGGGCAGCGGCGGGCCGGGCGGGCTCTTCGCCGGGCGATTCGCCCAACCCAGCGAGAAGCGGCCCGGCGTGACCTTCGACGACGTGGCCGGCCAGGACCAGGCCAAGACCGAGGTGGCCGAGCTGGTGGAGTTCCTGCGCGAGCCCGATCGCTTCCAACGGGTCGGCGCCGAGGTGCCGCATGGCGTGCTGCTGATGGGTCCGCCGGGCACGGGCAAGACGCTGCTCGCCAAGGCGCTGGCGGGCGAGGCGGACGTGCCCTTCTTCTCGACCTCGGGGTCGGAATTCATCGAGGTCTTCGTGGGCGTCGGCGCGGGCCGCGTGCGCAAGATGTTCGAGGCCGCGCGCAAGGCGGCCCCCGCTGTGATCTTCATCGACGAGCTCGACAGCATCGGGCGGACGCGCGGCACCGGCCTGGGGGGCGGCCATGACGAGCGCGAGCAGACGCTCAACCAGATCCTCGCCGAGCTCGACGGCTTCGGCGGCAAGGAGGCCGTCGTGGTCCTGGCCGCGACCAACCGGCCGGACGTGCTGGACCCCGCCTTGCTGCGGCCCGGGCGCTTCGACCGGCACGTGGTGCTGAACCTGCCCGACCGGATGGCGCGGCGCGCGATCCTCGACATCCATGCGCGCGACCTGCCGCTGGTCGATCCGAACGACCTTGAGGCCATCGCCGCCGGCACGCCCGGCTTTTCGGGCGCGGATCTGAAGAACCTGCTCAACGAGGCCGCGATCCAGGCCGCGCGCCGCCATGGCGACAGCATCACCGAGGCCGACCTGCAGGAGGCCCGCGACAAGGTGATGATGGGCACCGTCCGGACGTTGGCCATCCATCCCGACGAGAAGCACCGCCTCGCCGTGCACGAGGCGGGGCACACCGCGGTGGCCTTTCACCTGCCGGGGGCCGACCCGCTCTACAAGGTGACGATCATCCCGCGCGGCCGCAGCCTGGGCGGCACGCATATGCTCTCCAAGGAGGAGCATCACACCTTGCCCGAAGGCTATCTGCGCGCGCAGCTGGCCATCCTGCTGGCGGGCCGCGCGGCGGAGAAGCGGATCCTCGGCAGTGTCAGCTCCGGCGCGGATGACGACATCCAGCGGGCGACCAAGCTGGCCCGGTCGATGGTGGCGCGCTGGGGGATGAGCGAGGCGCTGGGCCCCGTCGACCTGCGCGAGAGCGCGGAGCATCCCTTCCTCGGCCAGTCGATCGCGCAGCCGCGCGAGCATGCCGACGAGACCGCGGCGCGGGTCGATGCCGCCGTGATCGCCCTGCTGCGCGAGGCCGAGGCGACAGCCGACGGCATCCTCGAGCAGAAGCGGGGCGGCCTCGACCGCCTGATCGCCCAGCTGGAGGCCGAGGAGATCCTCGATGCCGAACAGATCGCGGCCTGCCTGAGCGGGGGCGACAAGGTGCGCTATCTCAAGCCGCAGCCGACGGACGGGCCGCTCGAATGAGGCCGCGCCGCCGGATCGGCCCGCCGCCCCCTGCCGCCCGAGCACCGGGCGTGCCGCGGTGACGCGATCGATGCGCGCGATGGTCCTGCGGGCGGGGCAGCGCGCGCTGCGGGAGGAGCGGATCGACCTGCCATTGCCCGGCCCGCGCCAGGTGGAGATCGCGGTCGAGGCCTGCGGGGTCTGCCGGACGGATCTCCATGTCGTCGATTGCGAGTTGCCGGATCCCGCGCTCCCGCTGATCCCCGGCCACGAGATCGTCGGCCGCGTCACGGCTTGTGGCGCGGAGGTCCGGGAGCCCGCGATCGGACAGCGCGTCGGCGTGCCCTGGCTGGGGCGGACCTGCGGGAGCTGCTTCTATTGCCGCATGGGGGCGGAGAACCTCTGCGACGATCCGGGTTTCACCGGCTACACGCTGAACGGTGGCTTCGCCGAGCGGTGCCTGGCCGATGCGCGCTACGTCTTTCCCCTACCGGGCGATGACGATCCGGTGGCGCTGGCGCCGCTGCTCTGCGCCGGGCTGATCGGCTATCGCAGCCTTCGCAAGGCCGGCGATGCGCGGCGGCTGGGCTTCTACGGCTTCGGGGCGGCGGCGCATATCCTGGTCCAGATCGCCACCTGGCAGGGCCGCGAGGTCTATGCCTTCACCCGGCCCGGCGACACCGCGGCGCAGGATTTCGCGCGCGAGACGGGGGCCGTCTGGGCGGGCGGCTCCGACACGGCGGCGCCTGTGCCGCTCGATGCCGCGATCCTCTTCGCGCCGGTGGGCGCGCTGATCCCCGCCGCGCTGCGCGCCGTGCGCAAGGGTGGGCGCGTCGTCTGCGGGGGCATCCACATGAGCGATGTCCCGTCCTTTCCCTACGCCGATCTCTGGGGCGAGCGGCACGTCCTGTCGGTCGCCAACCTGACGCGGGCGGACGGGGAGGAATTCTTCCCCTTGGCCCGCAAGGCGGGGGTACGGACCCGGACGGTGCCCTATCCGCTGGCGCAGGCGAACGCGGCGCTGGACGACCTGCGCGCGGGCCGCCTGCAGGGCGCGGCAGTCCTGATGCCCTGACGGCGCTTCGGCCGGGACCGGATCACGCGGGGTCGAACCGGGCCCAGGCGCGCCGCATCAGCGCCCGCGCAGCGCCGGCGGTCCGGTCCATCGCCATGAGGTTCACCCGCAGGCCGTTCCGGGCGTCGGGCGGCGAGAGGACGACGATACCCGTCGCCGGATCCCCGTCGCGCCACAGCAGGCCCCGCAGGCGCGCCACCATTGCGTCCATTCCGATCAGCGGAAGCTCGGGGCGGATCGCCTGCGTGACGACGAATCCCGCGGGCGCCGCGCCGCCGGCGAGGCGCGTCGCCACCGCGAGGGGGATCGACATGCCGCCCCAGCGGGCATTGCATTCGATCCAGTGCAGCTCGGGGGGGCCGCCGCCGTCGCGCAGGATCGCGTCGAGCGAGCATTGCCCGACATATCCCATCCGCTGCAGCGCATCCGCCAGCGCCAGGCCTTCCGTCGCGAGCCGCTCCTGCAGCGCGGGCTCCAGCTCGGCGCGCGTGCCGCCGATGAAGGCGCCTTCGACGCCGAGAACGCGCTGCTCCATCACGCCGTCGAGGCGCGGCGGGCCCTTCGCCGGGATCCAGATCTGGACCGAGGGGCTGCACCGCACGCCCGTCTCCCACACGCCGATCTGGAGCGGGAAGCGTCCCTGCCAGCCCAGCGCGGCGAGACGGTCGAGGAGGAGCCGCCGGATGCCGGCCGGTGCGAGCCCCGCCAGCGCCGCGGTTTCGAGCCGGATATTGCCGGAGGATCCTGCGCTGTCGGGGACCTTGACCACGACGCTGTCGGCGCTGCGGGCCATCCGCGCGACCAGCCCGGCGGCGGCGGCCGGGCCGAAGGCCGCGGCGCTCGGCGGCACGGCATCGCGCCCTAGGACGTCGCGGGCCAGCGCGGCGAACCACAGCTTGTCATTGGCCCGCCGCGACATCAGGGGCGTCGGCCCGGCGACGGCCACCGGCCTGTCTGCCGCCTCGGCCAGGACCTGGGCCAGTCGCCAATCGTGGCCGGTCGTGAGGTAAGGCAGGATCGCCGGCGTCCCGCGCCCGGCGATCCGCGCGGCGATGCGATTCCGCATCTGCGCATCCCCGTGGCAGAGCGCGGCCACCGGCCGGGGCCGGCCCGCGCCGACGGACAGGAACGCGACATCGCCGAGCCCCAGCCAGTCCTGCGCATAGGCCGCGAAGCGCGGGGCGGGCTGCCGCGTCACGACCGTGTCGCCGGGCCGCGCCAGAAGCGCCATGCGGTGGTCGAGCGAGGAGGCGTGATCCGGCGGGAACAGCGCGATCTCGCTCTGATCGCCGATCAGGAGCCGCGCGCCGTCCCCGATGCCCTGTTCGACGCGCGGGCCGAAGCGGCCGGCGAAGCGCAGCAGCGGCTCGTCGCGCAGGCGCCGGGCGGCGGCGCAGGCGGCATCTGATCGCGTCGACATGGCCGCGCCTACCGCGCGCCGCGCGCGCCGGCCTTGATCGCCGTCAAGGCGCCGCCGCCCGAATTGCCGGATTGACGGGCCAACCCGGGAGCCTCCGCGAATGTGCCGCCTCTATGCCATGCATGCCAACGAGCCGACCCGCGTCGAATGCGGCCTGGTGCGCTCGCAGAACGCCCTGATGGCGCAGAGCCTCAGCGACCGCGAGGGGATGATGCACGGGCACGGCTGGGGCGTCGCCGACTATCCGGAGGGCCTGCCGATCATCGAAAAGCAGACCTGGGCCGCCTTTCACGGCGAGCGCTTTGCCAAGAAGGCCGCGCGGGTCTATGCCCGCACCGTCGTTGCCCATGTCCGCCGCGCCACGGTCGGCGCCCAGGCGCTGGAGAACACCCATCCCTTCCACCACGGGGTCTGGATCTTCGCGCATAACGGCACCATCCCGAATTTTGGGCGGGTGCGGATGGCGATGCTGGAGGCGATGGACCCGCTGCACCGGGTCGAGATCGACGGCGAGACCGATAGCGAGCACATCTTCCGCTACCTCCTGAGCCTGCTGCTGCGCCATCCGGAGCGGGGGCTCCTGGAAAACGTGCAGGCGGGGCTGAACGACGTGATCGCCTGGAGCCGCGTGGTCGACCCGGGCGCGCGCGTCGGCTTGAACGTCGTTCTGACCGACGGGCGGCGCATGGTCGCCTCGCGCCTGAACCGAAGCCTGTACCGCCTTCGCCGCGACCGGGTGTTCGATTGCCCGATCTGCCGGAAGCCGCATGTCCATCACAAGGCGGCGACCGATTACCGGGCCGTCGAGATCGCCTCCGAACCGATCACCCAGCACGATGTCTGGACCGAGGTGCCGAATGGCTGCGTGTTTCAGGTGACCGAGGATTACGGCATCGAGAGCCTGCCGCTCGGCGCGTGACCGCGGCCTAGCCCGCGTCGGCCGATCCGTCGCCCGCGCAGCGCGCCATCGCGGCGACGACCTCCGCGTCGCTGACCTGCGAAAAGGTTGCATAGGACCCGCCGACCGCGCGGAACATCCGGGGCGTGTCGAGGCAGATCGCGACATCCGCCAGCCGCGACAGCTCCTCCAAAACGTCGGGTGCTGCGACGGGAAGCGCCAGGATCAGCCGCTTGGCCCCGGCCTTCCGCGCCGCCAGGAGACCGACCCGCAGCGTGGCCCCGGTGGCGGCCCCGTCATCGACCAGGACCACCGTCTTCCCCGCGATCTCCGGGCGCGCCCGGTCCCCGAGATAGAGCGCCCGGCGTCGCGCGATCTCGGGCAGGAGATCGCGCCCCATCGCCTCGACCCGCGCATCGTCCAGGCCGTAGGCGCCGGCGATGCGGCTGTTGACCACCGTTATCGGATGCGGGCCGTCGGCCACCGCCCCGGCGGCCAGCTCCGGCTGTCCCGGCATGCCGATCTTGCGCACCATGAGCAGGTCGAGCGGCAGCCCGCGGGCGCGGCAGATTTCCTCGGCGACGGGCACCCCGCCGCGCGGCAGGGCCAGGACGACGGTCTGGGCCGGATCGAACTCCGGCAGTTCTGCCGCCAGCCTGCGCCCCGCGTCGTGGCGGTCGGTAAATATCGTCGCACGGGCCATGCCGGTCCCATCCGTTGCGAGGATCATCGCAAGCAAGGATGCGCCGGCCCGCGGCTGGGGTCATTGATCCCGCGCAAAAGGCCCGCGCGCGACGGCGGCCGGGGCCCCACCGTCGCGGGCGCGGCAGATGCGGAGAGGAGGTGGTGATCCCGGCAGGACTCGAACCTGCAACCTATCCCTTAGGAGGGGATTGCTCTATCCAGTTGAGCCACGGGACCCCCGGCGGGTGATAGCGCTCGCAGCGGGCGCTTGTCCACCGATGCGGCCCCGCGCTAGACCTGCGGCATGACCCTCGGACGCCCTTTGTGACCCGCCGCAGCGACCGCCACCAGCACCTCACGCTGCGCGATGTCTCCGAGGCGTCGGGCGTCAGCGAAATGACCGTCAGCCGCGTGCTGCGCAACCGGGGCGACGTGTCGGACGCGACGCGGGCGAAGGTAATCGCGGCGGCCAAGCGGCTGGGCTACGTGCCCAACAAGATCGCGGGCGCCTTGGCCTCGAACCGCGTGAACCTCGTTGCCGTAATCGTGCCAAGCCTGTCGAACCTCGTCTTTCCCGAGATGCTGGCCGGGGTCGAGGAAGGGCTGGAAGGCACCGGGCTGCAACCCGTCGTCGGCACCACCGGCTACGACCCCGAAAAGGAGGAGCGCGTCCTCTTCGAGATGCTGTCCTGGCGGCCCTCGGGTGTCGTGATCGCGGGGCTCGAGCATTCCGAGGCGAGCCGCGCGATGCTGGGCAATTGCGGCGTGCCGGTGGTCGAGGTGATGGATGTCGACGGCGAGCCGATCGACGCGGCCGTGGGCATCAGCCACTGGCGCGCCGGCTACCAGGTCGGGGCGGAGATCGCCGCGCGCGGCTACCGGCGCGTCGGGATCCTGGGCACACGGGCCCATGGCGACCACCGCGCCCGCAAGCGCATCGAGGGGCTGGAACGCGCGCTGAGCGAGGCGGGGATCGGCGTGGCCGATCAGATGGCCTATGAGGGGATGTCGGGCTTCGCTAAGGGCCGCGAGATGACCGCCGACATGCTTGCGCGGACGCCGGATATCGATTTCCTGTTCTATACCAATGACCTGACCGGCGCGGGCGGCCTGCTCTACGCGCTGGAGAAGGGGCTCGACGTGGGCGGCGCGCTGGGTCTGGCGGGGTTCAACGCCTTTACCCTTCTCGACGGGCTGCCCCGGAAGCTGGCGACCGTCGACAGCCGCCGCCGCGAGGCCGGGCGCATCGCCGCCGAGATCGTCTGCGGACGCCGGGTGCTGGAAGGCGAGGACCGGCGGCTGGAGCTGGTTCCCACACTGTTGCCCGGAGACACGATGCGCGCGGTTTCGACGGCCTGAACGTCGACGCAAACGGCTTGTTCATTTACCGTGTCGCAAGATCCGGCACCGAAGACCGGATGAGCAGGACAGGAGTTGGGATCATGGCGATGCCCGACAAGATGCAGGCGCGGTACTTCCGCCGCTACGGTTTCGAGGCGCACACCATCATCGATGTGGGCGTCCTGAACGGCACGCCCTTCCTCTACGACTGCTTCCCGGATCGCCACTTCGTCATGATCGACCCGCTGGAGGAGAGCCGCGCGGCCGTGGCCGAGAATTGGGGCCATCTGGACCATGAATTCCACGTCTGCGCCTTGGGCGCGCAGCCCGGCCTAATGGAATTGCAGGTCGAGGCCGGGCGCCTCGCGCGCAGCTCGTTCCGGGCGCGCCGCGACGGCGGGACCCCGGCGGAGCGGCGCCGCGTCCAGGTGCGGCGCCTCGACGACCTCGTGGCCAGCCATGCCGGGCCGCTGGGCCTGAAGATCGACACCGAAGGCGCCGAGCTCGAGGTGCTGCGCGGCGCGACGGCCACGCTGCGGCGATGCGAGTTCGTGATCACCGAGACGTCCATCAAGAAGCGCTTCGTCGACGGCTACCGCTTCTCGGAGGTGATCGCCTTCATGGCCGAGCAGGGGTTCGAGGTGTACAGCTTCCTCAGCGGCCTGACGCGGGCGCCGCGCATGGCGGATGTGCTGTTCATTCCCGCCGACAGCCCGCGCTTCGACATGGGCCGTAACAGGAATGCGGATGCGCAAGCTGCGTGAGAACGGGGTACGCGCGATCGAGAGGCTGCCGCGCGCGGGGCGCGGGGCGGAAATCGGCACGCATGGCGGACGGCATACCGAGCATCTGGTCCGGATCGCGGTCCCGCGCGCGCTGACGCTGATCGACCCCTGGGCCGAGGACGCGGCGCGCGACGTCCGCGCGCTGGCCTACACCGCCCCGCAGGCCGATCGCGACGTGCAACTGGCGCAGGTGCGCGCGGCGCATCCCGACGCCACGATCCTGCGGATGCCCTCGGGCGCGGCGCTCGCCGGGATGGAGGATGCGGCGTTCGACTGGATCTGGCTCGACGGGCAGAAGCATTACGACGTGATCTTGGCCGATCTCGAGGCGGCGGTCCGTGTCGTCCGTCCCGGCGGCATGATCGCGGGCGGCGGCTGGCACTGGGGCGGGGAGCTGGGCCGCCCGGTGCGCGAGGCGGTGGGCGATATCGTCGCCCGGCTGCCCGGCGCCGTGTTGGAGCAGAAGGGCCAGTACTGGACCCTCCGCCTGCCGGACACGGTCCGGCTGCTGGGCCGACCGGCCGATGCGCGGTTCCTCGTCGTCTCGACGATGAAGAACGAGGCGCCCTACGTCATCGAATGGGTCGCGCATCACCGCGCGCTCGGCTTCACGGATTTCCTCGTCTACACGAACGATTGCGAGGACACGACGGACCCGATCCTCGACCGGCTGGAGGAGATGGGGATCCTGCGCCACGTGGTGAACCGGGTGCTGGCCCGCGGGCCGCACAAATCGGCGCTGAAATGGGCCAGGGAACACGTCCTCTACCACAAGGCGACCTGGATCCTGATCGCGGATGTGGACGAGTTCATCAACATCCGCACCGCCGACCGCACAATCCAGGGCCTGCTGGCCGAGCTCGGCCCCGAGACCGATGTCGTCTCGTTTCCCTGGAAGATCTTCGGCAATGGCGGGATCGAGGCCTTCCGCGACTTGCCCATCACCCGACAGTTCACGGCCTGCGAGCCGCCGCCGCGCCACGAGGGGCGCGCCAAGCGCGACGTCAAGACGATGTTCCGCAAGCCCGAGGCGATGTATCACATCGGGCTGCATCGCCCGCGCGTCGCGCCCGAATGGCAGGACCGGATCGTCTGGAAATCGCCCTCGGGGGAAGACATCAGCGCGCGGATGAACCCGGCGAAGACCTGGTCGATCCCGTGGAAGGGCTGCGACCGGACGGCCTATATGCACCATTACCCGCTGCGCTCGATGGAGGCCTATATCCTCAAGAAGAACCGCGGGCGGGCGAACCATATCAACGAGGATCTGGGCCTCGATTACTGGGACAAGTGGAACCTCAACGAGGGGCGCGACGACACGCTCGTCGCCGGGCTGCCGGGCTTCGAGGCGGAGCTGGCCGCGCTGATGTCCGACCGCAAGCTCAACCGCCTCCACGCGCAGGGCATCGCCTGGCATCGCGAGCAGTTCGAGACCCTGATGGCCGAGCCGCGCTACCGCGATTTGTGGGAGACGCTGAAATCCCGCCAGGGCAAGCTCGCCGCCGAAGGGTAGGTCCGCCGACCACGGGTCCGGAAACACGCCTGGGGTCCAGGGGGCCGCGCCCCCGGCGCCGGTCTCAGCATTCCGGGAGGTTGACCGCGAGGCCGCCCTGGCTCGTCTCCTTGTACTTCTCCGACATGTCGCGCCCGGTCTGGCGCATCGCCTCGATGCAATTGTCGAGCGGCATGAAATGCGCGCCGTCGCCGCGAAGGCTCAGCGAGGCGGCGGAGACGGCCTTGATGGCACCCAGCCCGTTGCGCTCGATGCAGGGCACCTGCACCAGCCCGCCGGCGGGGTCGCAGGTCATGCCGAGGTGATGCTCCAGCGCGATCTCGGCGGCGTTCTCGATCTGCGCATTCGTGCCGCCCAGCGCGGCGCAGAGGCCCGCCGCCGCCATGGCCGAGGCGCTGCCGACCTCGCCCTGGCAGCCGACCTCGGCCCCCGAGATCGAGGCATTGTGCTTGATCAGCCCGCCGATCGCGGCGGCGGTCAGCAGGAAGGTCCGGATGCCTTCGGAACTCGCCCCGATGCAATGGTCGCGGTAGTAGCGGATCGTCGCGGGCACCACGCCCGCCGCGCCGTTGGTGGGCGAGGTCACGACCGCGCCGCCGGCCGCATTCTCCTCGTTGACGGCCATGGCGTAGACCGACAGCCAGTCGCCCCAGACATGCGGCTGCGCGAGGTTGCGGCCGCCCTCCTCCACCAGCTTGCGATGGATCGCCCGGGCGCGGCGCTTCACGTTGAGCCCGCCGGGCAGGATGCCGTCCTGGGCCAGCCCGCGCTCGATGCAGGCATCCATCTTCGCCCAGATGGCGTCCACGCGGGCGGCGAGCCGGGCCTCGGGCGTCAGCACCGCCTCGTTGCGCCATTTCATCTGCGCCACGCTGAGGCCCGCGGTCTCGCCCATCGCCAGCATCTCGGCGGCGGAGCCGAAGGGGAAGGGAAAGCCCGCCTGCGCCTTCTCGGCATGCAGGTCGGAGGCGGGGGCGAGCTCGGCCGAGGTGGCGACGAAGCCGCCACCGACGGAGTAGTAGGTCTCCTCCATCCGCAGGTTGCCGCCCGCGTCGAAGGCCCGCAGGACCATGCCATTCGCGTGGCCGGGCAGGGGCGGGCCGAAGTCGAAGATCACGTCCGCCTCCGGGTCGAGCCGCATCTCGGGCAGGGCTTCGGGCGTCACGCGACCCGTCTCCCGCAGCGTCGCGAGCGCCGTCTCGGCGCGGTCCATGTCGACCTCCGCCGGGTCGAAGCCCAACAGGCCCAGAAGGACTGCGCGATCCGTCGCATGGCCCTTGCCGGTCCAGGCCAGCGAGCCGTGCAGCGTCGCCTGTAGATGCGCGGGCGGGCCCGAGCCCGGCTCCGGATCCGCTCCTCCGCGCAGCGCCTCAAGGAAGCGGCCGGCGGCGACCATCGGCCCCATCGTGTGCGACGAGGACGGCCCGATGCCCGGCTTGAAGATGTCGAAGATGCTCAGGAACATGCGCCTACTCCGCGGCCGCGTCGCGGCCGGCCTCGTTGAAGGCGTAGTATTTCCAGCGCTGGTGCAGCCAGTGCCATTGCGACGGGTGACGTTCCACCCACGACCCAAGGCGGTCGTTGAAGGCCTGCATCATCGCCGCCGGGTCCGAGGGCGGGATCGGCGCCTCCAGGATGACGCGGGGTCGGCCGTCCTCCCACGGGGCGAAGGCGGGGATCAGCGGCAGGTCGTAGCGCAGCGCCAGCTCGGCGGCGACGGGCGAGGTCAGGGCCGGTTGGCCGAGGAAGCGCAGCCAGACCCCGTCGCCCACATATTGGTCAGGCAGCAGCGCGATGAAGCCGCCGGCGCGCACGTGGCGCAGCATCTGCCGCATTCCCGCGCTGCCCTTCGGAATGATCGGTGCGCCGCCGCGTTCGATCCCGGCGCGGAAGATCGGCTCGTAGAACGGGTTGTTGTTGGGGCGGTAGATCGCGCCGGTCTCCAGCCCCTCGCGCTTGAGGACGTGGCGGATCGCTTCCCACTGGCCGAAATGACCCGAAACGATCACCGCGCCGCGCCCGGCGCGGCGGGCCTCGCGCAGCGCGTCGAGGCCGGGCCCCTCGGGCACCAGATCCGCCGCCTCGCGGGCGAGATCGTCGTTGAACCAGATGCCGGTCAGCGTGCGCCCGACATTGCGCGCGGCCCCGCGCAGGATCGCGCCGCGCCGCGCCGGGGGGAGGTCGGGCCAGACGCGATCGAGATTGGCGCCGAGCCGGGCGCGCAGCGGCGTCAGGCGCACCGCCCACTCGGTCACGAAGCCCAGCACGCGGCGGCGCGCGGCCATGGGCAGCGCGGCGACGAGCACGAGGAGCGTGCGCAGAAGCGCCGCCTGCAACCAGTAGGATAGCCGTTTCACCCGTCCGAGGTGGCCCATGCGCCGCCGCCTGACAAGGGCCGAGGCCCGGCGCGCCATGGGCGGGAGGTTGCCGATGCGTCATGCGGGGGCTCCCCCGGCGGCGCATCCCGCGCTACCGGGCAGGGGTCGCAACAATGACGGATCCCTTCCGATGCTCCGCTTGCTCGTCCCCCTTCTTCTGGCGCTGTCGGCCTGTGTCGCCACCGCGCCCCCCGAGGTCTCCACCCGCGCCGAGGCGACCCAGCCGCTCTATCCCGGCGAGACGCCCGAGATCCGCCAGCTCGTCAACAAATGGGCCGATTACTACGACCTGCCCCGCAGCCTCCTGCACCGCGTCATCCAGCGCGAGAGCGACTACCGGCCTAGCGCGCGGAACGGCCCTTATTGGGGGATGATGCAGATCCTGCCCGCCACCGCCCGCAACATGAACTTCCGCGCGGAAAATCGCGCGCTCCTGGATGCCGACACGCATCTGAAATACGCGACCCGCTACCTTCGCGGGGCCTGGATGGTCTCGGACGGGGACGAGTACGAGGCGATGATGTGGTACGCGCGCGGCTACTATTACGAAGCCAAGCGCCGGGGCCTGTTGTGGGAAACGGGGCTGCGCGGCGACATGTGGCGCGACTACGATGCGGGCCGTGCGCCGATGGTGCCGATCGATGACGCGGGCAACCCGCTGCCGATGGTGGCCGAGGTGACCTGCCAGCCTGCCCCGGGCTTCGCCGGCCTCCTGGGGCAGGAGCGCTGCGCCTAGGACGCGTCGGAGGCTCCCGGCACCCATCTGCTTGAGACCCGCGGGCCGGAGGCGCTAGGTCATGGGCTCATCCGAGCCGAAGGATCGCCCCCGTGACCGTCAAGCGCCCCGCCCGCAACATCACCGACGAAGACGTCTTCGCGCTGCGCTGGCGTCGGGGGCGGCGCGACCTGATCGGCCCGGTCTCGCGCCTCTACGGGCCGGGTGCGACGGCCGAGGCCCTGCTCGAGCGGATCCGGACGCTGCTGGCCGGGCATTGGGCGGACCGGCCCGCGGATCTCAAGCGCCTCGACATGGCGCGCGACGTCGATCCCGACTGGTTCCTGAGCCAGGAGATGGCGGCCTATGTCTTCTATATCGACCGCCTCGCGGGCGACCTGAAATCGCTGCCCGACCGCATCCCCTATCTGCAGGAGCTGGGGATCACTTATGCCCATATGATGCCCTGCCTGATGCCCCGCCCGGGCCAGTCCGATGGCGGCTACGCAGTGATGGATTACCGCCGGATCGACCCGAAGCTGGGCACGATGGCGCAGTTCCGCGCGGTGACGGCCAAGCTGCGCCGGGCCGGCATCAGCCCCTGCATCGACATGGTACTCAATCACACCGCGAAGGAGCATGACTGGGCGCGGAAGGCGCGCGCGGGCGATCCGCATTACCAGGCCTTCTACCGCATGTTCGACGACGACAGCCTGCCGCGCGACTACGAGAAGACCCTGCTCGAGATCTTCCCCGCGCAGGCACCGGGCAACTTCACGTGGTATGACGACATTCCCGGTCCGAATGGCGGCAAGTGGGTCTGGACCACCTTCAATGAATACCAGTGGGACCTGAACTGGGAGAACCCAGAGGTGTTTCTCGCCATCCTCGACATGATCCTGCACCTCGCCAACCAAGGGGTGGAGGTGTTCCGGCTGGATGCGGTGGCCTTCATGTGGAAACGGATGGGTACGATCTGCCAGAACCTGCCCGAGGTGCACGACATCCTGCAGGCGCTGACCCAGGCCACGCGGATCGCCGCGCCCGCCGGGATCCACAAGGCCGAGGCCATCGTCGGGCCCGCCGATCTGGTGCCCTATCTGGGCACCGACACGCATCAGGGCCGCGAAAGCCAGCTGGCCTATCACAACAACCTCATGGTGCAGTTCTGGGCATCGCTGGCGGCCCGCGACACGCGGCTCATGACTTATGTGCTGCGCGCGCATTTCCCCGAGAGCTTCCGCCGCGCCTGCTTCGCCACATATATCCGCTGCCACGACGATATCGGCTGGGCCGTCACCGAAGAGGACGCGGCCCATGTGCCCGGCATCTCGGGCCCGGGCCATCGCACCTTCCTCGCCGATTTCTACGCCGGGCGCTTCCCGGGCAGTTTCGCGCGCGGCGCCGATTTCCAGGTCAACGAAGCGACCGGCGACCGGCGCACGAATGGCAGCTTCGCCGCGCTCGCCGGCCTGGAGTCGGCGCTGGAGGCGGGCGACGCGGCGGCGGTGGACGCGGCGGTGGCCCGCATCCTGATGGGCCACGCGCTGATCGCGGGCTTCGGGGGCATCCCGCTGATCTACATGGGCGACGAGCTGGGGCTGCTGAACGATCACGCCTACCGGGACGATCCCGAAAAGGCCGAGGACGGGCGCTGGATGCAGCGGCCGCCGATGGATTGGGACAAAGCGGCGGAGCGGCACGACGCGACCACGCCGCATGGCCGCATCTGGCGGGGCCTGCGGCACGTCCTGGCGGTGCGTCGGGCGACCGAGCAGCTGGCGTCGAACGTGCCGACGCGAATCCTCGACGCGGGCAACCGGGGCCTTTTCGCCTGGGCGCGGCTGGGCGACGACCGGACGGTGACCGGCCTGTGCAACTTCACCGAGCATCCGCAGGCGGCGGATCTCGAGATCCCGGCGGACGCCGTCGACCTGCTGACCGGCGCCGCGCCCGCGCGGCAGGGCGCGCGGGTCGAGGTGCCGCCCTACGGGTGCCTCTGGCTGCGCGCCTGATCGGAATGTCTGTGGGATTGATGGTGAGCCGGCTCGGATTCGAACCGAGGACCTACTGATTAAAAGTCAGTTGCTCTAACCAACTGAGCTACCGGCCCACGCCGGGCGCAACTATCGCCAGCCCCCGACCTCGTCAAGCCGGGGGTCTTTCAAAAACGCGGGCGGGGGCGTATCTGCCGCCGCGATGGCGCGAGATGGAACAGACGGCCTGCCGTTCATGAAGATGCACGGGCTGGGCAACGACTTCGTCGTGATCGACGGGCGCGGGGGCGCGCGCGTTGATGCCGATCTCGCGCGCGCCATGGGCGACCGCCATCGCGGCGTGGGATTCGACCAGCTGGCGCTGATCGAGGCGGGCAGCGACGTCGACCTGCGCCTGACCTTCTGGAACGCCGACGGCTCGACCGCGGGGGCCTGCGGCAACGCCACCCGCTGCATCGCCGCCTGGGAAATGGCGCGGCGCGGCGCGGACAGCCTGACGCTACGGACCGAGCGGGGCGTGCTGCAGGCGACGGGCGGCGACGCGGTCAGCGTCAACATGGGTGCGCCGCTTCTGGACTGGCGCGACGTGCCGCTGGCCGAGGAGGTCGACACGCTGCACCTGCCGATCCCGGGCGACCCGGTCGCGACCGGCATGGGCAACCCGCATTGCACCTTCTTCGTGGAGGATGCCGAGGCGGTGGACCTGCCGGCTTTCGGAGCCGCGCATGAGCATCACCCCCTCTTTCCCGAACGCACCAATGTGCAGGTCGCGCATCTCCTTGGACCCGATCACCTGCGGATGCGCGTCTGGGAGCGCGGGGCCGGGGTCACGCTGGCCTCGGGCTCGTCCTCCTGCGCGGTGGCCGTCGCGGCGGCGCGGCGCGGGCTGACGGGGCGACGCGTGCGCATCGATCTCGACGGCGGCGGGCTTGAGATCGACTGGCGCGACGACGGGGTCTGGATGACCGGCCCGACCGCGTATGTGTTCGACGGGGTCTGGCATGGCTGACGACGCCCCCCGCCTCGGCCCCGTCCTGTCGAACCACGGCTGCCGCCTGAACGCCTACGAGGCCGAGGCGATGCGCGACCTGGCCACGCAGGCGGGCCTCACGGACACGATCATCGTGAACACCTGCGCCGTCACCGCCGAGGCCGTCCGCAAGGCGCGGCAGGACATCCGCAAGCGGCGGCGCGCGAACCCCGGCGCGCGCCTCGTCGTGACCGGCTGCGCCGCGCAGACCGACCCGGCGGGCTTCGCGGCGATGCCCGAGGTCGATCATGTGATCGGCAATACCGAGAAGATGCAGTCCGGCACTTGGGCGGGCCTCGCCACCGGCGGGACGGAGCCGGTGCAGGTCGACGACATCATGTCGGTCGCCGAGACGGCGGGCCACCTGATCGACGGGTTCGGCACCCGGAGCCGCGCCTATGTGCAGGTCCAGAACGGCTGCGATCACCGCTGCACCTTCTGCATCATTCCCTACGGCCGCGGAAATTCGCGCTCCGTGCCCGCGGGCGTCGTGGTCGAGCAGATCGCCCGGCTGGTCGATCGCGGCTATGCCGAGATCGTGCTGACCGGGGTGGACCTGACCTCCTGGGGGGCGGATCTGCCGGGCAAGCCGCGGCTGGGCGATCTGGTGATGCGGATCCTGAAGCTGACGCGGGTCGAGCGGCTCCGGATCAGCTCGATCGATTCTGATCGAGGTCGACGACGCGCTGATGCGCGCCATCGCCGAGGAGGAGCGGCTGATGCCGCATCTACACCTGTCGCTGCAGCATGGCGCGGACCTGATCCTGAAGCGCATGAAGCGCCGGCATCTGCGCGGCGATGCCATCCGCTTCTGCGAGGCGGCGCGGCGCCTGCGGCCCGACATGACCTTCGGCGCCGATATCATCGCCGGCTTTCCGACCGAGACCGAGGCGCATTTCGCCGACAGCCTGCGGCTGGTGGCGGAGTGCGATCTGACCTGGCTGCACGTCTTTCCCTATTCTGCGCGGCAGGGCACGCCCGCCGCAAAGATGCCCGCCATCGACGGCCGCACGATCCGCGAGCGTGCCGCCCGGCTGCGCGCCGCGGGCGATGCCGCTGTCGCCCGGCATCTCGCCGCGCAGGTCGGGCGCCGCCACGCCGTGCTGATGGAAAGCCCGCGCATGGGCCGCACCGCGCAATTCGCCGAGATGCGCTTCGCGACGGATCAGCCCGTCGGGCAAACGCTTGTCGCGCGGGCCGTTTCGGTCGATGGCGCACAACTTCTGGGCGAGACGATCGGCTGAAACTCACGGTTTCGTGAACGCCTCGCCGCGCCCGTGGCGTGGACCTGACCTTGCGTCAGTCCAGATGCACCCAAGTCACGGCGCCGCCAAGGCGCGCATCCGACAGGGAGAGTATCATGACCGATCAATTGAACCGCCGCCGCCTTCTGACCATGGGGGCCGGCCTTGTCGGCGTCACCGCGCTGGGAGGCTGCGTCGCCGCCAGTGACGGCCCGGCCGACATCGTCGACACCGCCGTCGCGGCGGGCAATTTCCAGACACTCGCCGCCGCGCTGGGCGCCGCCGGGCTGGTCGAGACGCTGAAGGGGCCGGGCCCGTTCACCGTCTTCGCGCCGACCGACGAGGCCTTCGCCGCTCTGCCCGAGGGCACGGTCGAGACCCTGCTCCTGCCCGAGAACCGCGACCAGCTGACCGCGATCCTGACCTATCACGTCGCGCCGAACTTCTACCCGGCCTCCTCGCTCGTGGGCGTGCGCGGGCGGCTTCCGACGGTGAACGGCGCGACGCTGCATGTCGACGGCACCGGCGGCGGCGTGACCGTCGAGGGCGCGAACGTGACCACGCCCGACGTCACGGCGTCGAACGGCGTGATCCACGTGATCGACACCGTCCTTCTGCCCTGACCCCACGCGCGCGCCGGGCCGGTCCCGGCGCGCGACCTCACGACCCGAAGGGCTGCACGCCGACCGCCCCGGCATAGAGCGCGATCAACAGGATTGTCTCGGCGCCGATCCCGCCCGGCCCCTGCTTCTGCCGCCGGATCAGCCCCGCCATTAGAACCGCCGTCATCACCAGCCCCGTGGCCAGCCAGAACAGGTCCGCCGGCTGCATCGCCGCGAAGATCGAGCCCTCGCGGTAGAAGCCGTCCGACACGACGAGGAACATCGTGTCGAAGGTATTGCCGCCGATGATGCCGCCCACCGCCAGTTGCAGCGCGCCGCGCCGCACGGCGGCGACCGTCGTCACCAGCTCGGGCAGCGAGGTGACCACCGCCGTCGCCAGTGCGCCCACCAGCGAGGATGACAGCCCGAACCGTCCGACCGCCACCGAGGCCGTCGCCGAGATCACCCAGCCCGACAGCGCCAGCATGACGGCCAGCCCGGCGAAGGCCAGCGCCGGTCCGCGCGCGTCGCGATGGGCTTCGGCCGCGTCCTCGGGCTCGTCATGGCGGGTTTCGGGCGTGTCGACCGGCGCCCACATCGGCGTCTCGCGGACCGCCCGCGACAGCCGCGCGCCGTAGAGATAGGCCGCCGCCATCAGGATGCTGACGGGATGGACGCCCCAGATGTCCCAGGCCGGCATCGCGAAGGCCAGGACCGGCAGGGTCAGCAGGATCATCAGCAGCGCCGCCTGGAAGAGATTTGCGGGCTCTGCCGCCGCATGCTCGAGATTGGCCTTGCGGAAGCTCAGATCCGCGACGGCGAGGAACAGCGTCTGCGCCGCGATCCCGCCCAGCCCGTTCGAGACGGCGAGGCTGGCATCGCCGTTCCAGGCCGCCGTGGCCGAGACGGTGAGCCCCGAGAGCGAGGTCGCGGCCCCGAGCAGGATCCCGCCCGCCAGCGCCTCGCCCATGCCGGTGCGGTCGGCAATGATGTCGGCCAGCCGCGTCATCCGGGTCGAGACGACGAGCACGACCAGCCCCGCCGCGGCGAAGGCCCCGATCAGAAGGGGGGTGGCGAGGGCTGCGAACATTCGGCGTCCCGGCAGGTTGCGATGCGGATGGCCGGACGCCCGACCCCCGGGGACACAAGCCGCGCGCCGGGCGGTTGTTCCACGGCGAAATCGGCACCGGGGGCTGGCATCGCCCGCGCCGGCCTGCTTCTGTCGCAGCCGACCCACCCGCCGGAGACCCGTGATGCAGCTTCTGAGCTCCCCCGCCTCGCCCTTTGCCCGCACCTGCCGGGTGCTGCTTCTGGAAACCGGGCAGGCGGATGTCGAGATCCGCGACGTCTCGGCCAGCCCGATGGGCGGCGAGCCGGCGCTGAACGCCGCGAACCCGTCAGGCAAGATCCCGGCGCTGCTGCGCGAGGACGGGCCCGCGATCTACGACAGCCGCGTCATCGCCCGCTTCCTCGACGACCGGGCCGGCGCCAATCTCTATCCGCAGGGCCGGCTGTGGGAGGTGCTGAGCCTCGAGGCCAATGCCCACGCGATCATGGAAGCCGCGATCGCCATCACCTACGAGAAGCGGCTGCGGCCCGAGGCGCTCTGGTGGCCGGACTGGTTCGACGCGCAATGGACCAAGATCACCCGCAGCCTCGACGCGATCGAGGCGCGGTCGATGCCGCTCCTCGAGGGGCCGCTGACGATGGGCCAGATCGCGGTGGGCTGCGCGCTGGGCTATCTCGACCTGCGCCATTCCGACCGCAACTGGCGCGCCGGGCGAGAGACGCTCGCGAAATGGGAGGCGCGTTTCGCGGCGCGCGAGTCGATGGTGGCCACCAAGCCGTGAGAATCGAGCGCGTTTCGGAGCTCGACGCAGCGCTGGCCGTCCGCGCCGCGGTCTTCGTCGACGAACAGGGCGTCAGCCTCGCCGACGAGGTCGATGGCCGCGATCTCGACTGCCTGCATTGGCTGGGACGCATCGACGCGGTGCCGGTGGCCACCCTACGGGTGCTGCCGAAGGGCCACGACGCGAAGATCCAGCGGGTCGCGGTCCTGAAACCCTTTCGAATGAAGGGGTTGGGGCGGAATCTGATGGAGCGCGCCATGTCCGATCTGACCGAAATGGGCTTCCGATGCGCGATTCTGGGCGCCCAGACGACCGCGCTGGGCTTCTACGAGCGGCTGGGATTCGAACCGTATGGGCCTATCTACCGGGATGCAGGGCTGTCCCATCGGGACATGACCCGCGACCTCTGACCGCGGGACAAAGCGAAACTGCGCGGGATTGTCCGCTGGAACTTGTGCCGCCGCTTGGGCTATGACGCGCCAGACGTGGTCCGAGGGCCGCTGAACGCGTTCAACGATTCCGGTCCGACGGGACCGACATGAGACGGGAGACGACTTCGTGTCACACGCAGACGATCAAGCGGGAACCCGCCGCGATTTCCTCTACTACGCGACCGCCGGTGCCGGCGCCGTCGTGACCGGCGCCGCCGTCTGGCCGCTCATCAACCAGATGAACCCGTCGGCCGACGTCCAGGCGCTGGCCTCGATCATGGTCGATGTCTCCGCGGTCGAGCCGGGCACGCAGATCACGGCGCTCTGGCTGGGCAAGCCGGTCTTCATCCGCCGCCGCACCGAGGCCGAGATCGAGGAGGCGCGCGCCGTCGACATCGACAGTCTGCCCGACCCGCTGGCCGGCAACGCCAATATCGACGACGGCGCATCCGCCGCGGACGAGAATCGTACCCTGGACGAGGCTGGCGAATGGCTGGTCCAGATGGGCGTCTGCACCCATCTCGGCTGCGTGCCGCTGGGCGACGGCGCCGGAGATTTCGGCGGCTGGTTTTGCCCCTGCCACGGCTCCCACTACGACTCGGCGGGTCGCATCCGCCGCGGCCCCGCACCGCGCAACCTGCCGGTGCCCGTGGCCACCTTTGTCGACGACACAACAATTCAACTGGGCTGAGGAGGAACACCCATGTCCGGCATTCCCCACGACGAGTACGTCCCGACGACCCAGGGCGAGAAATGGGTCGAGAAGCGGCTGCCGATCATCGGCCTGCTCTACAACACGCTCATGATCCCCACCCCCAAGAACCTCAATTGGATGTGGATCTGGGGCATCGTCCTGACCTTCACGCTGCTGCTTCAGATCATCACCGGCATCGTTCTGGTCATGCATTACACGCCGCATGTCGATCACGCCTTCGCGTCGGTCGAGCACATCATGCGCAACGTGAACGGCGGTTGGGCCCTGCGCTACATCCATGCCAACGGCGCGTCGCTGTTCTTCATCGCGGTCTACGCGCATATCTTCCGGAACCTCTATTACGGCTCCTACAAGACCCCGCGCGAGATCACGTGGATCCTCGGCATCATCATCTACCTGCTGATGATGGGCACCGCCTTCATGGGCTACGTGCTGCCCTGGGGTCAGATGTCCTTCTGGGGCGCGACCGTGATTACCGGCCTCTTCGGCGCCATCCCCTTCGTGGGCGAGCCGCTGCAGGCCTGGCTGCTGGGCGGACCGGCCGTGGACAACGCCACGCTGACCCGCTTCTTCAGCCTGCACTACCTGATGCCCTTCCTGATCCTGGGCCTCTCGGTCGTGAAGATCTGGTCCTTCCACTCGACCGGCAACAACAACCCCACCGGGGTCGAAGTGCGCCGCACCTCGAAGGCCGAAGCCAAGGCGGACACGCTGCCCTTCTGGCCGTATTTCGTGATCAAGGACCTCTTCGCTCTCGCGGTGATCATGCTGGTCTTCTTCGCGATCGTCGGCTTCATGCCGAACTACCTGGGTCACCCCGATAACTACATCGAGGCGAACCCGCTGGCGACGCCCGCGCATATCGTGCCCGAATGGTACTTCCTGCCGTTCTACGCGATCCTGCGCGCCTTCACGGCCGATGTCTGGATCGTCATCGCGGCGGACTGGATCACCGGCGGCATCATCGACGCCAAGTTCTTCGGCGTGCTGGCGATGTTCGGCGCGATCGCGGTCATGGCCTTCGCGCCCTGGCTCGACACCTCGTCGGTCCGGTCGGGCCGCTACCGCCCGATGTTCAAGTGGTGGTTCTGGCTGCTGGTCATCGACTTCTTCGTGCTGATGTGGCTCGGGTCGATGCCGGCCGAGGAGCCCTGGGCCACGCTGTCGCTGATCGCGTCGGTCTACTGGTTCGCCTACTTCCTGGTGATCCTGCCGCTGCTCGGCGTCATCGAGAAGCCGCTGCCGCGTCCGGCCACCATCGAGGAGGAGTTCGCGCAGCATTACGGTTCGGGAACGGATGGCGGGCTCGGCACCGGGCAGCGTCTGCCCGGCGAGAAAGCCGCGACCCCGGCCGAATAAGGAGAAAGACAGATGAACGTCTTCACCAAGGCCATCGCGGCACTTGCAGTCTCGACCTCGGCGGCGCTGGCCGCCGGGGGCGAGGGGAAGATCACGGATTACGAGTTTCCCTTCGAGGGGCCCTTCGGAACCTATGATCAGAACCAGCTGCAGCGCGGCCTGAAGGTCTACACCGAGATCTGCTCGGCCTGTCACGGGCTGAAATATGTCCCGTTCCGCACGCTCGCGGACGAGGGCGGGCCCGGCTTCTCGGAGGATCAGGTCCGCGCCTATGCGGAGCTTTACGAGGTGTTCGACCCGCTTCTGGCCGACGGTCAGGGCGATTACCGCCCCGCGACTCCGCCGGACCTGTTCCCCGAGAACAACGCCGTCGGCGCGCCGGACCTGTCGCTGATGGCGAAGGCCCGCTCGGGCTTCCACGGCCCTTACAATCTGGGCATCAACCAGATCATCAAGGGTATGGGCGGCGCCGAGTACATCGCTTCGCTCCTGACCGGCTATACCGGCGAGGAGCAGGAGATCGCAGGCACCGTCCTCTACGAAAACGAAGCCTATCCGGGCGGCTGGATCTCGATGGCGCCGGTTCTCTACGGCGACGACGTGATCTTCGACGATGGCTCGCCCACGGATATGGAAAGCACCGCGAAGGACGTTGCGGCCTTCCTGATGTGGACGGCGGAGCCGAAGCTCGCCGCGCGCAAGCAGATGGGGCTCGTGGCGATCGTGATGCTCGCCGTGCTGTCGGTGCTGCTCTACCTCACCAACAAGCGCATCTGGGCGCCGGTGAAGGGCCGCAAGGACGAAAACGTGGGCTGATCGTCAGACCGCGATCGGCATGAAATGGGCCGGCCCTTCGGGGTCGGCCTTTTTCGTTGGTCAGAGGCCCCGGCGCGGGCGCATGATCGGGGCGGGAGGACTGGCGATGGACGAGGACGGTCGGGACCGGGTCATGGGGCTTCTGGCCGGCGCACTGGTCGTTGCAGGGCTGCTCGGCTGTGCCCTGGGGCTCGCGGCGGCGGCGATGGCGCTACTGGACCCATCCGCCTCCGCACCGCTGACCGCGATCCTGCCGGGCATCGCCCTGGTCTTCCTCGGGCTTCTGTCGCTCGGCCTCGCCGCGCTGATCCGCATCGCGCAGCGCGGCGTCGGCATCCTGTCGCAGATCGCGCGCGCGGGTCGGGCGAGCGGCCCCCAGCTTGCGGCGCAGGCCACGCGGACTGACCCGGTCGAGCGACCGGCGGAGGCCGGCGCGCCCGCAACCCGGCCCCGCCTCGCCGCCGCGCGGGGCGAGACGGCGAAGGCTCCACCGCACCCGATCTTCTCCGCCAAGCCGCCCCGCTGAGCGGCGACGGAAAAGGGCGCCCCGCGGGGCGCCCTTCGCTGTTCGGTAAGAGACGGGATCAGGTGAGCGAGCGCTCGACCTCCTCGCGCTCGAAGATCTCGATGACGTCGCCCTTGCGGATGTCGTCGTAATTCTCGAAGGCCATGCCGCATTCCTGGCCGGACTGGACTTCCTTCACCTCGTCCTTGAAGCGCTTCAGCGTCTTCAGCGTGCCCTCGTGGATCACGACGTTGTCGCGCAGCAGGCGCACGCCGGCCGACCGTCGGGCGATGCCCTCGGTGACCAGGCAGCCCGCGACGTTGCCGACGCCGGTGACGCGGAAGGTCTCGCGAATCTCGGCATAGCCGATGAAGTTCTCGCGGATCTCGGCCGAGAGAAGGCCCGAGGCCGCCTGCTTCACGTCGTCCACGAGGTCGTAGATCACCGAGTAGTAGCGGATCTCCACGCCTTTCTGGTTCGCCGCGGCCCGCGCGGGGGCGTTGGCGCGGACGTTGAAGCCAATGACCGGCGCGCCCGAGGCTTCGGCGAGGCCGATATCGCTCTCGGTGATGGCGCCGACGCCCGAGTGCAGCACGCGGACGCGCACCTCGTCGTTGCCGATCTTCTCCATCGCCTGAATGATCGCCTCGGCGGAGCCCTGCACGTCGGCCTTCACCAGGATCGGCAGTTCGGCGACGTTCTGGTCTTCCTTGGCCTTGGCCAGAAGCTGGTCCAGCGTCGTGGCGGAGCCGGCCGCGGCGCGGCGGTCCTTGGCGGCCTGTTCGCGGTATTCCGCGATCTCGCGGGCCTGCGCCTCGGTCTCGACGACGTTCAGGACGTCGCCCGCCTCGGGCGTGCCGTTGAGGCCGAGTACCTCGACCGGAACCGAAGGCCCGGCCTCGTCCACCCGCTCGCCCTGGTCGTTGACCAGCGCACGGACCTTGCCCCACTGCTCGCCCACGACGAAGATGTCGCCTCGCTTGAGCGTGCCGTTCTGCACAAGGACGGTCGCGACCGGGCCGCGGCCCACGTCGAGCTGCGCCTCGATCACCGCGCCTTGCGCGGCGCGCTTCGGGTTGGCCTTGAGCTCCAGGATCTCGGCCTGCAGCGCGATCGCTTCGAGGAGCTGGTCGAGCCCCTTGCCGGTCGCCGCCGAAACCTCGACATCCTGCACCTCGCCCGACATCCCCTCCACGACGACCTCGTGTTGCAGAAGTTCGGTCCGGACGCGGTTCGCGTCGGCGGCGGGCAGGTCGATCTTGTTGATCGCCACGATCATCGGGACGCCGGCGGCCTTGGCGTGATTGATGGCCTCGATCGTCTGCGGCATGACCGCGTCATCGGCGGCCACGACAAGCACCACGATATCCGTCACCTGCGCGCCCCGGGCGCGCATCGAGGTGAAGGCGGCGTGGCCCGGCGTGTCGAGGAAGGTCAGCAGCGTGCCGTTGGTCTCGACCTGGTAGGCGCCGATATGCTGGGTGATGCCCCCGGCCTCGCCCGCGACGACCTTGGTCTTGCGGATCGCGTCCAGAAGCGAGGTCTTGCCGTGGTCGACATGGCCCATGATCGTGATGACCGGGGCGCGATCGACCAGATCCTCCTGCTTGTCCTCGGCGGTCTCGATGACCTGTTCGACATCGGCCTCGGAGACGCGCTGCACCTTGTGGCCGAACTCCTCGATGATGAGCTCGGCGGTGTCGGCGTCGATCACCTGGTTCTGCGTGACCATCATGCCGTTCTGCATCAGCGCCTTGACCACGGAGGCCACGCGCTCGGTCATGCGGTTCGCCAGTTCCGAGACGACGATCGTCTCGGGCAGCTGGACGGTGCGGACGACCTTTTCCTGCGGCTGGCTGGAGCCGCCGCCGCGGCGCTGACGCTCCTGCTTGCGGCGCATCGAGGCGAGGCTGCGCTGACGGCCGCCTTCGCCACCGGCCAGCGCCTGGTTGACGGTCAGCTTGCCGCCACGGCGCTCGCCGCCCTTGGGCTTGCCGCCCTCGTCGTCGCGCTTGCGCTTGGCATCGTGGTTGACGCCCGGGCGCGCATCGGCGCCGTGCGTGCGCTGGCGCTGCGGGGCGGCGTCGGCTACGGGCTCGGCCGGGGCGGCCGGCTCGGCCGGCTTGGCCTTGCCTTCGCGGGCCTCGCGCTGGCGGCGCTCGTCCTCTTCGGCCTTCTGCTTGAGCAGCTCCTCGCGCTCGCGCTCCTCGCGTTCCTTCGCCTCGGCCTCGGCGCGGCGGCGTTCCCGCTCGACTTCACGCTGCTCTTCCTCGCGGCGGCGGCGCTCGGCATCCTCGGCCTCGCGGGCCTTGGCGGCCTGCAGGGCCTTGAGCCGGCGGTCCATCTCCGCATCGGTCGTGGTGCCCGAGGACTTGCCGCCCTGGGCGTTCACGGCCGCGGCGGATTGCGCGCCGGGCTTCGGCACGTTCACGCGCTTGCGCTTGGTTTCCACCACGACATTGTTCGTGCGGCCGCGGGCGAAGCTCTGCTTCACCGTCCCGCTGCGGGCGCCGCCCGAAAGGCCGAGGGGTTTCTTGCCGTCTTGATCGCTCATGCGTTCCCGATATCCTTCTCGCCGACGACGGTTTCGTCGGCACTGTGTCTGATGCCTTTAAGCCTTGCGGCTTCCTCTACAATACGCCGCGCCAAGGTTCCAGCGGCCACGCTGGCGTGGATCGTGCGGTCGCGCCCGAAGGCCAGTCCCAGCTCGTCGGCGGTCAGGAAGCCGATCCACTTTCCGCCTTCCGGCGTAGACAGCTTGCCCTTGCCGCGCTGCGACCCGTCCGACGCCTGCAGCAGCACCCGCGCCTCGCCGCGGTCCAGCATGGTGCGGACCTTCTCGTAGCCCGAGACCGCTTGCCCGGCTTTCCGGGCCATCGCGATCGCGTCCTGGAGCCGGCGCAGCAACCCGGCCTCGACGGTGGCGACCAGATCCTCCGGCACGCTCACCTGCTTCTTGGCCCCTTTGGAGAACATGCGCTTCGCGACGGCCTTTTCCAAGGCCCCCCGTTCGGCAGTCACGTAGATACCCCGCCCCGGCAGCTTGCCGGCGAGGTCGGGGAAGACCGTGTCGTCGGGTCCGACGACGAAGCGGACCAGGCCCGCCTTGGGCCCGGTCTCGCCGGTCACGATGCAGCGGCGTTCAGGCTCGCCGAGTTGTTTGTCTCTGCCGCCGCGCGTCAGGGGAACGATCCGGGGCGATCACGCCCCGGCCTCCTCTGGTGCGGCTTGCTCGTCCTCCTCGGAGGTGCCGACGACCTCCTCCGGAGTGACCCAGCCCAACATCACGCGGGCGGTCATGATCATGTCCTGCGCCTCCTCCAGCGAGACGTCGAAGGGTTCCAACAGGCCATCATCCTTCTGGCGCTCGCCGCCGACGACGGTCCAGCCGCCGGCCAGCTCCCAATCGGCGCAGCGCGCGAACTCCTCCAGCGAGGTGACGCCGTCCTTCGACAGCGCCTCCAGCATCTGCGGGGTGAGGCCCTCGAAATTGGCCAGGTCGTCCTGCAGTCCGTTCTCGCGGGCAACGGCCAGGGCCTTGGCGTTCTGCGCCTCGAGATAGTCGCGGGCACGGGCCTGCAGCTCGTTGGCGGTGTCCTCGTCGACGCCGTCGATCACCAAAAGCTCGTCGAGCTCGACATAGGCGACCTCCTCGAGATTGGTGAACCCTTCGGAGACCAGGAGCTGGGCGAAGAACTCGTCGAGATCCAGCGTGTCCATGAAGAGCTTGGTTCGCTCCTCGAACTCGGCCTGGCGGCGCTTCGATTCCTCTTCCTCGGTCAGGATGTCGATATCGAGCCCGGTCAGCTGCGACGCGAGGCGCACGTTCTGGCCGCGGCGGCCGATGGCCAGCGACAGCTGCTCCTCGGGCACGACGACCTCGATGCGCTCGGCATCCTCGTCGATGACGACCTTGGTCACCTCGGCGGGCTGCAGCGCGTTCACGAGGAACGTCGCCGCGTCGTCGGTCCAGGGGATGATGTCGATCTTCTCGCCCTGCAGCTCGTTGACGACGGCCTGCACGCGGCTGCCGCGCATGCCGACGCAGGCGCCCACGGGGTCGATCGAGCTGTCGTAGGAGATCACGGCGATCTTGGCGCGCGATCCCGGATCGCGGGCGCAGGCCTTGATCTCGATGACGCCGTCATAGATCTCCGGCACCTCCATCTTGAACAGCTCTTCCATGAACTCGGGCGCGGTGCGCGACAGGAAGATCTGGGGCCCGCGCGGCTCGCGGCGGACATCCTTGATGTAGACGCGGATGCGGTCGCCGGGGCGGTAGCTCTCGCGGCCGATCTTGTCGTTGCGGCGCAGCACGGCTTCGCCGGCGCCGATATCGACGATGATGTTGCCGTATTCCTCGCGCTTGACGAGACCGTTGATGATCTGGCCGGCGCGGTCCTTGAACTCTTCGAACTGGCGGTCGCGCTCGGCTTCCCGGACCTTCTGCAGGATCACCTGCTTGGCCGATTGCGCGGCGATGCGGCCCATGTCGACGGGCGGCACGACATCCACCAGGATGTCACCCTCCTGCGGCGGCGTATCCTGGTCGACGCCCTCGGTCTTCATGCGGTCCACCTCGGTGGGCTTGCGCAGGTTGAAGGCGCGCACCTCGCGCTCGCCGGTCTTCTCACCTTCCTCGTCGAAGAGCGTGACCTTGCGACGGGTGACGAAGATGTCCGGCTTCGCCTGCGTCACGGCCTGCGTGGCGGCGTCGCCGGGGATCTGCGCCTTCTCGTTCTCGATCGCGTCCTCGTCGGTGACGGTGCGCTGGCGCGTGAAGGTCGCCTGGCCCGTCTTGCGGTCGATGGACACGCGAATGTCCATCTCGGAGCCGTAGCGCGACTTGGCCGCGCGGGCGAGGCTCTCCTCCATGGCCTCGATCACGAGGCCCGGGTCGATCATCTTCTCGCGGGCGACCGCGTCGGCGATCTGGAGAAGCTCCAGCTGGTTTGCGGATGTGATGGCCATGTCAGTCTTCCTCACCGTCCATGAGTGTCGTCACTTCGTCGAATTGGGCCGGGTCGATCTGGCCCTTGTCCTTGCGGCTGTTCAGCACGTCGCGGATCAGCTCGTCCGTCAGGATCAGCTTGGCGTCGGACAGCCATTCGAATTGCAGCCCGATGGTCAGCGTCTCGCCGCCGCGCTCGATCTCGATCAGAACCTCGGAGCCCTCGGTCCCGGCCAGCGCGCCCTTGAAGCGCCGCTGACCGTCGATCAACTCCTCGGTCTCGACGCGGGCCTCGTAGCCTTCCCAGACGTCGAAATCCTTCAGCCGCGTCAGCGGCCGGTCGATCCCGGGCGAGGAGACCTCGAGCGTGTATTCGCCCTCGATCGGGTCCTCGACATCCAGCACCGCCGACAGCGCCTGGCTGATCTCGGCCAGCGCGTCGACCTCGATCCCGCCCTCGGGCAGATCGGCCATCACCTGCAGCGTGGCCGTCTTGCCGGACATCAGCCGCAGGCGCACCAGCTCGTAGCCCATGTCCTCGATGACGGGGGCCACGATTTCGGCCAGGCGCTTGTCGAGCGCGGTCTTGGCGATCAGGTCGGACATCGCGAGGTCGGTTTTTCCTGTTTCTGGTCGGGGCGGACGGGCACAAAAAAACGGGCCCGCGGCCCGTCGATCTTTCCCGGTGGAGACCCTGAGGCCGCCGCTGTTGAGGCGCATATAGGGGAGGGGTGCGGCCGATGCAAGCCCGCCGCCGCGCGCGTCCCCTTTCCCGCCGATCCGCCGGGGCTATCCTTTGACGAACCCCGCAGGAGAAGCCCGATGCCGCAGATCACACTCGCCCTGTCCGATATCCCCGAAGGTGTCCCGCACAAGCCTGAGGACGCCGATGTCATCCTGATCCGCGCCGGCGATTCGGTGACCGCGCTGGGCCATCTCTGCCCGCATTACGGCCTGCCGCTGGCCAAGGGCGTGATCCGCGACGGCGCGCTGATCTGTCCCTTCCACCACGCCTGCTTCGACGCGCGGACCGGCCGCCAGGCGCAGCCGCCGGGCCATGGCGATCTCAGCCGCTTCGCGGTGACGGTGGCCGATGGCCGGGTGACCGTCGAGCTGCCCGCCGACGCCGTGCCCCACGCGCCGCCCGCGCATGGCGGGCAGGGGCTCGATACCCGCCGCGTGGTCCTCGCCGGCGCGGGCGCCGCGGCGGAGGAATGTGCGCTCAGGCTGCGCGAGTCCGGCTTCGAGGGCGTGATCGAGATGATCGCGCCGGGGACCCTGCCGCCCTATGACCGCACGATGCTGTCCAAGGCCGCGCTGGCCGGGAAGAAGGGCGCCGCCGACCTCGTTCTGACCGATGCCGAGGGGCTGGCCGCGCGCGACATCGCCCGCATCGACGGTCGCATCGCGAAGGTCGAGCCGGGCCGCGTCACGCTGGCCGATGGCGGCACCCACGCCTTCGACCGGCTGCTGGTCGCGCCCGGGGGCGAGCCGATCCGGCCCGACCTGCCCGGCATCGACCTGGCGGGCATCCACACGCTCCGCTCCGTCGAGGAGGCCGAGGCGTTGTCGGAAGCGGCCGGCGCGGCGAAGCGCGTCGCGCTGATCGGCGGCGGCTTCATCGGGATGGAGGGGGCGCTGACCCTGGCCAAGCGGGGCTGCGACGTGACCGTCGTCATGCGCGAGGACGTGCCGCTGGAGCGCGTGCTGGGCACGCGCGTCGGCCGCGCGATCATGGCCGAGCACGAGGATGCGGGCGTCCGCTTCGTCGCGGGGGCCGAGGTCGAGGGCTTCGATGGAGACGGGGCGGTTTCGGCGATCCGACTAAAGGGCGGCGCGCCCGTCGAAGCCGATCTGGTGGTGTTGGCGATGGGCGTGAAGCCCGCGACCGGCGCGATCGAAGGCCTTCCGCTGGAGAAGGACGGCGGCGTCCGCGTGGCCGAGGATCTGTCCGTGCCGGGCCTCGACGGGGTCTTCGTGGCGGGCGATTGCGCCCATGCGCCCACGCCCTTCGGCGCCGCCCGGATCGAGCATTGGCGCGTCGCCCGCCAGCACGGCGCCCGCGTCGCGCGCGGCATCGCGGGGGGCACCGCCGGGCTGGCCGACATCCCGTTCTTCTGGACGGCGCTCGCCCGGCAATACCGCTATCTCGGCCATGCCGAGGATTGGGACGAGATCCTGTTCGACGGCGCGCCCGAGGACGGGCCCTTCCTGGCCCGCTACGTGAAGGACGGCCAGGTCATGGCGGCGCTGACCGCGGGTCGGGATGCCGACCTCGCCGCGCTGCATCTGCGCATGGCGGCGGCGAGCGGCCCGGTCCCGGCCTGACCGCGATCAACCGCAGCGCAGGCCGAAGATCCGGCCCTGCCGGTCGACCAGCACGTTCAGCCGGTCGGGCATGAAATCCATCGTCACCGCCGTGTCGGGCCCGACGATCCGGTGGTTCAGCTCGGCGGGCAGGCTGACCGCCGCGATATTGGTGCCGACCAGCGCCCCGTATTCCCGGGCGCGGCAGGGATCGTCGATGGCCTCGTCCTCGAACTGGCAGGCCGCCAGAAGGACCAGAAGGGGGATCGCGTGTCGCATCGGTGCCTCCACTCGTTCGTTGCAATCCATCGGGCGATATCCCAGCGTGACAGGCAATAACCGGAGGGGAACACATGCGCACCAAGGCCGCCGTCGCCGTGCAAGCGGGCAAGCCGCTCGAAATCATGGAGGTCAATCTCGAGGGGCCCAAGGCGGGCGAGGTGCTGGTCGAGATCAAGGCCACCGGCATCTGCCATACCGACGAATTCACCCTCTCGGGCGCCGATCCGGAGGGGCTGTTCCCCGCGATCCTGGGCCATGAGGGCGCGGGCGTGGTGGTGGATGTGGGCCCCGGCGTGACCTCGCTGAAGAAGGGCGATCACGTCATCCCGCTCTACACGCCCGAATGCCGCGAATGCGAATACTGCCTGAACCCCAAGACCAACCTCTGCCAGTCGATCCGCTCCACGCAGGGGCAGGGGCTGATGCCGGACGGCACCTCGCGATTCTCGACGCTCGATGGCGATCCGATCCTGCATTACATGGGCTGCTCGACCTTCGCCAACCACACCGTCCTGCCCGAGATCGCGCTGGCCAAGGTTCGCTCCGACGCGCCGTTCGACAAGATCTGCTATATCGGCTGCGGCGTGACCACGGGCATCGGCGCGGTCATCAACACCGCCAAGGTCGAGATCGGCTCGACCGCCATCGTCTTCGGTCTGGGCGGCATCGGGCTCAACGTGATCCAGGGCCTGCGTCTGGCGGGCGCCGACCAGATCGTCGGCGTCGATCTGAACCCCGATAAGAAGCCTATGGCCGAACGGTTCGGCATGACCGATTTCGTGAACCCCAAGGAGGTCGCGGGCGACTTGGTCGCGCATCTGGTCGAGCTGACCGGCGGCGGCGCGGATTACACGTTTGACGCGACCGGAAACGTGCAGGTGATGCGCACCGCGCTGGAATCGGCGCATAAGGGCTGGGGTGAGAGCGTCATCATCGGCGTGGCCCCGGCAGGCGCCGAGATCGCGACGCGCCCCTTCCAGCTGGTCACCGGGCGCGTCTGGCGCGGCACGGCCTTCGGCGGCGCGCGCGGCCGGACCGACGTGCCGAAGATCGTCGACTGGTACATGGACGGCAAGATCGAGATCGATCCGATGATCACCCATCACCTGTCGCTCGACGAGATCAACAAGGGGTTTGACCTGATGCATGCGGGCGAAAGCATCCGCAGCGTCGTCACCTATTGACGACGGGGTTCCATCTTCCTCCGGCCGGCCATACTGCACGGCGAGCCGGAGGCGCAGGCCCCCGGCGCCCAGCCGAAAGGAAGACCATGTCCCAGCGCGACCGCCCGCTCCTCGCCGTTCTCATCGACGCCGACAACATCCCCGCCAAATTCGCGCAGGCGGTGATGAAGGAGATCACCTCGCTGGGCGAGCCGGGCCTGCGCCGGGTCTATGGCGACTGGTCCTCGGGGCAACTGCGGGGCTGGTCCGACAAGGTGCTGGAGCTGGGGCTGGTCGCGCATCAGGAGACGGCCAACACCAAGGGCAAGAACGCCTCCGATATCGGGCTGGTGATCGACGCGATGGACGTACTGCATACCGGGCGCTTCGACGCCTTCGTGCTGGTCTCCTCGGATAGCGACTTCACGCGCCTCGCCTCGCGCATCCGCGAGGAGGGACTGGAGGTGATCGGCATCGGCGAGGGTAAGGCCCCCGAAAGCCTGCGCAACGTCTGCAATCGCTTCATCATGATCGAGAACATCGTCGACGAGCCGCAGCCGGAAGCCGGCGGCCGCGCGGCCAGCCGGAAGCAGCAGCCGCAGGACGCGCTGCCGCTCATCCTGCGCGCGATGGAACGGATGGACCAAGACGACGAATGGTACGCGCTGGGCGCGCTGGGCAGCCAGATCGTCGCCGAGGCGCCCGATTTCGACACGCGGACCTACGGCAAGCGCAAGCTCTCGGACCTCGTGGGCGAGATCAAGCGGCTGGAGACGCGGATGCAGGGCACGCAGATGATGGTGCGCCGGGTCGACTAGGCCGCGCCGTCAGCCGGCATCGTCGGAGCCTTCGAAGCGGATCCGGATCTCGCGCAGCACCGGGATCGCCGCGCGGGCGCGATGCGCGCCCACTTCGCGTACGACGCGGGTCAGGATCGGCCGGATCGCGCCCAACGCGGCCTCGCGGGCGGCCAGCCCGGCGCGGCTGATCGAGACGCGCTTGCGCCGGGCGTCGTCCCAGTCGGGCCGGATATGCACATGCCCGGCCCATTCCAGCTTGGCCAGGGTGTTGGTCATCGCGCCCCGGGTGACGTGAAAGCTGCGCGCCAATTCGGCGGGCGAGCGTTCGGCCTGCATCTGCGCGAGGTGGTTCAGCACGACGAAATGCGACAGCTCCATCCCCTTGGGCAGCGCACGGCTGAGGCGCGCGCGGACCAGTTGGTCCGCGGTCAGCATCTCGGAGAAGAGCGCGACGGCCAGCCGCTCGGCTTCCTCCCGGGCTTCGGTCTCGGGGCGGGCGTCGTTCATGGTCCCTCCCAACGCGGCTCGTTCGCGAGCGACGGCACCCGGCCGCGCGCCGCGGCCACCGCTTCGAGGTCGACCTCGCAGACATAGGCGCCGGGCTCGACCCCGGCATCGAGCAGCACCTCGCCCCAGGGTGCGACGGCCATCGAATGGCCCCATGTCCGGCGTGCCCGTCCTTCCGCCGCCGGATGGGACCCGGTCTGCGCCGGCGCCAGCACGAAACAGCCCGTCTCGATCGCCCGGGCGCGCAGCAGCACCTCCCAATGCGCGGCGCCGGTGACCGGGGAAAAGGCCGAGGGCACGGTCAGGATCTGCGCCCCGGCCTGCGCGAGGCGGCGATAGAGCGCGGGAAAGCGGATGTCGTAGCAGATCGTCATGCCGATCGGGGCGAAGGGCGTCTGCGCGAGCGTCGCGCACTCCCCGGGCCGGTAACCCGCCGATTCGCGATAGGTCTCAGTCGCGTCGACCGCCACGTCGAACATGTGAATCTTGTCGTAGCGCGCCGCGACGCTGCCGTCGGGTGCCACCAGGAAGGACCGGTTGGCGAACCGCCCCTGCGGATCGGCGCTGCGCAGGGCCAGGCTGCCGATCAGCAGCCAGATGCCATGCGCGCGCGCGGCCTGCCGCAGCGCGGCCAGCGTGGGGTCCTCCGCTTCCGGGCGCAGCACGTCGCGCTGGCGCGCGCGATCGGTCGAGACGCAATTTGTGACTTCGGGGGTCAGGACGAAGCCTGCGCCCTGTCGGGCGGCCTCGGCGACATGGCCCAGCGTTTCGGGCAGGTTGGCCTCCGGATCGTCGGAGGCGGTGAGCTGGACCAGCCCGACCCTCATCCGGTCGCGAGAAGCGGTTCCAGCTTGCCCGCGGAGTCCAGCGCATAGAGATCGTCGCAGCCGCCGACATGGGTGTCGCCCACGAAGATCTGCGGCGTGGTGCGGCGGCCATTGGCGCGTTGCATCATCTCGGCGCGCTTGCCCGGGGCGGTCGAGACGTCGTGCTCGACGACCTGCGCGCCCTTCGCCTTCAGCAGGCGGATCGCGGCGGTGCAGAAACCGCAAAGCGGCTGGGTGTAGACTTCGACGGTGGTCATGGCGCGTACTGATGGGGCTCTCACCGGACATATAAGGTCTCAGCCGTCCTTCGCAACGCGGGCGAGGACCAGCGCGGTGATCCGTGCCGCGCCGCCGCGTCGCAGCGCGTCGGCACAGGCCGCCATCGTCGCGCCCGAGGTCATCACGTCGTCGACCAGCGCCACGTGGCGTCCGGCGAGGTCGGCCGCCGCGGCCAGCCGGATCGCCCCCGCCAGGTTCGCGAAGCGGTCGGACACGCCGCGATGATCCTGGCTCGGCGTGTGGCGCACCCGCTCCAGCGCCAGCGGCGCGAAGGTCCCGCCGCTGCGCGCGGCGAGGGCCCCGGCCAGCAGGGCCGACTGGTTGTAGCGCCGCCGCAGAAGGCGCCAGCGATGCAGGGGGACGGGGACGAAGACGGTCTCGGGGCCGACCAGGTCGCGGGCCCGGCGATACATCCAGGCGGCCAGCGCCGGCGCCATCTCGGTCCGGTCGCCATGCTTGAAGGCCAGCGCGATGCGCCGCCCGCCCCCGGCATAGCGGAGCGCGGCCCGTCCCTCGTCCCAGGGCCGCGCGAGGGTGAGGCATTCGTCGCAATGCGCCGGGCCGTCATCGGCGCCGGGCAGCGGCACGCCGCAGAGCCCGCAGGCCGCGCCCGAGATGAAGGGCGTGTCGCGCCAGCAATCGGGGCAGAGCCCGCCGCGATCCTCGACCCGGGCCTCGCAGGTCAGGCAGCGGTTGGGATAGAGCATGTCGCGCAGCCCCGCGACGATCCGTCCCGCGTGCCGCCCCGGCGTTTGCAAACCTTGCGGCATCGCCTATCTCCCCGCCATGTCCCGAGAGCCCCTGACCGATCGCCACGCCCTGGCCCTGCACCGCGCCCGCGCCGACGGAACCGCATGGTTTCTGCACGAGGCGGCGATGGACGAGCTGGAGGAGAGGCTGAAGGACGTTAACAGAAGCTTTACGAAGCCCGCGATCGTGACCGGCCAGCAGGAACTCTGGTCCGGGTTTCGGCCGGGGGCGCGCGTCGTGGCCGATACGGACACGCTCGCGCTGGAGCCGGAGGCGCATGATCTCGTGATCCACGCGATGGCGCTGCATTGGGCGGACGACCCCGTGGGCCAGCTGATCCAGTGCCGGCGCGCCCTGCAGCCCGACGGGTTGATGATGGTCGCGACGCTGGGCGGGGAGACCCTGACCGAGCTGCGCGCCGCGCTGGCCGAGGCCGAGGCGCAGGTCACCGGGGGTCTCAGCCCGCGGGTCGGGCCGATGGGCGAGGTGCGGGACCTGGGCGCGCTGCTGCAGCGCGCCGGGCTGGCGCTGCCCGTGGCCGACGTGACCACGCAAGCCGTGCGCTACCGCGACCTGCCGCATCTGGCCCGCGACCTGCGGGCCATGGGCGAGAGCAACGCGCTGGCGCAGCGCCACCGATCGACGCCGCCGCGCGATCTTTTCAGCGTGGCCAACCAAATCTATAAGGACGCCTTCCCCGATGGGGACGGCATCCGCGCGACGTTCCAGACGGTCTACCTGACCGGATGGGCCCCGTCGGAAGACCAGCCGAAGCCGCTGCGCCCGGGATCGGCGCAAGCCCGGCTGGCGGATGCGCTGGGCGTGAAGGAACTGGGGAGCGAAGACCGATGAACATGATGACCGCCACCGCGCTGCCGCACGCCCCCGCCGACCATCCGAAGGTCCGCATGGGCAAGATCGGCGTCCTGCTCGCCAATCTCGGCACGCCGGACGGCTACGGCTACTGGGCGATGCGCCGCTACCTGAACGAATTCCTCAGCGACCGTCGGGTGATCGACTACTCGCCCTGGCTCTGGCAGCCGCTTCTGCAGGGGATCATCCTGTCGAAGCGCCCGTTCTCCTCGGGCGCGGCCTACAAGTCGATCTGGAACGAGGCGCAGGGCGAAAGCCCGCTGGCCACGATCACCAAGGCCCAGACCGCCAAGATGGCCGAACGGATGCAGGAGGCCTTCGGCGACCGCGTCGTGGTCGATTACTGCATGCGCTACGGCAATCCCTCGACCAAGTCGAAGGTCGAGCAGATGCAGGCCGCGGGCTGCACCAAGATCGTGTTCTTCCCGCTCTATCCGCAATATGCCGGGGCGACGACGGCTACCGCGAACGACCAGTTCTTCCGCGTGCTGATGGGCCTGAAATGGCAGCCGCCCGTGCGCACGGTCCCGGCCTATTCCGACGATCCCCGCTATATCGACGCGCTGGCCCGGTCGGTCGAGCGCGCCTATGCCGACGCGGAGACGGAGCCGGACATCCTCGTCTGCTCCTATCACGGCGTGCCGAAGCGCTACCTGATGGAGGGCGATCCCTACCATTGCCAGTGCCAGAAGACGACGCGCCTGCTGCGCGAGCGCCTGGGCTGGGAGAAGGACAAGATCGTCACCACCTTCCAGTCCAAGTTCGGCCCGGAGGAATGGCTGAAGCCCTACACGGTCGAGGAAGTCGCGCGGCTGGCCGAGGAAGACGGCAAGAAGAACATCGCCGTGATCGCGCCCGCCTTTTCCGCGGATTGCATCGAGACGCTCGAGGAAATCAACGAGGAGATCAAGGAGAGCTTCGAGGAAGCGGGCGGCGAGACCTTCACCTACATCCCCTGCCTCAACGATGACGATGCGCATATGGATGCGCTGGCCGCGATCGTGAAGGAAAACCTGTCCGGCTGGATCTGAGCGCGGCCGCGCGGCCGCGCGGGGTCAGATCGGGCGGCCGGTGAAGATGCGCGATCCCACCTGGACCTGCATCAGCCCGTCCGTGAGCATCTGCACGAAGATTCCCTGAATCGACAGGCAGCTGCCGATCGTCACGGTTTTCAGCATGGTCCGACCTCTCCGACCGTATCCGAATTGTGGCCTAGATATGGTCCGATCGGTCCGAATGTCGCCTTAATTCTGAGCAGGCTTTGAATTTGCTGCGGAATCAGAGCCATTCTCGCAACACCGGGATCAGCGGGATGTCCGCCGGCGGCATCGGGTAGTCGCGCAGATCGCGCGCCCGGACCCATTTCAGGGCCTGTCCCTCGCGCGGCTGCGGCTGTCCTTGCCATTTCCGGCAGGCGAAGAGCGGCATCAGCAGGTGGAAGCTCTCGTAGCCATGCGACGCGAAGGTCAGCGGCGCGAGGCAGGAGGCCCAGGTGTCGATGCCCAGCTCCTCGTGCAATTCGCGGATCAGCGCGTGTTCGGGCGTCTCGCCCGGCTCGACCTTGCCGCCCGGAAACTCCCACAGGCCCGCCATCGACTTGCCCGCGGGCCGTTGCGCGAGCAGCACGCGGCCGTCGGGATCGATCAGCGCGACGGCCGCGACGAGCACGGTCTTCACGGCCACCCGTTCCTGCGGCGGCGCGGGCTGCGTCACGAGCGGTAGTCCGCGTTGATCTCGATGTAGCGGTAGGTCATGTCGCAGGTCCACATCCGGTCCTCCGCCTCGCCCAGCCCGAGATCGACATGCAGCAGGATCCGGTCGCGCGTCATGTAGGAGGCGCCCGCCTCCTCGGTATAGCTCTCGGCCAGTTGTCCATTCTCGGCCACGACAATGTCGCCGAAGGCGATCCGCAGCTTGTCGCGGTCGGCCCGGGCGCCCGACTTGCCCACGGCCATGACGACGCGGCCCCAGTTCGGGTCCTCGCCGGCGATGGCGGTCTTCACCAGCGGGCTGTTGGCGATGGCCGAGGCGACGCGGCGGGCGTCGAGCGCGTTGGCGGCGCCTGTGACATGGACTTCGACCAGCTTGGTCGCGCCCTCGCCATCCATCACGATCTGCAGCGCGAGTTCGTGCATGACGTCGGCGAGCGCCGCCTTGAAATCGCGGCCCTCGGTGCTGCGGGCCGAGGTGATCCGCGCGTGGTCCGACCGGTTGGTCGCGGCGACGATCAGGCTGTCCGAGGTCGAGGTGTCGCTGTCCACGGTGATCGCGTTGAAGGTCGATTTGGTCAGGTCCTTCACCATCGTCCGCAATGCCGTCTCGGAGATCTTGGCGTCGGTGAAGATGTAGGCGAGCATCGTCGCCATGTCGGGCGCGATCATCCCCGACCCCTTGGCGATGCCCACGATGGTGACCGGCAAGCCGTCGATCTCGACCGTGCGGACGCAGCCTTTGGGGAAGGTGTCCGTGGTCATGATCGCCTTCGCCGCTCCGGCCATGCCGTCCGGGTCCAGCCCGCCAGCCAGCCCGTCGAGCGCGGCAACGATGCGGTCATGCGGCAGCGGCTGGCCGATCACCCCGGTCGAGGCGGTCAGCACCCGCGCCGCCGGCAGCCCCAGCGCCTGGCCCGTGGCCTGCGCGATGGCATCGACCGACAGCCCGCCCGCCGCGCCGGTGAAGGCATTCGCGTTGCCGGAATTCACCAGGATCGCCCAGCCGCCGGAGCCCGTCCGGGCCTTCAGCTTCTCCTGGCAGTCGAGCACCGCGGCCGACCGGGTCGAGGAGCGCGTGAAGACCCCTGCCACCGAGGCGCCGGGCGCGATCTCGGCCAGCATCACGTCGGTGCGGCCCTTGTACTTGACGCCCGCCTGCGCCGTGGCGAAGCGGACGCCGTCGATGGCGGGAAGGTCGGGAAGCGGCTGCGCCAGCGGCGCGACCAGCGGGCCCTTCGGCCCGGTGACCCGCGCTTCGAGCTCGGCCAGCTGCGCCTTGAGCTTGCGGGCCTTCTTCTTGAGCTTCTTCAGCTTCTTCCCGTCCTTGCCCATCACCTACTCCAGAAGCTCGGTCTGCCGGATCAGCGCGGGATCGATCTCGATCTCCGCACGCTCGACCTCGGCGCCCTCGACAAGGCCCTCGACGGTGGCGTCGACGCGGTCCGACACGACCTGCTGGCGCAGCGCGTCGCGCACCTGGTCCAGCTCCGGCGCGGCCTGCTGGCGCGTCTCGTTCAGCTTCACGACATGCCAGCCGAACTGCGTCTGCACGGGCCCGCCCAGCTCGCCCGGCTCGAGCGCGGTCACGGCGTTCTCGAACTCGGGCACCATCATGCCGGTGCCGAACCAGCCCAACTCGCCGCCATTGGGCCCCGACGGGCCGGTCGATTCCTCGCGCGCCAGGGCGGCGAAATCGGCGCCGTCCTGCAGTTGCGACAGGATCGCCTGCGCCTCGGCCTCGGTCTCCACCAGGATGTGGCTGGCATTGTATTCGGTGGCGGGCTCGGTGGCGCCGTATTCGGCGTCATAGGCGGCCTGGAGCTCGGCATCGCTGATATCGCCCTCGGCGGCCTGGTCGATCACGCGGCCGGCCAGGTAGGCGCGTGCCTCGTTCTCCAGCCCGATCTCGTTGGCGCGCGACAGGTCTTCCCGGGCGGCGTCGGCGAGAACCTGCTGCTGGATCAGCTGCTCGAGCATTCCCTCATAGAGCGCCGCGTCGGGAAGCTGCTGATATTGCGCCGGCAGCCGTTCGCGCATGGCGATCAGATGGCCCAGCGTGATCTCGGTGCCGTTGACGGTGGCCAGCACCGTGCCGGCATCCTGCGCCATCGCGGGCGCGGTCAGCGCGAGAGCCGTCGCGGCCCCGGTCATCAGTCGTTTCATGGTCGTCCTTTCCGGCCCGGCGGGCCGTTCGCATGTGGCGTCCCTGGGTGCGTTCGTTGACACCTGTCAGGGCGGGTCTTAAGTGCGCTGGAAGCGAATTTTCACCGTGCCCGCCCGCTTGATTTTCCCATTCTGATATGGGGCACGTTGCCGGTCGGCAAGGGCACGAGGCAAGGACGAACATGCTGGGACTGGGTGCGATAGCGAAGAAGGTGTTCGGCACGCCGAACGACCGCAAGGTGAAGGCGACGCTGAAGACCGTCGAGGCGATCAACGCGCTGGAGCCCGAGTTCCAGGCGCTGTCGGACGGTGACATCAAGGCCCGGACCGAAGCGCTGAAGGCGCGCGTCGCGGGTGGCGAGGCGCTGGACGCGGTTCTGCCCGAGGCCTTCGCCAATTGCCGCGAGGCGGCCCGCCGCGCACTGGGCCTGCGGGCTTTCGACGTGCAGCTTCTGGGCGGCATCTTCCTGCACCAGGGCAATATCGCCGAGATGAAGACCGGCGAGGGCAAGACCCTGGTCGCCACCTTCCCCGCCTATCTGAACGCGCTCACCGGCAAGGGCGTGCATATCGTCACGGTCAACGACTACCTCGTGCGCCGCGACGCGGACTGGATGGGCAAGGTGTTCGGCGCGCTCGGCCTGACCACCGGCGTCGTCGTCCCCGGCCAGTCCGACGAGGAGAAGCGCGCGGGCTACGCCGCCGACGTGACCTACGCCACCAACAACGAGCTGGGCTTCGACTACCTGCGCGACAACATGCGCGCCTCCCGCAAGGAGATGGCGCAGCGCGGCCACCATTTCGCGATCGTGGACGAGGTCGATTCGATCCTGATCGACGAGGCGCGGACGCCGCTCATCATCTCGGGCCCCTCCGAGGATCGCAGCGACCTCTACACCCGGATCGACGCCTTCATCCCGGAGATCACGGACGAGCACTTCACCCTGGACGAAAAGCAGCGCAGCGTGACCTTCACCGACGAGGGCAACGAGTTCCTCGAGGACCGGCTGCACGAGGCGGGCATCCTTCCGCAGGACCAGTCGCTCTACGATCCCGAGTCGACGACGATCGTCCACCACGTCAACCAAGGCCTGCGCGCGCACAAGCTGTTCCAGAAGGACCAGCATTACATCGTGCGGGGCGACGACGTCGTGCTGGTGGACGAGTTCACCGGCCGCATGATGCCCGGCCGCCGCCTGTCGGACGGCCTGCACCAGGCGATCGAAGCGAAGGAGGGCGTGCCGATCCAGCCCGAGAACGTGACGCTGGCCTCGGTCACCTTCCAGAATTACTTCCGGCTCTACGACAAGCTGGCCGGCATGACCGGCACCGCGGCCACCGAGGCCGAGGAGTTCATGTCGATCTACGGCCTCGGCGTGGTTGAGGTGCCGACCAACCGGCCGATCGCCCGCGAGGACGAGCACGACCAGGTCTACCGCACCGCGCAGGAAAAGTTCGCGGCCATCGTCGGCGAGATCAAGACCGCGCATGAGAAGGGCCAGCCGGTCCTCGTCGGCACGACCTCGATCGAGAAATCCGAGATGCTGTCGAAGCTGCTCGAGCAGGAGGGGCTGGCGCATAACGTGCTCAACGCCCGCCAGCACGAGAAGGAGGCCCAGATCGTCGCCGATGCGGGCAAGCCCGGCGCGATCACCATTGCCACCAACATGGCCGGCCGCGGCACCGACATCCAGCTCGGCGGCAATGTCGAGATGCGGGTGCTGCAGGCGCTGGCCGCCGATCCGCAGGCCGATCCCGATGAAGTCCGCGCCCGGATCGAGGCCGAGGTCGCCGCCGACAAGGACAGGGTCCTGGCCGCAGGCGGGCTCTTCGTGCTGGCCACCGAGCGCCACGAGAGCCGCCGCATCGACAACCAGCTGCGCGGCCGCTCGGGCCGGCAGGGCGATCCCGGCCGCTCGGTCTTCTTCCTGTCGCTCGACGACGACCTGATGCGGATTTTCGGCTCCGAGCGTCTCGAGAAGGTGCTCAGCACGCTGGGGATGAAGGAAGGCGAGGCGATCATCCACCCTTGGGTGAACAAGTCGCTGGAGCGTGCGCAGGCCAAGGTCGAGGGGCGCAATTTCGACATCCGCAAGCAGCTGCTGAAGTTCGACGACGTGATGAACGACCAGCGGAAGGCCGTGTTCGAGCAGCGGCTCGAGATCATGGAGGCCGAGGAGATCGGCGAGATCGCGCAGGACATGCGCCACCAGGTCGTCGACGACCTGGTCGATCAGTACCTGCCGCCGAAGACCTATGCCGACCAGTGGGATGCCGAGGGCCTGCAGGCCGCGGTGCAGGACCAGCTGGCCGTCGATGCGAAGGTCGCCGAATGGGCCGAGGAGGACGGCGTCGACCAGGAGGTCATGCGCGAACGCCTCTACGACGCGACCGACAAGCTGATGGCCGAGAAGGCCGATGCCTTCGGCGCCGACCAGATGCGTCAGATCGAGAAGCAGGTCCTGCTGCAGACGATCGACGCCAAGTGGCGCGAGCACCTTCTGACGCTGGAGCATCTGCGCTCGGTCGTGGGCTTCCGCGGCTACGCGCAGCGCGATCCGCTCAATGAGTACAAGACCGAGGGCTTCCAGCTCTTCGAGACCATGCTCGACAGCCTGCGCGCCGAGGTCACGAAGAAGCTAGCGCAAATCCGGCCCCTCTCCGAGGAGGAGCGGCGCGAGATGATCGAGAAGCTGATGGCGCAGCAGAAGGCGCAGCAGCAGGCCGTCGCCGCCGCCCAGCCGCAGCCCGTGACCGAGCCCGTGGCCGCCGCCGACGGCGCCGCGCCCGGTTTCGTCGAGGATGATCCGGCGACCTGGGGCAACCCCGGCCGCAACGATCCCTGCCCCTGCGGGTCGGGGAAGAAGTTCAAGCACTGCCACGGCGCCTATTGAGGCGCCGGGGCGCCCGGCTTTCGGCAGCTCCGCGTCCCGGAATCGCCCGAATCGTGCTGCATTACCGTGGAAACAGATCGTTTTCCGGGGCTTGCAGACATGACCGACCCGACCCAATCCACAGCTGAACCCGAAGCCGGCGACTCGCCGACCCGCGCACCCGGCCGTGTCGAGATGTTCGCCGCGACCGCGGTGGCGCATCTCTCGGCGCAGCCGAAGCTCCGGCTGGCCGCCGCCGCGCTGGCCGTGCTCGCCGGGCTCTGGACCTTCTCGATGCAATTCGTCGGCCGCACGCCCGAGCGCGCGCCGACCGCCATCGAGGCCCCCGCCGCGCCGACGCCCGCGCCCGCCCGCAGCGGCGGCCGCGCGCTCGCAGCGCTCCCCGACATGCCCGAACCCCCGGTCGCGATGCCGCGCCTCGCGGCCGCGCCGATCCGCCCCGTCGCGGAAGTGCAGGAGCTGCGCGCCAGCGCCGTCGATTGCACCGTCACGCTGCAGACGACCCGCCTCGCCGCCGCGACCCTTGCGGTCGATGTCGAAGCGCCCTGCGATGCCGGCGCGCGGATGGACGTTATCCAGGGCGATCTCGAATTCGCGCTGCGCCTCGACGCCGACGGGCGCGCCGCGCTCGAAATCCCGGTGCTGTCCGCCGCCGCTGCCGTGGCGGTCGCCGTCGCGGGGCGCGATCCGGTTACGGCGCTGGAGCAGATGGCGGACCTGGGCGCCTATCGCCGCATCGCGCTGCAATGGCAGGGCCCCGCGGGGTTTGAACTGCACGCCTTCGAAGGCGGCGCGGGATACGGCGAGGACGGGCATGTCGCGCCGGATACGCCGCGCGATATGACGCGCGCCCTGTCCGGCAAGGGCGGCTACCTCATCTCGTTGGGCGACCCGTCGCTGCCTGGTGCTGGGCAGGCGCTAGTCTACACCGTGCCCGCTGGAAACCCGGCCGCCATCGCGGTCGAGATCCCGGTGACGCAGGCCAATTGCGGGCAAGCCGTCACCGGCACGACGATCCAGGCCACGCCGGGCATCCCGACCGAGGTCCAGCCCGTATCCCTGACCGTCCCGGGATGCGATGCGGTGGGCGACATCCTGATGCTGGGCGACCTGCCCGCGCCGCAGGCCCTCGCCGCGAACTGAACCCGCGACATGCAGGACAATAGGCGGCCCGCCGAGGCCGCCCTTTGGCATTTAGTGATGCGTCTTCGGGCGGACCACCTTGCGGGGACGACGCGATATTGAAAAGTGCGTTCGAAAGACTGTTGAGTGCCGTCTGTCCTGAATGTCCGATCCGCGGAAGAACTTCTCTTCATGTGGCAGCACGCAATGACGGCAGTCAGTCCGAAGCGAAGACGCGGGCTTCGTTATTCTTTTTCGTATCACGTTGGCCGATCCCATATTTAGGGCTATTAGTTCTCGCTAATCCGAAGTTGGTTCCAAACATGAACGTCCCCAGAAATGTCTTAGCCGTTTACTTAGACCAGAACATACTCAGCCATTTACGGAGGGGTAGAGGGGCAAGAGAAGCACTGTTTGGGAGATTGAAAAATCTGCAATTGAAAAACGCTGTCTTTGTGTACACAATGACACATGTCGATGAATGTCGCGCGGCTTCCGGGCCTGCGCAGTTCGTCGAGGTCCTTGAGGAATTACCTGTGTATTTAATGGAATTCCAAAATGCGTCGAGTGCGCAATCCAATCTTTCTCTGGGTAAAGCTCGGGAGTTGATTTTGGAGCCGGCGGACGCGATCCAGCAAGCTCAGTCCTTGATGGAGAGCATGCTCCATGTCTTACATTTTGCCACTGGATGGTTGGGTGAGACTGATCCGCAATGCTTGAAAGCCGAAATGTCGACAGAGATGACGTGTCTTTGGCAGAATTTGTGGCGTGATGTTGATTGGGATTTGCTCGGGTCGGAAGTCGGGGGGCAAGCGAAGGACGCGTTTTTCAAGGCTCGGGGTGAGATGTGCGCACTTATCGAGAATCTTCCTTTCGAGCAGATCCGAAACGAATCGGAAAAAAGCTTGATGAAGCTGAAAGAACGCCTTCCGCCAAACTTCGCGCAATTGGATGAAGTCGCGGACAAGGAAGCTGTTTCGTTCGTATTTACATGCCTTGAGAAAAAACGAGCGGGAAGCCATTCAGGATCGTTTCCCGCAAGGTTTTTGGAGGCGCCCAGAGGGCCGTGTGACTGGAGAACTTGCTGGGTTGGCATTCACGCTGTTCCTGTGCGGGCTGGTCAGGGATCGGCGCGTTAAGAAAGGGAGTACCGAGAGCCGGATGCAGTATTTTTTAGGACAGTTCCGTGACGGGGTTCACATCGAGAATGCCGCACGCTGTCCAATCTTTATCACTTGCGACAAAGGCGCAGCGCGCCTAGCACGGTCCCTTTACGCTTACGCCGGCATTGGCACGGAAGTGGTAGAATTGGAGATAAGTGACGCGACCTCACGATAGCCTACTTTCGTCAGGTCCGGGCAATCTGCCGTTTGCAAGCGAGCTGTGTCTGCTATCTGCACCTCGTCGATATAGAAGTGGCATAGAGCGATCTGAAGGCATGGGCTTCATGCCGACACCGCGACGCGAACAATTCTCAGCGCCATGAACTGGAAAGGGCGGCCCGCCAGGACCGCCCCCTCCCATTCCGCATCCGCGCCCGCGTCACATCAGGTCGCGTACATCCGTCAGGTGGCCGGTCACGGCGGCCGCGGCGGCCATGGCGGGCGACATCAGATGCGTGCGCCCGCCGCGGCCCTGCCGGCCCTCGAAATTGCGGTTCGACGTGGCGGCGCAGCGCTCGCCCGGCTGGAGCTGGTCGGGATTCATCGCCAGGCACATCGAGCAGCCGGCGAGGCGCCATTCGAAGCCCGCCGCCTTGAAGATATCGGCCAGGCCCTCCTCCTCGGCCTGCGCCCGCACGAGGCCCGAGCCGGGCACGACCATGGCGCGCATCCCGTCCTTGATCTTCTTGCCCTTCAGGATCGCGGCCGCGGCGCGCAGATCCTCGATCCGGCCATTGGTGCAGGAGCCGATGAAGACCGTGTCGATGGCGACGTTGCGCAGCGGCGTGCCGGGCGTCAGCCCCATATATTCGAGCGAACGCTGCGCGGCGGCGACCTTGCCCCCGGTGAAATCGGACGGGTCCGGTACGGATGCCGTGATCGGCAACACGTCCTCGGGCGAGGTGCCCCAGGTGACGACCGGCGCGATCTCCTCGCCGGCGATGGTCACGACCTTGTCCCACTGCGCGTCGTCGTCGGATTGGAGCGTCTTCCACCAGTTCATCGCCGCTTCCCACTGCGCGCCCTTCGGCGCGTGGGGCCGGCCCTGGACATAGTCGAAGGTCGCCTGGTCCGGCGCGATCAGGCCCGCGCGGGCGCCGCCCTCGATCGCCATGTTGCAGACGGTCATGCGGCCTTCCATCGACAGCGCGCGGATCGCCTCGCCGCAATACTCGATCACGTAGCCGGTGCCGCCCGCCGTGCCGGTCTTGCCGATCACCGACAGGGTGATGTCCTTCGCCGTGACCCCGGGCGCGAGCTGGCCCGTGATCTCGACCTTCATGTTCTTCGACTTCTTCTGGATCAGCGTCTGGGTGGCCAGCACGTGCTCCACCTCGGAGGTGCCGATGCCATGCGCCAGCGCACCGAAGGCGCCATGCGTCGCGGTGTGGCTGTCGCCGCAGACCACGGTCATGCCGGGCAGGGTCCAGCCTTGTTCGGGCCCGACGATATGCACGATGCCCTGCCGGACGTCGCTGACCGGGTAGTAGTGGATGCCGAACTCGCGCGCGTTGCGGTCGAGCGCGGCGACCTGCACGGCGCTGTCCTCGGTCATGTTCTTGGGATCTTCGCGCCCCGCCGTGGTCGGCACGTTGTGATCGGGCACGGCGATGGTCTTGTCGGGCGCGTGCACGCCGCGCCCCGCCAGGCGCAGGCCTTCGAAGGCCTGCGGGCTGGTCACCTCGTGGACGAGGTGGCGATCGATATAAATCAGGCTGGTGCCGTCCTCGGCCTCGTGCACGAGGTGGGCATCCCAGATCTTGTCGTAGAGCGTCTTGCCGGCCATGGCGGCCTCCCGGTCGGAACTTGTACGAATTGGGGTCATCCGGTCGTCGCGATGACCCCGGGGTCGTGAAGGAACGGCGCCTAGCCGCGCGCGGTCACCCCGCGCGTCCGCCCGAAGAACCGCCAGGGCAGGAAGGCATGATCGCTGAGGTCGTGGACGCGTTTCATCGCCATGTCGGATAGCCCCGTTGCCCCCGCGCCGCAAGCTGCGCCATAGAGGGCCGATGGAAGAGGCCATCCTCGAAACGATCCCGCTGACCGACGAACTGGCCCGCCTGTGGAGCCAGGCGACGCTGTTCGCGGGCGATCTGCTGCAGCCGGGCTGGAAGCTGTGGCAGCTGCTGATCGTCCTGGGGCTGATCGCGCTGGCCTACGGCCTGCGCCGCATCGTCGCGGAGCGGATGACGCATTGGATGCGCGGCCAGACCGGGCGGCCGAAATGGCAGCTCCGCGCACTGGTCATCCTGCGCAACCGGCTGGGGCTCGTGTTCTTCGCGGCCATCGCCTGGGCCGTCTACGTCACGATGCAGCAGGTGACCTGGCCGTCGCGCAGCTATCTGGTGGGGCTCGCGGCGACCATCGGAACGGCCTGGATGATCGTCAGCTTCGTCGCCCGGCTGGTCCGCAACCCGTTCCTGCGCAAGATCGTGACCTGGGCGCTCTGGATCTACGTCACGCTCTTCTACCTCGGCATCTGGGACGAGACGCGCGACGCGCTCGATACCGTCGCGCTGGAGATCGGCGATTTCCGCATCTCGATCCTGTCGCTGCTGACCGCTGTCGTCGTCATTGGCGTGCTGTTCTTCTTCGCGCGCTTCCTGTCCAAGACCACCGCCTCCCGCATCTCGCAGAACGAGGATCTCAGCCCCTCGATGAAGGTGCTGGTCGTGAAGATGCTGCAGATCGTCCTCTATGCGGGGGCGTTCTTCATCGGGCTGAAGGCGGTGGGGTTCGACCTGACCGGGCTCGCGGTCCTGTCGGGCGCCATCGGCGTGGGCCTCGGCTTCGGCCTGCAGAAGGTGGTGTCGAACCTCGTCTCGGGCGTGATCATCCTGCTCGACAAGTCGATCAAGCCCGGCGACGTCATCTCGCTGGGCGAGACCTTCGGCTGGGTGACCACGCTGACCGCGCGCTACGTCTCCATCACCACACGGGACGGCAAGGAATACCTCATCCCGAACGAGGACCTGATCACCGGGCAGGTGGTGAACTGGTCGCATTCCAACAGCTTCGTTCGGCTCGATATCTATTTCGGCACCGCCTATGGCGACGACCCGCACCTCGTCCGCAAGGTCGCGATCGAGGCGGCGTCGGGCACCAAGCGCGTGCTGTCGATCAAGCCGCCGGTCTGTCACATCGTGGGCTTCGGCGACTCCAGCGTGGACTACATCCTGCGCTTCTGGATCTCGGACCCGACCGACGGGCTGACCAATATCCGCGGCAACGTCTATCTCGCGCTCTGGGACGCGTTCCAGGAGCACGGCATCTCGATCCCGTTCCCGCAGCGCGAGATGCGCGTGCTCAACCCCGAGGAGCTGCGCACCGATGCGCCCCGGTCCGCCGCGGAGCGTGCGGCGCAAGGCCCGGCGGGCGATCCGGACGGGCCGGCGCGCGAGCCGGGACCCGGTTGAAGCCGGGCGGTTCGCCGCCCATATCGATGGCAAGATTGCCCGGCGACCGATGCCGGTGTTATCATTATATTAAGGCCCCCGCCGGGGCCGCCCCAGACCCGGAGGATCAGACCCCTGTCTGCCCAAACCATTGCCGCCGACCAGGCCGGCCCGGCCCGCAAGGGCACCGCCGCCAGCGACGAGTTGCTGGCTCTCATCCTGACATCGCTGGACGAAGACAAGGCCGAGGACGTCGTGCAGATCGACCTCAACGGCAAGTCCGCCGTGGCCGACCACATGGTCGTGGCCTCCGGCCGTTCGACGCGTCAGGTCACCGCCATCGCCGAGAAGCTGGCCGACCGCCTGAAGGACCGGCTGGGCCGGACCGCGCGGACGGAGGGCAAGGCGCAGGGCGACTGGGTCCTCGTCGATGCGGGCGACGTGATCGTCCATATCTTCCGCCCGGAAGTGCGCGAGTTCTACCAGCTGGAGAAGATGTGGCAGGACCCGTCCGAGGCGAAGCGGCCGAACTGATCGCCCGGCGGACGTGATGCGCCCGGACCCCGCGCCGGCCCGAGCCCGGGCGCGCCCATGAAGCTGCATCTCGTCGCGGTGGGCCGCCTGCGGAAGGGGCCCGAGAAGGTGCTGGTCGACGACTATCTCGACCGCTTCGCCCGGACCGGGCGCGCGCTGGGCCTGCCGCCGATCAATCTGGTCGAACTGGACGCCAGGGGCGCGGGGCAGGGGGCGGAGGCCGATCTGATCGCGCGGGCCCTGCCACCCGGCGCGGCCGTCGCGATCCTCGACGAGCGCGGCCGCCAGCTCACCTCGCCCGAGCTCGCCCGGCAGATCGAAACCTGGCGCGACCAGGCGCGCGACGTGGCCTTCGTGATCGGCGGGGCCGACGGGCTGACGGACGAGCTCCGCGCCCGCGCCGATCTCGCCATCAGCTTCGGCGCGGTGGTCTGGCCGCATATGCTGGTCCGCGTGATGCTCGCCGAACAGCTCTACCGCGCCGCCGCGATCCTGGCGGGCGCCCCCTACCATCGTGCCTGAGCCCGGCCTAGAACGGGCCGGAACCGCCGCGGAGGCCGATCCCATGCAGAAGAAACCCGTCATCCTGTGCATCCTCGACGGCTGGGGCATCAGCGACCGGCCCGAGCAATCCGCGCCGGACGTGGCCGACACGCCCAATTTCGACCGGCTGATGCGCGAATGCCCCCACGCGACGCTGGTCACCTACGGCCCCGATGTGGGCCTGCCCGAGGGGCAGATGGGCAATTCCGAGGTCGGGCACATGAATATCGGCGCGGGCCGCGTCGTGCGGATGGATCTGGGCCTGATCGACCACGCGATCGAGACCGGCAGCTTCGCGCGCGAAGAGGCGCTGACCGGCTGGATCGACGCGCTCAAGGCCTCGGGCGGGACGGCGCATCTGATGGGCGTGATCTCGGATGGCGGCGTGCATGGACATATCAACCACGTGATCGCGGCCTGCGAGGCGGTAACGGCGGCGGGCGTGCCGGTCGTGCTGCACGCGGTGACCGACGGCCGCGACGTGCCGCCGCGATCGGCCGAGGACTTCGTCGACAAGCTTCTGGCCGACCTGCCCGACGGCGCGCGGGTCGGCACGCTGTCGGGGCGCTATTTCGCGATGGACCGCGACAACCGCTGGGACCGCGTCAGGCGCGCTTGGGACGCGATGGTGCACGCGATGGGCGAGGCCGCCCCGGATGCTGCCGCCGCGGTGCGGGCGGCGCGCGACCGCGACGAGAGCGACGAATTCATCCAGCCCACCGTGATCGACGGCTACGCGGGCATGCGCGACGGCGACGGGTTCTTCTGCCTCAACTTCCGCGCCGACCGCGCGCGCGAGATCCTGTCGGCCCTGGCCGCGCCCGGTTTCGACGGGTTCGACGCGGGCGAGCGGCCCGACCTGCACATGCTGGGCATGGTCGACTATTCCGAGAAGCACGACCGTTTCATGGCGACCGTCTTTCCCAAGCAGACCGTCCCGAACACGCTGGGCCACTGGGTCGCGACCAAGGGGCTGCGCCAGTTCCACGTCGCCGAGACCGAGAAATACCCCCATGTGACCTTCTTCCTGAACGGCGGGAAGGAGGACCCGGAGCCCGGCGAGGACCGCACCATGCCGAATTCGCCCGACGTGGCGACCTACGACCTGCAGCCCGAGATGTCGGCGGCCGCCGTCACCGAAGCCTTCGTCGGCGCGATCCGCGACGGCTACGACCTGATCGTGGTGAATTACGCCAATCCCGACATGGTGGGCCATACCGGCGATCTGCAGGCCGCGGCGAAGGCCTGCGAGGCGGTGGATGCCGGTCTCGGCGCGGTGCTGGAGGCGCTGGAGGGCGGCGACGGGGCGATGATCGTCTGCGCCGACCACGGCAACTGCGAGACCATGATCGACCCCGAGACGGGGAAGGCGCACACGGCCCACACGCTCAACCCCGTGCCGGTGATCCTCTGGGGCGGGCCCGAGGGCGCGCGGCTGCGCGATGGGCGGCTGGGCGACCTGGCCCCGACCCTTCTGGAGCTCATGGGGATCGCGCCGCCTGAAGAAATGACGGGCCAGAGCCTGATCGCATGATACTGCGCGCGCTTCTGCTCTGGGCCCTGCTGGCCGGCGCCGCGCAGGCGCAATCGGCCGACACGGCGCGCCGCGCGGCGGGCCAGCTCGCCGAGGCGGCGCTGGCACTGGACGCGGCGCAGAGCGCTGGCGATCGCGTGACCGCCCTGACCGGCGTGGTGCGCGCCTACGAGACCGGCCTCTCGGCGCTGCGCGACGGGCTGCGCCAGCTTGCCATCCGCGAGACGGCGCTGGCCACGGACCTGGCCGCGCGCGAGGGGGAGATCGCGCGGCTGGTCGCGGCGCTTTCGACCATCGAGCGGTCGCCCGGTCCGCTCCTGCTGCTGCATCCCTCCGGGGCGCTGGGCACGGCGCGCAGCGCGATGATGCTGGGCGAGATCACGCCCGCGCTGAACCGCGAGGCCGAGGTGCTGCGCCGCGACCTCTCCGAATTGCAGCAGCTGCGCCGCCTGGAGGAGACCGCCGCGCAAAGCCTGCGGGCGGGGCTGACCGGCGTGCAGGCCGCGCGCGCTGCGCTCTCCGAGGCGATCACCGACCGCGCGCCGCTGCCCGAACGCTTCGCCGCCGACGCCGCGCGGGTGGCCGGGCTGCGCGACCGCGTCGACACGCTCGAGGCCTTCGCCGACGGGCTGGGCGCCTTGCCCGCGGCGGTCGATGCCGCGCCGGCCCGGCCCCTGCCGCTTCCGGTCGCGGGCACCCTGCTGCGTGAATACCAGGAGCCGGACGCCGCGGGAATCGTCCGCCCGGGCCTCGTGCTGGCCACCGCCGCGGGCGCGCTGGTGACGGCACCCACGGCGGGCACGATCCGCTATGCGGGCCCGCTTCTCGATTACGGCAACGTGATCATCCTGGAGCCCGAGCCCCGGACCTTGCTGGTTTTCGCCGGGCTGTCGGAGGTTTATGGTCGCGCCGGTGAGATCGTTGCGGCGTCCGCGCCGCTTGGTTTGATGGGCGGATCGGTGCCGGATGCGGGCGATTTCCTCCGCGACGCATTGTCCGGTGGTGGCGTATCCCGGCCGGAGACGCTTTATGTGGAAGTGAGAGAGGCCGGGAGGCCCGTGGACCCGGCGACCTGGTTCGCCAAAGACGAGTAGGGAAACGACCCATGAGAAAGACCGCGATGGCCGCCGCGACCGGAATGGTTGCTGGCATCCTGGCGACCACGCAGATCGCCGGGCCGCTCCTCGCGCAGGAAAACGCGAACCAGGCCAGCGTCTACGAGCAGCTGGACCTGTTCGGCATCGTCTTCGAGCGCATCCGCAACCAATATGTCGAGGAAGTCGACGAGGGCGAGCTGATCGAGGCCGCGATCAACGGCATGCTGACCTCGCTCGACCCGCATTCCTCCTATCTGCCGCCGCGCGATTTCGAGGACATGCAGACCGATACCCGCGGCGAGTTCGGCGGCCTCGGCATCGAGGTCACGCAGGAAGAGGGTTACGTGAAGGTCATCACCCCGATGGACGGCACCCCGGCCTACGAGGCGGGCGTCGAGGCGGGCGACTTCATCACCGCCGTCGATGGCGAGACGCTACTGGGCCTGACGCTGGAGGAGGCGGTCGACCTGATGCGCGGGCCCGTCGGCTCGGACATCATCGTGACCATCGTGCGCGAGGGGCTGGAAGAGCCGCTCGACATCACGATCACCCGCGACACGATCAAGCTGACCGCGGCCCGCGTGCGGCAGGAAGGCGACAGCGTCGTCGTCCGCGTCTCGACCTTCAACGACCAGACCCTGCCCAATGTGCGCGCCGGGCTGGAGGAGGTGCTTGCCGAGGCCGGCGGGCTGGAGAGCGTCAACGGGATCGTGCTCGACCTGCGCAACAATCCCGGCGGCCTGCTGACCGCGGGCGTGGCGCTGGCCGACGCGTTCCTCGAGCAGGGCGAAATCGTCTCGACCCGCTCGCGCGAGGCCGACGAGGGCGACCGCTTCAACGCGCGCGCCGGCGACATCGCCGAGGGCAAGCCGATGGTCGTGCTGATCAATGGCGGCTCGGCCTCCGCCTCCGAGATCGTGGCGGGCGCGCTGCAGGATCACCGCCGCGCGGTGGTCGTGGGCACCAAGTCCTTCGGCAAGGGGTCGGTCCAGACGATCATGCCGGTGCAGGGCGACGGCGCGATCCGCCTGACGACCTCGCGCTACTACACGCCGTCGGGCCGCTCGATCCAGGCGCTGGGCATCTCGCCCGACATCGTCGTGGTGCAGCCGCCCCGCGTCCCCGAGGAGGAGACCGCCGAGGAGGAGACGGACCGTCCCCGCCGCTCCGAGGCGGGCCTGCGCGGCGCTCTGGGAAATGACAGCCTGACCGACGAGCAGCAGGAGCAGGTCCGCCAGGAGCAGGAGGCCGCCGTCGAGGCCGCCGAACTGCGCGACGAGGATTACCAGCTCGCCTACGCGATCGACATCCTGAAGGGGCTGTCGGCCATCGAGACGGCGGCGAAGTGAGCCGCCGGGGGCGGGCCGCCCGGCCCGCCCGCGTTCCCATGACCCCCGACCAGATCGCCCATCTGCCTTTCCGTCCCTGCGCGGGCGTCTGCCTGACGAACCCGCAGGGGCTGGTCTGGGCGGGCGAGCGCATCGACACGCCCGGCGCCTGGCAGATGCCGCAGGGCGGGATCGACCCCGGCGAGACGCCCGAGGCCGCCGCCCTGCGCGAGCTGCGCGAGGAGACCGGCCTGACCGCGGACATGGTCGAGATGCTGGGCCACCTGCCCGAGCCGCTGGCCTACGACCTGCCGCCGCACCTGGTGCCGAAGCTCTGGAAGGGGCGCTTTCGCGGGCAGGCGCAGCATTGGTACCGGTTCCTCTATGACGGGCCGGACGACGCCGTCGATCTCGAGGTCCACGAGCGCGAATTCTCGCAATGGCGCTGGATGGAGGCCCATGCGCTTCTGGACGCGATCGTGCCCTTCAAGCGCGACCTCTATGCCCGCGTCTTCGCGGGATTCGGTCTGATCTGACCGGCAAGGCCCCGCCGTCGCTATCCGATACGGCTTGCGTTGCGTGCCAGCCGCGACGGATCAACGGATGACCCAAACCCGGAGACCATTCATGTTCCGCGCCATCCCCGCCGCTCTCGCCGCCGCGCTCCTGGCCCAGCCCGCCGCCGCGCTCTCCTGCCTCGCGCCCACGATGCAGGGCAGTTTCCAGGCCGCCAGCGACTCCGAGGCGACCTATGTCCTGGCCCGCGGCATCTTCGCGCCGCTGCCCGACCAGCCCGAGGGCCCGGAGGGCGATCCGAACGACAAGCAGGACTACAGCGTCGAGACCCTGTTTACCGGGCAGGTCGCGTCGGCCCAGGGCTTTGTCCAGCCGGCGCGCACCGCCGTGACGATCGAGATCGGCTGCGAGGCCGCCTGGTGCGGCGCGGTCCCGGAGGGGGAGGTCGTCGCCCTGATCGAGCGCCGCGAGGACCGGTTCGTGCTGGAGCAGGGGCCCTGCCCGCGCTTCGCGCTGACCGCGACGGACGAGGTCGTGAACGCCGCGCTGGCCTGCGCGCGGGGCGAGGCCTGCGAAGCGCCCGAATAGGCGCGGCCTACTCGCCGATGGCGACCCCCTCGCGGCGCGGATCGGCCCCGCCGGTCAGCCCGTCCGCGGCGATGGCGATGGCGTGCAGGCCCGAGGTCAGGCCCCGGATATTCGTCTCGTAGCCCAGCGCGGCCAGCGGTTCGGCCAGCGCCGCCGCGGCGGTGCCTTCCTCCAGGTCGTAAGTGCCGAAGCGGTTCACCAGATGCGGCAGCGCGATGGCCTGCTGCACGTCCATGCCCCAGTCCAGATGCGCGACGATGGTCTTGGCCACGTAGCCGATGATCCGCGAGCCGCCGGGCGAGCCCACGACCATCACCGGCGCGCCGTCCCGCATCACGATGGTGGGCGACATCGACGAACGCGGCCGCTTGCCCGGCTCGACCCGATTGGCGATCGGCACGCCATCCGAATGCGTCCGGAAGGAGAAATCCGTCAGCTCGTTGTTGAGAAGGAATCCGCCCGGCGCCAGCAGGCGGGAGCCGAAGCCGTTCTCGATCGTGGTGGTCATCGACAGCGCGTTGCCCGCGGAATCGACGATCGAGATATGCGAGGTCGAGGGTAGCTCCAGCGAGGTGTCGTCGGCCAGCTCCAGTGCGGCGTGGTCCCAGGGCGGCGTGCCGGCCGTGACCTCCGGCAGGGCGTCGTCGCCGGCCAGCAGCGCCGCGCGCTCGGCCAGGTAGCCCGGATCCAGCAGCCGTGGCATCGGCACGAAGTCGCTGTCGGCCATGTAGCGGCCGCGATCCGCGAAGGCGAGGCGCGAGGCGTCGCCGATCAGCCGCCAGGCCTGCGGGTCGTCGGGACCCAACGCGGCGATGTCGTAGGGCTCGATCAGCGCCAGGATCTGGCCGACGGTCAGCGCGCCCGACGACGGGGGCCCCATCCCGCAGATCTCGGCGCCGCGATAGGGCGCGCAGACCGCCGGGCGCTCGACCACGTCATAGGCGGCGAGGTCGTCCAGCGTCAGGACGCCGGGCTGCGCCGCGCCGCGGATGGTCGCCACGATCCCCTCGGCCACCGGACCGGAATAGAAGGCGTCGGACCCGTCGCGCGCGAAGGCGCGCAGCGTCTCGGCATAGGCCGCGTTGACCAGCGTCGCGCCCTCGGCCAGCGGCGTGCCGCCGGGCAGGAAATAGGCCGCCGTCGCCTCGGAGCTCGAAAGCCGCTCGGCATCGTCCGCGATCAGCGTGGCGAGGCGCGGGGAGACGGCGAAGCCGTCCTCGGCCAAGGATATGGCTTCGTCGAAGAGCCCGCCCCAATTGGCGCGGCCCCAGCGGCGATGCGCCTCCTCCATCAGCAGGGGCGTGCCGGGTGTGCCCACCGAAAGCCCGCCCACGACCGCGTCGAAGAAGCCCATGGGCTCGCCATCGACCTGGAACAGCGTGGGCGTCGCCGCCATCGGCGCGGTTTCGCGCCCGTCCAGCGTCGTCAGCGCGCCGGTCGCGGCGTCGTACCACACGAGGAAGGCGCCGCCGCCCAGACCCGAGCTCTGCGGCTCGACTAGGCCCAGGACGGCCTGCACCGCGACCATGGCGTCGGCGGCGCTGCCGCCCTCGCGCAGGACCCGGGCCCCGGCCTCGGCGGCCAGCGGATTGGCGGCGGCGACCATCCAGTCCTGTGCGGTGACGGGGGCCGGCGCCTCGGGGGCAAGTCCGGTCGCGGCCTCCGGCGCGACGGCATCGGCGGCCTGCTGCGCGAAGGCGGCGGGGGCCAGAAGGCAGAGGGCGAAGATCATGCGCATCGGGTCTCTCCTGTCGGGGGCGGTCCCGTCAGAATGACAGGGATTTACCCTGCGGCAAGCCCGCCGGGGACGCGGGCCTTCAGCGGCGTCTCGTTGATCGGCAGATGGACCAGCGCCGAGAGCAGACCCACGCCCACGCCGACCCACCAGACGGTCACGTAGCTGCCCGTCGAATCGTAGAGCGTCCCGCCCAGCCAGACTCCCAGGAAGCTGCCGAGCTGGTGGCTGAAGAACACCAGGCCATAGAGCGTGCCCATGTAGCGCAGCCCGTAGATATGCGCGACGAGCCCCGAGGTCAGCGGCACCGTCGCAAGCCACAACGCGCCCATCGCCACCGAGAACAGGATGACCGACAGGGGCGTGATCGGCAGCGCGATGAACAGTGCCGCGATGATGGTGCGGCCGAGATAGATACCCGCCAGCAGGTTCTTGCGGCTGAGCCGCTTGCCCAGCCAGCCCGCGTAGAGCGTGCCCGCGATGTTGGCGAGGCCGATCAGCGCGATGGCCGCCGCGCCCAGCGCCGAGGTGGTCGTGACCCCGAAGGAGTAGAGCACCCCGTTCGGGTCGATCGGCCCGCACATCTCGGTCACCATCGCGGGGAAGTGGGCGGTGATGAAGCCCAGCTGGTAGCCGCAGGAAAAGAAGCCCACGAAGATCAGCCCGTAGGACGGATCGCGCACCGCGCCGCGCAGGATGCGGCCCATCGATTCCCCGAGCGTGGGCTTCGACGCCGCGGGCGCGCGCATCATCGGCAGCGTGAGCAGCGGCAGCGCGACGAGGACCGCGAAGATCACGAAGACCTCCTGCCAGGAATAGAAGCCCAGCAGCCATTCGGCCAGCGGCGCGCCGAAGACTTGGCCCAGCGACCCGGCGGCGGTGGCCACGCCCAGAGCCATGGAGCGGTTCTCGTCCGAGGTGGCGCGGCCCACCACCGCGAGGATCACGCCGAAGCCCATCCCCGCGATGCCGAACCCCACGAGGATTTCCAGCAGCTGATGCGCCCCCGGCGTCACCGCGAAGGAGGAGAGCACCAGCCCCGCCGCGTAGCAGATCACGCCCGCGACGATGGCCTTGCGGTCGCCGAAGCGGTCGGCCAGCGCGCCGAAGATCGGCTGGCCGATCCCCCAGGCGAGGTTCTGGATCGCGATGGCGAGGCTGAACTCGGCGCGTGGCCAGCCGAATTCCGACGCGATGGGGATCTGGAAGACGCCGAAGCTGGCGCGGATGGCGAAGCCCACCATCAGGACGATGCAGCCCGAGATCAGGACGGGCGTCATCAGGGGGGTGCGGGTCATCGGCGCGCTCCGGCAGCTTCGACCCGCAAGATGCCGTGGCAGGCCGCGCCGTCAAACGCGTATTTCTTGCGCGTGCCCAAGATCGGTTGCGCGACCCGCCCGGGCGGCTTGACAGGGGCGGACCCGCGGCGGACGCTCCGCCCGCGTTAACCTTCTGCCAGGAGCCTGCCATGACCCGACTGATCCGAACCCCGCTCACCCGCAGGCTGATGCTGGGATTGGCCGCCGCCCTGACCGGCGCCGCGCTCGCCCCCGCCGCGATGGCCGATGCGCATGAGCCGCTGAAGGTCGCGGGCATCTACACCGTCCCGGTCGAGCAGCAATGGGTCAGCCGCATCCACAAGGCCGCGCTCGCCGCCGAGGAGCGCGGCGAGATCGCGTATGAATACACCGAGAACGTGGCCAACACCGACTACCCGCGCGTGATGCGCGAATATGCCGAGGGCGGGGTCGACCTGATCGTGGGCGAGATCTTCGGCGCCGAGCAGGAGGCGCGCGAGGTCGCCGCCGACTATCCCGACACCGCTTTCCTGATGGGATCCAGCTTCAAGGAGGACATGGGCCCCGCGAACCTCGCCGTCTTCGACAACTACATCCAGGACGCGGCCTACCTGTCGGGCATCATCGCCGGGTCGATGACCGAGACGAACAATATCGGCATGGTCGGCGGCTTTCCCATCCCCGAGGTCAACCGCCTGATGCACGCCTTCATGGCCGGTGTTCGCGAGACCGCCCCCGAGGCGAGCTTCCAGGTCAGCTTCATCGGCTCCTGGTTCGACCCGCCCAAGGCCAAGGAAACCGCCTTCGCCATGATCGAGAACGGCGCCGACGTGATGTATGCCGAACGCTTCGGCGTCTCGGATGCCGCGGCCGAGCGTGACGTGCTGGCCATCGGCAACGTCATCGACACGCAGGCGGACTATCCCGACACGGTCGTCGCCTCGGCGATCTGGCATTTCGAGCCGACGATGGATGCCGCGATCGCGGCCGTGAAGGCGGGCGAGTTCACCGCCGCCGATTACGGGCGCTACAGCTTCATGGATCGCGGCGGCTCCAGCCTCGCGCCGCTGGGCACCTTCGAGGGCCGCGTGCCGCAGGACGCGATGGACCTGGTGGCCGAGCGCGAGGCCGCGATCAAGGCGGGCACCTTCGCCGTCGAGATCGACGACAGCGAGCCGAAGTCGCAGTGACGTGACCGGACCGGAAGACGGGGCGGAGGTCGTCCTCCGCCTCGATGGTATCACCAAGCGCTTCGGCCAGGTTCTGGCCAACGACGCGGTGTCCTTCAGCCTGCGCCGCGGTGAGGTCGTGGCCCTGCTGGGTGAGAACGGCGCGGGCAAGACCACGCTGATGAACATCCTGTTCGGGGCCTACACCCCCGATGCCGGCACGATCGAGGTGCGGGGCCGGCCCCTGCCCGAAGGCAGCCCCGGCGCCGCGCTGGCCGCCGGCGTCGGCATGGTGCACCAGCATTTCACGCTGGCCGACAATCTCAGCGTGCTCGACAACATCGTGCTGGGCACGCGCCCGCTCTGGTCGCTGCGCGCCGGGCGCCGCGCGGCGCGCGCCAAGGTCGCGCGCCTGGCACGGGATTATGGGCTGCAGGTCGATCCGGACGCGATGGTCGGCGCGCTGACGGTGGGCGAGCGGCAGCGGGTCGAGATCCTCAAGGCGCTCTACCGCGACGCGCGGATCCTGATCCTCGACGAGCCGACCGCCGTGCTGACCCCGCAGGAGACCGAGGGCCTGTTCGCCACGATGCGGCAGGCCGTGGCGGACGGCCTGTCGGTCATCTTCATCAGTCACAAGCTGCACGAGGTCGAGGCGATCTCGGACCGGGTCGTCGTGCTGCGCCACGGCCGCGTCGTGGCCGAGGCGCGGACCGCCGATACCGACCGCGAGGCGATGGCCCGGATGATGGTCGGCAGCGACATTCCCGCGCCGGAGCTGCGCGACCACGCGCCGGGCGAACCGGTCGTCGAACTGGAAGCCGTCGACACCGCGCCGCGCGGCGGGGCGCCGGGCCTGCGCGGCGTCGACATGGTCGTGCGGCGCGGACAGATCGTAGGCCTGGCGGGCGTTTCGGGCAACGGGCAGGCCGCGCTGGCCGACCTGCTGGGCGGGTTGGTCGAGCCCCGCGCCGGCACCTTCCGCCTGAAGGGCGCGCCGCCCGTGGACTGGTCGCCCCGCACCGCGACCGGCGCGGGCATCGCCCGCATCCCCGAGGACCGGCACCGCACCGGCACCGTCGCCGATATGGACCTGACCGAGAACGTCATGCTCGAGCGCTACGCCCGCGCGCCCTTCAGCCGGGGCGGCTGGCTCGACTGGTCGGAGGCGCGCGCCTTCGCCGAGCGGGTGATCGCAGGCTACGACGTCCGCTGCCCCGGCCCCGCCACGCGCATCCGGCTCCTGTCGGGGGGCAACATGCAGAAGCTGATCCTCGGCCGCGTGCTGGAGACCGCGCCCGACCTGATCCTCGCCAACCAGCCGGTGCGGGGGCTCGATATCGGCGCGCTGACCTATGTCCACGAACAGCTCCTGGCCGCGCGCGACCGGGGCGCGGGCGTGGTGCTGATCTCCGAGGATCTCGACGAGGTGATCGCGCTGTCGGACGTGATCCACGTGATCTCGCGCGGGCGGCTTTCGCCGGCCTTCCCGCGGGGCACGATGACGCCGGCCCAACTGGGCGGCTGGATGGCCGGGCAGGGCTTCGACCATGCGGCTTGAACCCGTCGTCCGGCCCACGTCGCTGCGCACGCTGGGCCTGCCCGCGCTGGCGCTCGCGGCGACGGTGATTTTCGCCTCGGGCCTCGCCGCGCTGGCCGGGGCCGCGCCGCTCTCGGTGCTGGGCCTGATCGTCGAGGGGGCTGTCGGCTCGCGCTTCGCCCTGCTCGAGACGCTGAACCGCGCGACGCCGTTGATCTTCACCGGCCTCGCCGTCGCCGTGGCCTTCCGCGCCAAGCTCTGGAACATCGGGGCCGAGGCGCAGCTCTATCTCGGCGCGGTGGCCACGGTCGTCCTCGGCACCGGCTATCTGGGCTGGCCCGCCGCGCTTCTGCTGCCCACGCTCGCGCTGGCGGCGATCGCCTGCGGGGCGGTCGCGCTGTTGGTGCCGACCTTCCTCAAGACCCGCTTCGGCGTGGACGAGGTGGTGACGACGCTTCTTCTGAACTTCGTGGTCCTGCTCTTCGTGTCGATGCTGCTGGAAGGGCCGCTCAAAGATCCGATGGGGCTCGGCTGGCCGAAATCCGCGCGCCTGGTCGAGGAGGCGCGGCTGCCGCGCATCGTCGAGGGGCTGCGCCTGCATTGGGGCTTCGGCCTCGCGCTGATCTGCGCGGGGGCGGTCTGGGTGATCCAGACGCGCACGATCTGGGGCTACGAGATGCGCGCCGTGGGCATGAATGCCGAGGCCGCGCATTTCGCGGGCGTGCCCGTCCGCGCCACGCTGATCCGCACCGCGATCCTGTCGGGCGGGCTGGCGGCGCTGGCGGGCTTCTCGGAGGTGGCGGGCGCCAAGGGGTCGCTCACCTTGGATCTGAGCCCGGGCTTCGGCTACACCGGCATCATCGTCGCCATGCTGGCGCTTCTGAACCCTCTGGGCGTGGTCGTCGCCGCGCTGTTCGTGGCGGGCGTCTTCGTCGGCGCCGACTCGATGTCCCGCGCGGCGGGCGTGCCGACCTACCTGGCCGACATCCTTCTGGCGACGGCGCTCCTGTCGATGGTGCTGGCGATCATGCTGACGCGCTTCCGGGTGCGGCGCGGATGACCGAGATCGTCGACATTCTGCTCTCGGCCAGCTTCTGGGCCGCCGCGATCCGCATCGCGAGCCCGCTGATTTTCGCCGCCATGGGCGAGCTGATCTGCGAACGCGCGGGCGTCCTGAACCTCGGGATCGAGGGGATCATGGTCACCGGCGCCTTCGCGGGCTGGATGGCGGTCTATTCCGGCCTAAGCCTCTGGCCCGGCGTCGGCGTGGCGCTTCTGGCGGGGATGGGCTTCGGGCTTCTGCACGCCGTCCTGACCGTGCCCTTCGGCCTGTCGCAGCACGTCGTGGGCCTGGGGATCACGCTTCTGGCGACGGCCGCGACCTACTTCGCCTACCGCCTCGCCCTGCCCGAGGTCACGAGCCCGCCCAAGATTGCGGCCTTCACCGAATGGCCGGTGCCGATCCTGTCGGATCTGCCGCTTCTGGGTCCCGCGCTCTTCACCCAGACGCCGCTGACCTACGCGGCCTTCGCCACCGCCGGGATCGTCGCGCTGGTCCTGTGGCGCACGCCGCTGGGCCTCGCCATCCGCGCGGCGGGCGAGAACCCCTCGGCCGTCGCGGCGCAGGGCCTGTCGGTCACCGGGCTGCGCATGGGCGCGGTGATCGTGGGATCGGGCCTGATGGCGGTGGGCGGGGCCTTCCTGACGATGTCGGCCTTCGACAGCTTCTTCTTCGAGATGGTCAACGGGCGGGGCTGGATCTGCATCGCGCTGGTTGTCTTCGGCGCGTGGAAGCCCGGCAAGACGCTGCTGGGCGCGGTGCTTTTTGCGGCCTTCGACGCGCTGCAGGTGCGGCTGCAGCAGACGCCGCTCGGGGCCGAGGTACCGTACCAGATCTTCCTGATGGCACCCTATATTCTGTCCATCCTGGCCCTCGTGGTCATGTCGCGCCGCGCCGCCGTCCCGGCCGCGCTGATGGTGCCGTTCAACCGGGGGGAGCGTTGATGTTCGACCTGATCGTGAAGGGCGGCACGCTGCCCGACGGGCGCGTGGCCGATATCGGCATAAGCGGCGACCGGATCGCCGCCGTCGAGCCGCGGCTGGAGGGCGAGGCGCGCGAGACGGTCGACGCGACCGGCGACCTCGTCAGCCCGCCCTTCGTTGACCCGCATTTCCACATGGATGCGACGCTCAGCTACGGCATCCCGCGCGTGAACGGCTCCGGCACGCTGCTCGAAGGCATCGCGCTCTGGGGCGAGCTGAAGGGCGTGATGACCCACGAGGCGGTCCGCGACCGCGCGCTGGCCTATTGCGACTGGGCGGTCTCGATGGGCCTGCTGGCGATCCGCAGCCATGTCGACACCTGCGACGACCGGCTCTTGGGCGTCGAGGCCCTGCTCGAGGTGCGCGACATCGTCCGTCCCTATCTCGACCTGCAACTCGTGGCCTTCCCGCAGGACGGCCTGTTCCGCGACCCTGCGGCCTGGGACAACACGGTCCGGGCGCTCGATCTGGGCGTCGACGTCGTGGGCGGGATCCCGCATTTCGAGCGGACCATGGCGGACGGCGCGCGCTCGGTCACCGCGCTCTGCGAACTGGCGGCCGAGCGGGGCCTGCCCGTCGACATGCATTGCGACGAGACCGACGACCCGATGTCGCGCCACATCGAGACGCTGGCCTACGAGACGCAGCGCCTGGGGCTTCAGGGCCGCGTCGCGGGCTCGCACCTGACCTCAATGCATTCGATGGACAATTACTACGTCTCCAAGCTCATCCCGCTGATCGCGGAGGCCGGGGTCGCGGCGATCCCCAACCCGCTGATCAACATCATGCTGCAGGGCCGCCACGACAGCTTCCCCAAGCGCCGAGGCCTGACCCGCGTGAAGGAGATGCAGGCCGCGGGCATCGCGGTCGGCTGGGGGCAGGATTGCGTGCGCGACCCGTGGTATCCGCTGGGCACGGCGGACATGCTGGACGTGGCCTTCATGGGGCTGCACGTCGCGCAGATGAGCCATCCGGAGGAGATGCGCCGCTGCTTCGACATGGTGACCGAGACCAATGCCGCGATCATCGGGCTGGAGGGCTATGGCCTCGCGCCCGGCTGCACCGCCTCGCTGGTGGTGCTGGACGCGGGCGACCCGGTCGAGGCGCTGCGCCTGCGGGCGACGCGGCTGGCGGTGGTGTCGAAGGGCAAGCTCGTCGCGCGAACCCCCCGCGCCGACGCGGCGCTGGACCTGCCGGGACGGCCGGGCGGCATGCGGCGGCGGCACCGGGCGGGCAGCTGAGCGCGCCGCTCAGATCTCGACCAGCGCCCCGCGCCCGCCGATGACCCGGGCCGACAGCGCCGCCCCCGCGCGCAGTGCCGCGTCGAGGCTCTCGCCCGCGAGATGCGCCGCCAGGAACCCTGCGTTGAAGCTGTCGCCCGCTGCGGTCGTGTCGACGACCCGGGCGACCGGGTCGGGGCGGAGGCCCGCGCGCATCCCGTCCGAGACGGCGAGGATATCGCCCGGCCCGTCCTTCACGACCACCGTTCCCGCGCCCAGCGCGGCATAGCGGTCCCGCGTCGCCGCGGGGTCGACGTCGCCGAAATGCGTGGCCTCGTCGTCATGCGAGGGCAGGACGATATCGGCCAGCCCCGCCGCCTCGGTCACCGCGGCGCACATCGCGGCCGTCCCGGGCCAGAGCCGCGGGCGCAGGTTCGGGTCGAAGGCGATCCGCGCGCCGCCCGCGCGCGCGGCGGCCAGCCGGTCCAACAGCCGCGCGCGCCCGTCGCCCTTCAGCACCGCGAGTGTGATCCCCGAGAGGTAGATCAGGTCGGTCCCCGCAAAGGCGCGGTCCAGCGCGTCCGCATCCTCGGCCAGGCGCCGCGCGGCGGAGCGGTCGCGCCAATAGGCGAAGCTGCGTTCGCCGTCCCGCAGCTCGATCAAGTAGAGCCCCACCGTCCGGTCGGCGCGCCGCGCGACATGCTCGGTCGCGATCCCCGCCTGCGCCATGAAGGCCAGCATCGCGTCCGAGATGGTATCCTGCCCGACCGCGCTGAGATAGCCGACGGCCCAGTCGGGCCGCAGCCGCGCGAGATACCAGGCGGTGTTCATCGTGTCGCCGGCGAAGCCCCGGCGGAACAGGCCATCCGGGCCCGCCGGGGCCAGCTCGACCATGCATTCGCCGATCGAGAGGATGCGCGGGGCGCGGGGCGGGGCTGCGGCGGTCATGCCCGTTTCTCACCGGCCCCGCGGCGGCCCGCAACGGAAATTGACCGGGCGGGCTTTCTTTCCTAGCCCTGATCGGACGGCCCGTCCCGGCGCCGCGAGGAAAGCGATGCCGCGTCTCGACCCCGATCGGCTGTTCCCGCTGGAGGCCCGCGCCCGCGACCTGGCGCGCGCGCTCTACGGCGCGGTGGCGGATCTGCCGATCGTCAGCCCGCACGGCCATTGCGACCCCGCCTGGTTCGCCGGGAACGACCGTTTTCCCGACCCGGCTCGCCTGTTCGTGACGCCCGATCACTACGTCTTCCGCATGCTCTTCAGCCAGGGCGTGCCGTTCGACGCGCTGGGCGTCCCGCGCGCCGATGGCGGTGCGGTCGAAACCGATGGCCGCGCGATCTGGCGCGTCTTCGCGGCCAACTACCACCTGCTGCGCGCCACGCCCCCGGCGATGTGGATCGACCACGCGCTGGAGCATGTCTTCGGCTGGACGCCGCCGCTCGTCGCGGCCACGGCCGATGCCTGCTACGACCATTTGTCCGACTGCCTGGCGCAGGACGGCTTCCGGCCCCGCGCGCTGTTCGACCGCTTCGGCGTCGAGACGCTGGCCACGACCGACTCGGCGCTTGACCCGTTGGAAGCCCATGCCGCGATCCGCGCCTCCGATTGGGGCGGCCATGTCATCCCGACCTACCGGCCCGACGCCGTGGTGGACCCGGATCACGAGGGCTTCGCGCGCAATGTCGACGCGCTGGGCGCGATGACGGGCGAGGATGTGTCCAGCTGGCGCAGCTATCTCGCTGCCCATCGCGCTCGCCGCGCGGAGTTCGTCGCGATGGGCGCCCGGGCCAGCGATCACGGCCACCCCACCGCGCGGACCGAGGACCTGCCCGAGGCGGAGGCCGCCGCGCTCTACGACCGGGTGCGCGCCGGGCAGGCGAGCGCGAAGGAGGCCGAGACCTTCCGCGGCCAGATGCTGACCGAGATGGCGCGCATGTCGCTCGAGGACGGGCTGGTGATGCAGATCCACGCCGGCGCGGCGCGCAACCATTCCGCCGCGATGCTGGCCAGCCACGGACGCGACATGGGCTTCGACATCCCGACCCGCACCGATTACGTCACCGCGCTACGCCCGCTCCTGTCGGCGCATGGCACCGATCCCCGGCTGCGGGTGATCGTCTTCACCCTCGACGAGACCGCCTATTCCCGCGAACTGGCGCCGCTGGCCGGGGTTTATCCGGCGCTCCTGCTCGGGCCCGCCTGGTGGTTCTTCGACAGCCCCGAGGGGATGCGCCGCTACCGCGAGGCGGTGACCGAGACGGCGGGGTTCTACAACACGGCCGGGTTCAACGACGACACGCGGGCCTTCTGCTCGATCCCGGCGCGCCACGACGTCGCGCGCCGGGTCGATTGCGCCTATCTCGCGACCCTCGTCGCGACCGGCCGACTGGCCGAGGCCGACGCCCATGAAGTGGCGCAGGACCTGGCCTACAACCTGGCGAAACGCGCCTACCGGCTGGACCGGGCGTGACCGCGCCGCGCCTCGCCCCCGGCGGTGCCGCGCGCCCGAAACCGGGCTGGCTGCATCTGGGGCCGGGCGCGTTCTTCCGGGCGTTCGGGCTGCCGATCCTGCAGGAGGTGGGCGGCGATTGGGGCGTGATCGGCGTCAGCCTGCGGAGCCCCGCCACCCGCGATGCGCTGGCCCCGCAGGGCTTCGCCTATACCGCGTTGGAGCGCGGGCCTGACGGCCCCCGCGCCGCGGTGATCGAACAGCTCCGCGACATACTGGTCGCGCCCGAAGACCCGCGGGCTGTGCTGGACGCGATGGCCGATCCGGGCATCCGGGTGGTCAGCCTGACCGTGACCGAGAAGGGCTATTGCCACGATCCCGCGACCGGACGCCTGAACCCCGATCACCCCGATATCCGCCACGACCTCGCGGCTCCCCTGCCGCGCTCGGCCCCCGGGTTCCTGACCCGCGCGCTGGCCGCGCGCCGGGCCGCGGGGCACCGGCCCTTCACCGTCCTGTCCTGCGACAATCTTCCCGATAACGGCGCGCTGATCCGCGGCGTGGTGCTGGAGCTCGCCCGCCGCATCGATCCCGCGCTCGCCGATTGGATCGCGGCCGAGGGCGCCTTTCCCGCCACCATGGTCGACCGCATCGTGCCCGCGACGACGCCCGAGGACATCGCCGCGGTCGCGCGCCTGACCGGGCGGCACGACGCGGCGCCCGTGGTGCACGAGCCGTTTCGCCAATGGGTCGTGACCGACGCCTTCGTGGATGGCGCGCGCCCGCCGCTGGAGCGCGCGGGCGTGCAGATGGTGTCGGACGTGGCCTCCTTCGAGGCGATGAAGCTGCGGATGCTGAACGGCACGCATTCGGCGTTGGCCTATCTGGGCTCTCTCTCGGGGCATGAAACCATCGCCGAGGCGGTTGCCCACCCGGTGCTGCGCGCCTTCACCCGCCATCTCTGGTCCGAGATCGTGCCCACGCTGACACCCCCGCCGGGCACCGACCTCGCCGCCTATGCCGACGCGCTGCTGGCGCGTTACGACAACGCGGCGATCCGGCACCGGACCCTGCAGATCGCCATGGATGGCAGTCAGAAACTGCCGCAGCGCATCCTCGGCACGCTGCGCGACCGGCTGGACGCCGGGGCCGAGGCCGAGGGGCTGCTGGCGGTCGTCGCGGCCTGGATGCGCCATGTCGGCGGGACGGACGAGGCCGGGCGGCCTCTCGACCTGCGCGACCCGCTGGCCGAGGAGCTACGCGCGCGGGCTCGGGCGGCAGATCCGGTGGCGTCCCTGCTCGGGCTGCGCGTCGTGTTCGACGCCGATCTGGCCGCCCGCATCCGCGCGCCGCTAACGCGCCTCCATGCCGAGCTCGCCACCCGCGGCGCCATCACCACCGCCGAAAGGATCGCCCGATGATCGAGACCTGGCGCTGGTTCGGCCCGCTCGACCGCATCACCCTGCCCGAGATCGCGCAGACCGGCGCGGCGGGCATCGTCAACGCCCTGCACGAGATCCCCTATGGCGAGGTCTGGCCGCGCGACGCCATCGCCGCGCGCCGCGACGCGATCGAAGGCGCGGGCTTCACATGGGCGGTCGTCGAGAGCCTGCCGGTTCACGAGGCGATCAAGCGCGGCGAGGCGGGGCCCGGGCTCTTCGCCAATTACCGCCAGAGCCTCGCCAATCTCGCCGCCGAGGGGATCGGCACGGTCTGCTACAACTTCATGCCGCTTCTCGACTGGACGCGCACCGACCTGGCCCATCCCGTGCCGCCTGGCGGCACCGCCCTGCGCTTCGACGCGCCGCGGATGGCGGCGTTCGAGCTGCACATGCTGGAGCGGGAGGCCGCGCGCGACGACTACCCGCCCGAGGTGATCGCCGCCGCCGGCGCCTGGTTCGGCCAGTCGACCGAAGACGACCGCGCGACGCTTCTGCGGTCGATCATGGCGGGGCTGCCGGGGGCCTATGACCGCTACGATCTGCGGGGCCTGCGCCGCGCGCTGGAGATCTATCGGGGGATCGACCGGGCGGCCCTGCAGGCGCATTACGCGCGCTTCCTGGCGGAGGTCGTGCCCACCGCGCAGGCGCTGGGCCTGCGGCTCTGCGTGCATCCCGACGACCCGCCGCGCGATATCCTGGGCCTGCCACGGATCGTGTCGGATGCCGATGACATCGCCTGGATCCTCGACGCCCAAGACGCGCCGGAGAACGGGCTGACGCTCTGTTCCGGCTCGCTCGGCGCCAACCCGGGAAACGACGTGCCCGCCATCGCGCGTCGCTTCGCCGACCGGATCCATTTCGCCCATCTGCGCAACGTGGCGAAAGACCCCGACGGCAGCTTCACCGAGGCCGCACATCTGGCGGGCGACACCGACATGGTCGCGCTGGTCGCTTCCCTGCTGGCGGCCGAGGCGGCGACGGGCCGGCCGATCCCGTTCCGCCCCGATCACGGCCACGAATTGCTCGACGACGCGCGCCGCGGCACGCATCCGGGCTATCCGCTGGCGGGACGGATGCGCGGATTGGCCGAGCTGCGCGGCGTGATCGCCGGGCTGGGCCACCGCGGCTGATGGACGCCCCGGGACGCGCGCGCTAGGCCACGGGACATGACGCTGCACGAGATCTACGACGCCCGCGTGGCGGAGGGCCGGATCGACCGCGACCCCGCGCAGGAGGCCGCGCTGGAGCCGCTGGACCGCATCCGCGACAAGCTGGCCCGCCCGGCGAAGCGCGGCTTCCTCGGGCTGCGCGCCAAGCCGCCCGAGGGGCCGATGGGCGCCTATCTCTGGGGCGGGGTCGGGCGCGGCAAGTCGATGCTGATGGACCTGTTCCACGAGGTATCGCCGGTGCCGTCGCGTCGGGTGCATTTCCACGCCTTCATGCAGGAGGTCCACGAGGCGATGCACGAGGCCCGCGCCGCCGGCACGCGCGACGCGCTGGGGCCCTTCGCCGACAGCGTGATCGACGCGGTGCAGGTTCTGTGTTTCGACGAGATGCAGATCACCGACATCACAGATGCGATGGTGGTGGGTCGGCTGTTCGAGAAGCTGTGGGACGGCGGCGTCCACGTGGTGACGACCTCGAACCGGCCGCCGGACGATCTCTACAAGGACGGGCTGAACCGCGCGTTGTTCCTGCCGTTCATCGAGATGGTGAAGGCGCGGATGATCGTGCACGAACTGACGAGTCCGCGCGACTGGCGGCAGGACCGGCTGGCCGGATCGCCCAGCTATTTCGTGGGCGGGGGCGCGCTGGACGAGGTCTGGGCGCGCTTTTCGGACGGGGCGGACGGGCCGCTGGTGCTGCGGGTGAAGGGGCGCGAATTGCGCCTGGACGACTATGCCGCGGGCGTGGCGCGGGCGAGCTTCGCGGAGCTCTGCGGGCGGCCGCTCGGGGCGGGGGACTACCTGGCGCTGGCACGCGCGCTGCGGGTGCTGATCCTGACCGACGTGCCGCGGCTGGACCGCGCGCATGGCAACGAGGCGCGGCGCTTCGTGACGCTGGTGGACGCGCTCTACGAGGCGAAGGTCCGGCTGATCGTGAGCGCCGAGGCGGAGCCCGAGGCGCTGGGCGGCGGGGACGTGTTCGAGTTCGCGCGGACCGCGAGCCGGCTGCGCGAGATGCAGTCGGAGGGCTGGGGTGCGGAGGCGGCTGCCGAGTGAAAATCCGGCCGGAATTTCATGGGTGATCTACGGGTGATCTGCGGGTGATCCGTGTCGGACGTGAATTCAGGCGTGCTCGACCCCGATCAGCGCGGATGCGGCCTCGGGCAGGTCGCCGCGGACCGTCACCTCGCGCACCGCGTCGCGGCCCTGCACCGCCCCCGCCCGGCGGCGCCGTTCGCGCCATTCGGCGAGGTCGAGCCCGTCGAGCGGCGCGAAGGTCGCGTGGCCCCGCCGCGGCGGGGTGTGCAGCGTCGCGCCGGTGTTGAAGGGCGCGATCTCGGCGCGATCCCAGGCCGGGGCCAGAACCGCGGCGGTGTCGAAGCGGTGCCATTCGTCGACGTAGCCGAAGCGCCGCCGCGCGCGCAGGTTCCCCGCGCCCAGGCGCCGGTCCGGCCAGAAGAACACGCGCGCGTTCAGCATCGCGATCCAATCCGCGGGCGTGAGCCCGTCATCGAGGACGCGGGCCAGCTTCGCCTCGGACAGGGGCGAATTGTCGGTGACCTGCACCGGCGTGCCGTCGGGCAGGGCGAAGGGCATCGCGCGGCGGCGGCGTCCGGTGGGCAGCGTGACCCCGGCGCGCGCGGCCAGCGTCGCGGCGGAGAGCAGGCCGTGGCGGCGGATCCCGTCCGCACTGCCCCGCGGCGAGAGGCGCCAGAGCGTCGGATGACGGGCGGCGAAGGCTTCGAGCGTCATTTGCGCCGCGCGTTCCGGGACATGGGCAGCGGCCCGCAGGGGTTCGACGTGTCGGGCGCGGCCGAGAGCGGCGTGTCCGGCGGGACGCCCGACTCCTCGATGAAGACGCCGTCCACGCAGATGTCCTGCGCCTGGTTGCCGCCGTTGAAGCCGAAGCCCGGATCGCCGCAATCGGTGACGAAGCCGTTCGCGTTCCAGGCCTGGTAGGTGCCCTCGGCCGGCAGGCCGCCCATCGGGAAGGCCTGCGCGCGCGTGTCGAAGCGCAGCACCCAGGTCGTCTCGGGCGTCAGGTCCTTCAGCGACCAGGATCCGAGATAGCGCTCGGCGCGCCAGCCGGAGATGCCGAAGCCGGTCACCTCGTCCTGGGTGATGACGCGGCCGGCGAGCGTGTCGGGATAGGCGATGTACCCCTCCATCCGATAGCCGTTCGCGCCGACCCAGCAGAAGGCATGGGTGGCGGCCTGCGCCGGGGCGGCGAGGGCGGCGGCGAGGAGGGCGAGGCGGGCCGTGCGGATCATGGCCGATCTATCGCCCGGGCCGGGGCGGGGATCAATGCGGCGTGGAAGGCGGGGGCCCGAGGTTCGTTGCGCGATGGCGAGCCGGGCGGCGCGCCGTCTCCGGCCGATCCGCCGGGTCGCATTGCGGCCCGGCACGCGCCCGCCCGCCCCATGGCGGGCGCGTCCGCGCCCACCCGGTCGGGCGCGGGCCTCCGGGCGGCGGGGGAGACATGTGCTTCGGGCGTCGCTCGGCGTCGGCCCGAGCCCCCCGCCTCAGGCGTGGTCGCGCAGGATGCGGCCGGCGAGGTAGAGCGAGCCGCAGATCAGGATCCGCGCGCCGGGCTCGCGGGCGGTGATGGCGGCGACGGCTTCGGCGACGGAGGCGGCCTCGGAGGAGGGGATGCCCGCGCGGTCGGCGGCGGCGCGGGTCTGGGCGGGGGTGAGCGTGTTCGCCTCGCCCGGGATCGACACGGCGTGCAGATGCACCGCGCGGGGCGCGAGCGGGGCCATGTAGCCCGCGGCGTCCTTGGTGTTGAGCATCCCGCAGACGAGATGCAGGGGCCGGTCCGGCAGGCGGGTCAGCGCCTCGGCCAGCGCGGCGCCCGCCGCCGGGTTGTGCCCGCCGTCGAGCCAGAGCTCGGCCGCGCCCGCCGCGTCGACCAGCGGCCCGCATTTCAGCCGCTGCATCCGCGCCGGCCAATGCGCGTCGCGCATCGCCGCCGCCGCGCCTTCGGCCCGGCCCAGCGCGCGCAGGGCGGCCACGGCCATGCCGGCGTTCTGGACCTGGTGGCGGCCGATCAGCCGCGGCATGGGCAGGTCCATCAGCCCGGTCTCGTCCTGGAAGACCAGCCCGCCGTTTTCCTCGGTCACGTGCCAATGCTGGCCGTGGACCTGCAGCGGCACGCCCAGGCGGGCGGCGCGGTATTCGATCACCTCCAGCGCCTCGTCCGCCTGCGGGCCGACGATGCAGGGCACGCCGGGCTTGAGGATGCCGGCCTTCTCGGCGGCGATCTTGGCCAGGGTGTCGCCCAGATAGGCCTCGTGATCCATCGAGACGGGGGTGATGACGGTCAGCCGCGGGACCACGACATTGGTCGCGTCGAGCCGCCCGCCCAGCCCGACCTCGAGCAGGGTCCAGTCGGCCTGCGTGCGCGCGAAGGCCAGGAGCGCCGCACAGGTCGTGATCTCGAAATAGGTGATCGGCGCGCCGTCATTGGCGGCCTCGCATTCCTCGAGCAGATCGGTCAGCGCGGCCTCGCCGATCAGCGTCCCGGCGAGGCGGATGCGTTCGTGGAAGCGCGCCAGATGCGGCGAGGTATAGGCGTGGCAGGTCGCGCCCGTGCCTTCGAGCCCCGCGCGGATCATCGCGAGCGTCGAGCCCTTGCCGTTGGTGCCCGCGATGTGGATCACCGGCGGCAGGCGCGTCTCGGGATGGCCGAGCGCCGCGAGCAGGCGATGGACGCGGTCGAGCACGAGGTCGATGACCTTCGGGTGCAGCGCCATCAGCCGGTCGAGCACGGTGTCGGAGCCGACGATCATGCGAGGCGGCCCCGGCGCCAGAGCAGCGCGAGCGCCGCGGCCGCCGCGAGGTCGAGCGCGGCGCAGAAGGCGGGCCAGAAGGCCGGGCCCGGCGGCCGCCCGAGCGCGAGTCCCGCATCCCAGAGCCCGTGCAGCGCAAGGCCCGCCACAAGCCACAAGGCGCCGCGGACGAAGCCGGCGAGGGCCAAGGCGAGGAACCCGGCGAAGACCGCGAGGTGCAGGATTTCGTCATGGCCGTCGGCGATGGCGAAGACCGGCCAGAAGGCGGCGATGGCGGCGAGGAGGACGGCGAGGCCGGACCGCTCCGCCAGCATGCCGGCGCGGTTCATGACGATCACGATGGCGAGGCCGCAGATCGATCCGAGCGCCAGGGCCATGGTCAGCCGGCGGGGGGCTTCGGCGCGTTCGGATCGGCCGTCGCATCCGTCGGGGGCAGCGCGTCCTGCACCGGCAGGGGGTCGGGCTGCGTCGTCTCGACGGGCTTCGGCAGGTCGCCATGCACGACCGGGCCCTCGCCGGTCAGCATCCGCAGGATCGTCGCGATCTCGTCGCGCAACTGGCCGCGGGGCGTGACGCGGTCGAGCATGCCGTGATCGAGCAGGTATTCGGCGCGCTGGAAGCCCTCGGGGAGGGTTTCGCGGATCGTCTGCTCGATGACACGGGGGCCGGCGAAGCAGATGAGCGCGTTCGGCTCGGCGATCTGGACGTCGCCCAGCATCGCGTAGGAGGCGGTGACGCCGCCGGTGGTGGGATGGGTCAGCACGACGATATAGGGCAGGCCGGCTTCCTTGAGCATCTCGACCGCGACGGTGGTGCGCGGCATCTGCATCAGGCTGAGGATGCCCTCCTGCATGCGCGCCCCGCCGGCGGCGGAGAACAGGACCAGCGGGCGCTTCAGCGCGACGGCGCGTTCGGCGGCGGCGATGATGGCGTTGCCGACATACATGCCCATGGAGCCGGCCATGAAGCCGAAATCCTGCGCGGCGGCGACGATGGGGGTGCGGTGGATCTCGCCTTCGGCGACCAGCATGGCCTCGTGCTCGGCGCTGGCCTTCTGGGCGGCGCGCAGGCGGTCGGGATAGCGTTTCTGATCGCGGAACTTGAGCGGGTCCTCGACCGGGGCGGGGACGCGGACCTCGGTGAAGGTGCCGCCGTCGAACAGCGCCTCGAAGCGTTCGCGCGGCGCGATATGCATGTGGTGGCCGCAATTGGTGCAGACGCGCTGGTTGTCGCGGAGCTCGCGGTGGAACAGCATCGTCCCGCACTCGTCGCACTTGGTCCACAGGTTCTCGGGCACCTCGCGGCGCGAGAAGAGGCTGTTGATTTTGGGCCGGACGTAGTTCGAGATCCAGTTCATCGCGTGTCCTTTGTCTGCCCGCTCGAGATAGAGAGCGGCCCGGGGGAATGCAATTCGCCCCCGATGCCGGCCGCCGGCGCGGTCAGGCCGGGGCGGTGCGGTCGCGGCGCGCCAGCCAGAGACGGATGCAGGCCCAGATGATCACCGTCACCAGCATGTCCTGCGCGATCAGCGGACGCAGGATGTCGGTATCGGCGGCGGTGAAGGGCGTCTTGAAAAGCGACATCCCCGAGAGCGAGCCGTCGAGCGCGATGAACAGGATCGCGGTGGCGTTGTTGACGAAATGAATGCCCCAGGCGGCCCCGATGGAGCCGGTGACCCGCGTCAGGTCGGCGGCCACAAGCCCGAACAGCGTCGCCGCCGCCACCAGAAGCCAGGCGTTCTGACCGGCCATGGCCGGGGCGTAATGCAGCCCGCCGAAGGCGAGCGACGGCAGCAGCATCCAGACCACCGGGCTGGCGAAGCGGGCGGCGAGCTGCTGTTGCAGGTAGCCGCGGAACAGCACCTCCTCGGCGCCGGTCTGCAGCGCGATGCCCAGAAGGGCCGCGGGCAGGAAGGTCAAGAAGAGGTCGAGCGGCGTGTTGGGGACCAGCGGGAAGGGCGCGGGGATCAGGAGCATGTTGGCGGCGAAGACGAGGCCCGTGATCGCGGCACCCAGCCCGAATCCCGCCCAGAGCCGCGGGCCGAGCAAGGTCCGGCCCGGCCGCTTGTGCAGCCAGCGCGCGGCCAGAATTGGCCCGATCAGCATGCCGATGAAGCTCGCCAGCATGATCAGGACGGCCGTGGGCGTCCCGGCCTGCGCGATGCGCTGCATCCAGCCCTGCAGCGCCTCGGTCCCGGCGATCGCCCAGACCAGCCCCAGCAGCGCGACGACGCAGCCGGCATAGACTGCCACCACCAGCACGAGGCCGGCGGCCAGTCTCCAGATCTGCGGCTTGGTGCGCGCCGGCGCGACGAACGCCTCGAAGCGCTTGGTCCACATGCCCGCTGCCCTCTTGCTCGTTTTTCGGGCAGCCTAGACGGGCGTTGCCCATCCGGCAATCGCGCTTGTCCCGCTGGGGCGCGGCGTCTATCCAGACGGGCGACCGCGAGACGAGGAGACGGTGATGCTCAAGGGCCCCACGGACAAGTCGAAACTGCCCAGCCGGCACGTGACCGAGGGGCCGGAACGCGCGCCGCACCGGTCCTATTTCTATGCCATGGGCCTGGGCGAGGAAGAGATCCATCAGCCTTGGGTCGGCGTCGCCACCTGCTGGAACGAGGCCGCGCCCTGCAACATCGCGCTGAGCCGGCAGGCGCAGGCCGTGAAGCTGGGCGTGAAGCAGGGCGGCGGCACCCCGCGGGAGTTCACGACCATCACCGTCACCGATGGCATCGCGATGGGCCACGAGGGGATGCGGTCGAGCCTGGCCTCGCGCGAGGCGATTGCCGACACGGTCGAGCTGACGATGCGCGGGCATTGCTACGACGCGATCGTGGGGCTCGCGGGCTGCGACAAGTCGCTGCCGGGAATGATGATGGCGATGGTGCGTCTGAACACGCCCTCGGTCTTCATCTATGGCGGCTCGATCCTGCCGGGTCGGCTGAACGGCAAGGACGTCACCGTCCAGGACGTGTTCGAGGCGGTGGGCCAGCACCAGGCGGGCAACATGTCGGATGCCGAGCTGGAGATCCTGGAGCGCGTGGCCTGCCCGAGCGCGGGCGCCTGCGGCGGCCAGTTCACCGCCAACACCATGGCCTGCGTGTCCGAGGCGATCGGCCTGGCGCTGCCCAATTCCGCCGGCGCGCCCGCGCCCTATGAGAGCCGGGACCATTACTCCGTCGCCTCGGGCGAGGCGGTGATGCGGCTTCTGGAGAAGAACATCCGCGCCCGCGACGTCGTCACCCGCAAGTCGCTGGAGAACGCGGCGCGCGTGGTGGCCTGCACCGGGGGCTCGACCAACGCGGGGCTGCACCTGCCGGCCATCGCCCACGAGGCGGGGATCGAATTCGACCTCGGCGATGTCTGCGACATCTTCCGCGACACGCCCTATTTCGTCGACCTGAAGCCGGGCGGCCAATACGTGGCCAAGGATCTCTACGAGGCGGGCGGCGTGCCGGTGGTGATGAAGGAGCTGCGCAAGGCGGGCCTGATCCACGAGGATTGCATGACCGCGACGGGCCGCAGCATCGGCGAGGAGATCGACCGCGTCACGCTGGAGGCCGATGGCCGCGTGATCTATCCGATCGAGACGCCGATCACCAAGACCGGCGGCGTGGTCGGGCTGAAGGGCAACCTCGCCCCCGACGGCGCCATCGTGAAGGTCGCGGGCATGGCCGAGGAGCACCAGGTCTTCTCGGGCCCGGCGCGGGTCTTCGAATGCGAGGAGGACGCCTTCGAGGCGGTGAAGGCGCGGCAATACGAGGAGGGCGAGGTCATCGTCATCCGCAACGAGGGCCCCGCGGGCGGCCCGGGCATGCGCGAGATGCTGGCGACCACGGCGGCGCTGTCGGGGCAGGGCATGGGCAAGAAGGTCGCGCTGATCACCGATGGCCGCTTCTCGGGCGCGACGCGCGGCTTCTGCGTCGGCCATGTCGGCCCCGAGGCCGCGCATGGCGGGCCCATCGCGCTGGTGCGCGACGGCGACGTCATCACGCTGAACGCGATCGAGGGCACGATCTCGGTCGATGTCTCCGAGGACGAGATGGCGGCGCGCAAGGCCGACTGGAAAGGCCCGCGCAAGACGATCTACGCCTCGGGCGCGCTGTGGAAATACGCGCAGCTCGTGGGCTCGGCCCGGCTGGGCGCGGCGACGCATCCGGGGGCCGCGGCCGAGGAACATATCTACATGGATCTCTGAATGGCGATCCGGCTGCCCGGGCTTGTCGAGTCGCTGCGCCGGCGGCGGGCCGTCGCCGCGTGGCGGCAGGCGGCCGCGGCGGCGCCCGGGATGGACCCGGCCGACCTGGCGGCGCTGGCGCCCGCGGCGCGCGAGCTCTCTGAGGCGGCGCGCCGGCTGAGCGCCGAGGCCGACCGCGCGCTTCTGCGTCCGCGGATCGCGCAGGACGGGATCGCCCGGCCGCCGCAATGCGACTGGGCCTGGCGGCCGCTGCCCTGGGCCGCGGCGCTGCGCCCGCCGGTGATCGCGGGGGTCACGGGCGGCACGGCGCTGGCCGAGGGGGTGACGCTGTTCCACGACTGCCCGCTGGCCGAGATCACGCTGCGCCAGTCGCGCCGCCGCGACCCCGACGCGCCCGCGCCCTTCGCGCTGTCGCTGGACGCGCTGGGCTTCGACGGCAGCTTCCTGTCATTGGCGCTGGACCTGCCGCGGATGGGCGCGCGGGGGCTGCGTCGGTCGCATATCGTGGCGGTCAAGGCGCGGGTCCGGCGCGAGCGCCCGGCGGAGATGTTCGTGCGGCTCAACATCCGGCAGGGGCCCAATATCGAGCAGCTCGTCAGCGAGCTGATGCCCGCGAACGGCGCCGAGGCCGCGCTGGGGGCGGAGTTCGACCTGGGCTTCCAGGAGATCAATCCCGACAAGCTGGAGCATGCCTGGCTGGACCTGATCTTCGAGCGGCCGGCGATGAACCGGGTGGTGGTCGAGGACCTGACGCTGGCGCGCCGCCCGCGCGCCGACATCTGAGAGGAGGAGCGCCATGGACTGGATCCTGAACCGCGCCGCCGTGACCGGGGGCACCTATCGCGGCGTGCTGACCGGCGCGGGCGAGCCGCCGGCGCTGGAGATGGCGCTGGGCGGCGAGAGCCTGGGGCACCTGACGCAGTCGCCGCTGGAGGGGGGCGGCTGGCAGGTCGAGGGCGAGCTGGGCCCGGCCGCGCTGACCGACGGGACGCAGACGGTGCTGATCCGCACGCCCGACGGCACGGTGCTGGACCGGGTGACGGTGATCTGCGGGCTGGACCGCGCCGAGGACCTGCGCGCCGAGCTCGACGCGCTGCGCGCCGAGGTGGCGCTCCTGAAGACCGCGTTCCGGCGGCACGTGGCCGGGGGCGACTGACGGCCGCGCCGCTCTGACGCGGCGTTCCGGCGTGACAGCGGGCCGCCGCATCCCCATTGTCGCCCGCGGAGGATCCTGCCCATGACCGATTACCCGCATCTGCTCGCCCCGCTCGACCTGGGCTTCACCACGCTGAAGAACCGCGTGCTGATGGGCTCGATGCATACCGGGCTCGAGGAGACCAAGGACTGGAACCGTGTCGCCACCTTCTATGCCGAGCGGGCGGCGGGCGAGGTCGGGCTGATGGTCACCGGCGGCATGGCGCCCAATCGCGAGGGCGGTGTTTTCCCGGGCGCGGCGGGCCTGTTCTCGGATGCGGATATCGCCAATCACCGGATCGTCACCGACCGGGTGCACGACGCCGGCGGCAAGATCGCGATGCAGATCCTGCATGCCGGGCGCTATGCCTATAGCCCCGATTGCGTGGCGCCGAGCCCGGTGAAATCGCCGATCTCGCCCTTCCCGCCCAAGGAGCTGGACGAGGACGGCATCGAGAAGCAGATCGCCGATATCGCCACGGCGGCCAAGCGGGCCCGTGCGGCGGGCTATGACGGGGTCGAGGTGATGGGCTCGGAGGGGTATTTCCTCAATCAGTTCCTGGTGGCGCATACCAACAAGCGGACGGATCGCTGGGGCGGCTCGGTCGAGAACCGGCAGCGCCTGCCGGTCGAGGTGGTCAAGCGCGTGCGCGCGGCGGTGGGCGACGATTTCATCATCATCTACCGGCTGAGCATGATCGACCTGGTGCCAGACGGGCAGAGCTGGGACGAGGTGGTGAGCCTCGCCCGCAAGATCGAGGCGGCCGGCGCGACGATCCTGAACACCGGGATCGGCTGGCACGAGGCGCGCATCCCGACCATCGCCACCAGCGTGCCGCGGGCGGCTTTCACCTGGGTGACGAAGAAGCTGATGGGCGAGGTCGGCGTGCCGGTCATCACCTCGAACCGGATCAACACCCCCGAGGTGGCCGAGGGCGTGCTGGCCGAGGGTTGCGCGGACATGGTGTCGATGGCCCGGCCGTTCCTCGCGGATGCGGATTTCGTGAAGAAGGCGATGGAGGGCCGAGCGGCGGATATCGCGCCCTGCATCGCCTGCAACCAGGCCTGCCTGGACCATACCTTCGGCGGCAAGATCAGCTCCTGCCTGGTGAACCCGCGCGCCTGTCACGAGACCGAGCTGCGTTACGCGCCCGCGGAGACGCCGCGCGACATCGCCGTGGTCGGCGCGGGCGCGGCGGGCGTGACCGTCGCGATGGTCGCCGCGCAGCGCGGCCATCGCGTGACGCTCTGGGACAAGGCGCCGGAGGTGGGCGGCCAGCTCAACATGGCGAAGGTCATCCCGGGCAAGGAGGAGTTCGTGGGCTTGGTCGACTGGATGGCGCGAATGGTGGACCACCCGGCGATCACGCTGCGGCTGGGCGAGGCGCCGGGCGTGGGCGACCTGACGGGCGCCGACGAGGTGGTGATCGCCACCGGCGTCGCGCCGCGCGATCCGGGCATTCCCGGGCAGGACGGCGCCAATGTCGTCAGCTATATCGACGTGCTGCGCGGGCGCGTCGAGGTCGGCCGCCGCGTCGCCATCGTCGGCGCGGGCGGGATCGGCTTCGACACCGCGGATTTCCTGACTCATTCGGGCGGCGACAGCACCACCGAGGACCTGGCCGCCTGGCTGCGCGAATGGGGCGTGGCCGATCCCGAGGACCATCGCGGCGGGCTGGAGCCCGAGGGTCCGCGGCCGCCGGCCTCGGCGCGCGAGATCACGTTGTTGCAGCGCAAGGCCGAGAAGCTGGGCAAGCGGCTGGGCAAGACCACCGGCTGGATCCACCGCGCGTCGCTGGCGATGAAGGACGTGAAGATGGTGCCGGGCGTGAATTACGAGCGCATCACCGAGGACGGGCTGCAGATCAGCTTCGGCGAGGCGCACGAGACGCCGAAGCTGGTCGAGGCGGACACGATCGTGCTTTGCGCGGGGCAGGTCCCGGAGCGGTCGCTGGCCGACGCGCTGGCGGATGCGGGCATCGCCTGCCACGTGATCGGCGGGGCCGACGTGGCGGCCGAATTGGACGCCAAACGCGCGATTGATCAGGGCGCGAGACTGGCCGCTTCGCTGTAGCGAGAGGTGGAAATCCTTAACGATGTTAAGGGTTTCTTAAGCGTTTTTCAGGGGTTTGGCGTTTCCCGCCCCGCTTAAATCCCGAAACCATCCCACGATTGGCCGGGCCACGACCCGATTTCGCCCCAATCCGACGGCAATCCTGATGGCCACAGTTGTTTGCCGAGGACCTGCCGCATGGATCGCCTGTCTGAAATGGAAGCCTTCGCCACGGTCGTCGACCAGGGTGGCTTCACGGATGCCGCCAAGAAACTCGGCATCTCGAAATCGGCGGTGTCCAAGCACGTCTCCTCGCTGGAGACGCGGCTCGGGGCGCGCCTGCTCAACCGCACCACCCGCCGCGTCAGCCCGACCGAGATCGGCCTGGCCTATTACGACCGCGCCCGCCGCGTGCTCAACGATGCGGGCGAGGCGGATGCGCTTGTGACCTCGATGCAATCGGCGCCCTCGGGGGTTCTGCGCGTGTCGGTGGCCACGGATTTCGGGGTGAACCATCTCAGCCCGATCCTCGGCAGCTTCCTGCACGCCTATCCCGACATCACCGTCAACATGGTGCTGAACAACCGCTACGTGGAGCTGATCTCGGAAGGGTTCGACCTCGCGGTGCGGATCGGCGACCTGGAGGACAGCTCGCTGCGCGCCCGCAAGCTGGCCGAGACGCACAAGCAGATGATCGCCTCGCCCCAGTATCTCGAGGAATACGGCCGCCCGCAGCGGATCGACGATCTCAACGAGCACAAGCTCTTGCATTACTCGAACCAGGCCAACGGCTCGGTCTGGCGGCTGACCGCGCCCTCGGGCGAGAAGCGCCAGGTCCGCTCGGCCGGGTGGCTGACGGTCAATGACGGCCAGTCGCTGCTGAACGCCGCGGTGAACGGGCTGGGCATCGCCTTCCTGCCGGACTTCCTCTACGCCGACGCGATGAAGGACGGCCGGCTGGTGCCGGCGATCGAGAACCATCCGCCCGAGATGCAGGGCATCTACGCGGTCTATCCGCCGGGCCGCTACACCCAGCCCAAGGTGCGCGCCTTCATCGACTTCCTGGTGGAAAGCTTCCGCGACCGGGGTCCGGGCGACTGGTGAGCCGCCGGGGCCGCGACGCGACGGGCCGTCCTTCGGGGCGGCCCTTTTCGCGTGGGCTCAGCCGCGCGTTGGCTGCGGTGCCGTTTCGTCGAGAGGCAGGGTCAGCGTGACGCGCAGCCCCTCGGGGGCGAAGTCCACGTCGCAGGCGGCGCCCGGGAACTTGGTGGTGCTGGACCGGATCAGGAGGCTTCCGAAGCCGCGCGCGTCCGGTTCGCGCACCGCTGGGCCGCCGCGTTCGGTCCAGGTCAGGGTGAAGAGGCCCGGGTCGGAGCCGTCTGGTCGCCAGGCGATCTGCACCCGGCCGCCGGGCCGCGAGAGCGCGCCGTATTTGAGCGCGTTGGTGGTCAGCTCATGGATGACGAGCCCGAGGCTCTGCGCCACGCCGCTTCCGAGGGCAAGGGGCGGGCCGTCGAGCGTGTAGAGCCCCGAGCGCTGCCCCAGCAGGGGCCGCATCTGCGAGCGGATCAGCGCGTCGAGCGCGACGCCGGTCTCGACGCTGCCCGAGATGATGTCGTTGGTCGCGCGGATGGCTTCGAGCCGGGCGTCGAAGACCTCCATGAACGCCTCCAGCGTGTCGACGCTGCGCGCGGTCTGGCGGCTGATGGCCTGGACGATGGAATGGGCGTTCTTCACCCGGTGTTCGAGTTCGCGCAGCAGAAGCGCGCGGAACTCCTCGTCGGTCTTGCGCCGGGTGATGTCGGAGGCGACGCCGATCCCGCCGGCCGCGATCAGCACCTCGCCGTGGCGGACGAAGCGGTACTGGCCGTGCACTTCGATCCAGCGGATCGTGCCGTCGGGCTGGATGACGCGGTGCTCGAGGGTGAAGCGGCCCGGACCGTTCGGGTCCTCGCCGGCCGCGATGGCGGTCTGCACGCGGTCGCGGTCGTCGGGATGGATCAGGTCGAACACCTCCGTGAGGCCGAGGATATGGGGCCGCGCGGGCAGGCCAAGGAAGCTGCTGGAATGGGCGTCCCACCGCGCGACCTGCGCGACGGCGTCGTATTCGACCACCCCGAGCGGCACGCTGGCCAGCGCGGCGGCGAGCGTTTCGCGGCTGCGTTCGAGGCTGTCCTCGAGCTGCTTGAGCTCGGAGATGTCGACGACGCTGAGCGAGGCGGCGACGATCCGGCCCGCGCCGTCGCGGACGGGCAGCATGTCGGCGCGGAAGCTCCGCGGCTCGGCCCGCCGCGCCGGGGTCTTGCCGAGCGCCTCGATCGGTCCGACGCGCCGGCCGGTTGCGAGCATCTCCGCATAGGCTGTCGCCGCGGCCCGTTCGAAATCGGGCAGGATCTGCGGGATGGTCCGGCCAATGATGTCGGCGAGATCGAGGCCGGTCATCCGGGCGAAGGCGGGATTGGCGCTGCGATAGGTCAGGTCGGCATCGATCAGCGCGCGGGCGACGTCGTCATCCGCGTAGAGCGCGTCGCGCTCCAGCCGGATCAGATCCGGATCCGCGGCCATGGCGCGATCCTCTCGATGGGGGCGGGCTCCGGGGTCTGTACGCTCCGAAGCGACGCGGGCGACGTCGGACAACCTATGTAATCCGACATACCGCCGATGGCGAAACGAGGCAACGGCGATGGCGGGTGCCGGGTCAGAAGGCCCAGAGAAGGCCGATCCGGACGGCGCGGATCGGGCCGTTTTCGACCACGTAGACCTGCGAGCCCGGCGCGCCGTCCTGGTTGGCCAGGGAATAGGTCTCGAACTCGGTCTGGCTGAATTCGAGCCGGACGCGGCGGTTCGCGGCAAGCGCCTGTTCCACCCCGAGCCCGAAGGTCACGCCGTGATCGACCGTCTGGCGGCGATGCGCGTCGGAGAGGTTCAGCACGCCGCCATTCACGTCGCCGCCCACGTTGCGCGTCCGGGCGAAGGCGAGGCCCGTCCGCGCGTAGACGAGCGCGTCGCCCAGCGCGACGCCCAGCCGGGCGGTGAGGCTGGCCTGCCAGTCGATCCGCACCTGGTCGATGTCGTTGTCGGTGTTGAAGACCAGCGCGGATTGCAGGTCGCCATAGCCCAGCGACAGCTCCGGGCCGAAGACGAGACGGCCGCGTTGCCAGTTCCACCCCGCCACGCCGTCAAAGACGCCGCCGCGATAGTCGTGGTCGACGCGGTTCACGGCGCGGTTCTGGTTGTAGGTGAAGCGGTTGCCGGTGACGCGGGTCGATCCGTCGGCGACCCCGAGGGTCAGGCCCGCATAGGGCCCGCTCCAGTCGCGGATCGGCTCGGCCCGGGCCGCCAGCGGCAGGCTAAGGAGGACGAGAAGGAGGAGGAGCCGTCGGGCGGTGGTCAGCAAGGCTGGGCCCTTTCCGGAAGCTGCGGTCGGGGACCGTTAGGCGCGGGGTTCGCGGGTCGCAAGCCGCGGTGGGAATGGGGTCGGGATCGTGACCGCGGGGTCACGCCCGTGGCGCCGCGCCCGCGTCATTCGGTCGAGATCACCACCGCCTCGACGCGGCGGTTGGCCTCGCGCCCGGCGGGGCTGTCATTGGCGGCGAGGGGGGCGAAGAAGCCCACGCCCTGCGTTTCGAGCCGGGCGGGCGCGATGCCCAGCGGGCCGGTCAGGATGGCGCGCGCGCTGTCGGCGCGGCTGCGCGAGATCGCCATGTTGCCCTCGGCGCTGCCCTCGGCATCGGTGTGGCCCACCAGCGCGACGCGGGTCTCGGGATTGGCGCGCATCCAGGCGGCCAGCGCGTCGAGCGAGGCGTAGCTGTCGCCCGCGAGTTCGGTCGAGCCGGTGGCGAAGTCGAGATCGGCCAGCACCGCGCGGCCGCGCTCGCGCAGGTCCCGGGCGATGTCGCCGGTGGCGGCGGGCAGCGCCGCGGGCCGCGGATCGGAGGCGGATTTGGTGATCGCCGCGACCTCGGCCCCGGGATCGACATCGGTCACCTGCACATAGGCGAGATCGCCGGAGGTGCTGACCAGCATCGACAGCCGCGCCGCGTCCTTGCTTGCGGCGAGGTAGCGGTAATCGGCGAGGTCGACGAACATCGTGGGCGCCGGGGTCACGTCGATCTCGAAGCGGAAGTCGAAGCCGCCGCAGGCGCGGGTGGCGCATTCGAAGACCACCTGCCAGCCCGCGGCCTGGAGCGCGTCGCGCAGGGGCGCGAGGATCTGCAGCGTCGTCGCGCCCGGCGCCTCGACCTGCCAGATGCGCCGCGTCACCGCGCCCTCCACCGCCTCGACCGGCAGGCCGCCGGCATAGGGCCCGGTGGCGATCCGGTGTGTCGAAAGCGGTTGCGCCTCGGTCAGGCTGGGGGTGCCGGGCAAGGGCAATTCGGGTGCCGCGGCGAGCGCGGGCAGGGCGGTCAGGACGAGCGCGAGGATGGCCCTCACCGGGCCTGCCCGTGATATTCGGGATTGGGCTGCATCGCGATGGCCGAGGCGACGCGGTTGGTCATGTTGAAGAAGCCCGCCACGCCCGCGAGGTCGAAGATGTCGCGATCCGAGAGGCCATGGGCGCGGAGCGCCTCGCGCTCGGCCTCGCCGATGGTGGCGGAGGCGCGGGTCATCTGCACGGCGAAGTCGAGCATGGCCCGCTGGCGGGCGTCGATGGGCGCGACGCGGTAATTCATCGCGATGGCCTCGCCCAGTGCCGGATCGCCCGAAAGCTGGCGGACCGCGGCGCCATGGGCCACGAGGCAGTAGAAGCAGCGGTTCTCGGCGGAGACGGCGACGGCGATCATCTCGCGTTCCAGCTTCGACAGGCCCGAGGGGGCCAGCATCAGGTCGTTATACATCGCGGTGAAGGCGTTGAGCTTGTCGATGTCGAAGGCATAGGCGCGCAGCACGTTGGGCACGAAGCCCAGCTTCTCGACGCAAATGTCGAAATAGCGCTGCGTCTCGGGCGGGAGCGGATCCACCGGCGGCAGGTCGAGCGCGGTGGGCAGGTCGGTCGTGTCGGTCATGCGGGATCCGGGTGTCGGCGGTAGTGGTAACCTCCCACGTTCCGCATGCCGCTGGAAGCGTAGGCGGAATTGGCCGGCAGATTGTCGCGCGTGGTGACCAGCGCCAGCCGCGTGCAGCCCTGGTCCCGGGCCCAATGCGCGGCGGCGCGCAGGATGTTGCGGGCGACGCCCTTGCGGCGGTGGCGCGCCAGCACCTCGACCGCCGAGAGCAGCGCGACGGGCCCGTGCGCCGCGACGAAGCCCACCCCGGCGGCGCGGTCGTCGACCCGGGCCAGAATGCCCGCGGGGCGGGCGGCGCGGGCCATGACGGCCTGGCGGGCCGGGCCGATGCCGCCCTCGGCCCAGATGTCGCGCATGATCTGCAAGGGCGGCCAGATGGTGAAGGCGGTGGCATAGGGCATGACGCCCTGCGCGACATCGGCCACGGCGATCTCGTAGAGATGGACGGCATCCTCGACGCGGTAGCCGCGCGCGGCCAGCGCGGCGTCGAGTTCGGGCTGGTCGGGCCAGACGACGAAGCTGGGGCGTTGTCCGTTCGCGCGCGCCGCCGCCTCGGCCCGGTCAAGCGTCGCGGGCGCGTGCAGCGCCGCGTCCCGGTCGCCCGAGATCGCGTTGACCCGCCCGCCCGCGCCGGGGCTGATCCGCAGGGTCCAGGGGCCCGCGCGTTCGGTCCGCGCGGGCGGCCAGCAGGCGTCGATGACGGCCTGCCAGTCGGGGCCGTCGGTCACAGCAGCTCCGACAAACGGTCGGTCGCAGCCGCGACCTGCGCGCCGTCCTGCCCGCGGATGACGATATTGGCGCCGAACTTGCCGTCCTTCTGGAACGGGTAGGAGCCGATCGCCACGTCCGGATACTCGGCCGCGAGCGCCGCCAGCGGGCCGGCGATGTCGCCCTCGCCGCGGTCGATCCGGGTGGAGGTCGAGACCAGCGGCGCGCCGCCGGTCAGCGTGGGCAGGACGCTGGCCACCATCGCCTGGAAGACCGCGGGCACCCCCGCCATGACGTGGACATTGCCGATGGTGAAGCCCGGCGCGGTGCTGACGGGGTTCTCGATCAGCGTCGCGCCCTCGGGGATGCGGGCCATGCGCAGGCGGGCCGCGTTCAGCTCGCCGCCGGTGCGTTCGTAATGCGCCGCGAGGAGCGCGCGGGCGTCGTCGCGGATATCGACCAGCACGCCGAAGGCCGCGCCGATGGCGTCGGCGGTGATGTCGTCATGTGTGGGCCCGATGCCGCCCGAGGTGAAGACGTGGTCCCAGGCCGCGCGCAGCGCGTTCAGCGCGGCGACGATGGCCTCGTGATCGTCCGAGACGATGCGCACCTCGGACAGGGTGATGCCGCGCAGGGCGAGCTGGCCCGCGAGGTGGTGCATGTTCGCGTCGCGGGTGCGCCCCGACAGGATCTCGTCTCCGATGACCAGCATCGCGGCGGTGGGATTGGGCATGGGGGTCCTCGGCTCTGGGGTCGTCCGAAGGTATAGGGCGCGCCCCGGCGCGCGGCCATGGCCGGGGCGGTGGATATTCGGCGCGGGCCGCATTACATCATCTGCCGAACCGACCGGAGGCCCCCTTGGACGAACATCGCGGCAGGCTCACGCGCGACGGCATCCGCATCCACGAGGACGCGGATTTCGCCGGCATGCGCAAGGCGGGCGCGCTGGCTTCGGCGATCCTGGACCGGATCGCGGATCACGTCGCGCCGGGGGTCACGACGGGCGCGCTGGACCGGATGATCACGGAGTGGGTCGAGGCCGCCGGCGCGACCTCGGCCACGATCGGCTACAAGGGCTATGCCCATGCCTCCTGCATCAGCGTGAACCACGTCGTCTGCCACGGCATCCCGGGCGACAAGAAGCTGAAGGACGGCGACATCCTCAACATCGACGTCACGGTGATCGTCGACGGCTGGTACGGCGATACCAGCCGGATGTTCGTGGCCGGCCAGCCGTCGCGCAAGGCGGCGCGGCTGATGCAGGTGACCCATGATTCGCTGATGAAGGGGATCGAGGCGGTGAAGCCCGGCGCCACTTTCGGCGATATCGGCTTCGCCATCCAGGCCTATGCCGAGGCGCATCGCATGTCGGTGGTGCGCGATTTCTGCGGCCATGGGCTGGGCCGGGTGTTCCATGCGCCGCCCAACGTGCTGCATTACGGCCGGCCGGGCACCGGGCCGGTGCTGGAAGAGGGCATGTTCTTCACCATCGAGCCGATGATCAACCTTGGCCGCCCCGAGACCAAGGTGCTGGCCGATGACTGGACCGCGGTGACGCGCGACAAGTCGCTCTCGGCGCAGTTCGAGCATTCGATCGGCGTGACCGCCACGGGGGCGGAGATCTTCACCCCCTCGGCCGCCGGGCGCTTCCACCCGACCCGGGCCGACGCGGCGGATTAACCTCTCGTTAGGGACGGGCGGGGCAGACCGGAGCCCATGTCCCGCCGTCCGCCCGACTGCCCGCCCGATCGCTTGTCCGAGGCCCCGCTGCCGGGTCTCTTCGCGGGGCCCGTGACCGTGCCGCCGGCCGAGGCGTCGGAGCCCGATCACCGTCTCGCCCACCGCGCCCGGCTGCGCGCCCGCTTCATGGAGGGCGGCGCGGCGGCGATGCCGGATTACGAGCTGCTGGAGCTTCTGCTGTTCCGCGCCCTGCCGCGCGGCGACGTGAAGCCGCTGGCCAAGCGGCTCCTGCGGGTCTTTGGCGACCTGAACCGCGTGATGGCCGCACCCGCCGCGCGGTTGGCCGAAGTGCCGGGCGTGGGCCCGGCGGTGATCGAGCAGCTGAAGATCCTGGAGGCGCTGGGCCATCGCATGGCGCGCGCCCGCGTGCTAAAACGCCCGGTGCTGTCGTCCTGGGACGCGCTGCTGGACTATCTGCAGACCGCGCTGTCGCATCAGGACACCGAGCGGTTCCGGGTACTGTATCTCGACCGCAAGAACGTGCTGATCGCCGACGAGGAGCTGGCCCAGGGCACGGTGGATCACGTGCCGGTCTATCCGCGCGAGGTGATGAAGCGGGCACTGGCGCTGAACGCCTCGGCGCTGATCCTGGTACACAACCATCCCTCGGGCGACCCGACCCCGTCGGAGGCCGACATCACCATGACCCACGCCATCCGCGACGCGGCCGAGGTGCTGGGCCTGGTGCTGCACGACCACCTGATCGTCGGCAAGGCGCGCGCGCTGTCTTTTCGGTCGGAGGGGCTGCTCTAGGGGCGTCCGGGCGGCAGCGGGTCAGCCGGCGGCGTCGAGGATGTAGCGCGCGACCATCAGGTCGAGATGGGCCCCGCCGCCGTTCTTGAAGAGCGTGATCTGGTCCGCGGAGGCGCGGCGCATCGCGCCCGTGTCGTAGTAATCCGCGACCACGTCCGCGCGGTCGATCACGCCTTCGGCCAGCGGGATCTTCAGCTCGCCGATATGGTCGAGCGTGGTTTCGCGGCTGTCGACGAAGAGCGTGGCGCGGGGCAGGGCGTCGTCATCGGCCTCGCGCATGTCGGGGCGGTAGGCGCCGATCAGGTCGAGATGGGTGCCCGGGCGCAGCCATTCGCCGCGGATCACCGGATCGGTCGCCATGGTCGCGCAGGTCACGATGTCGGAGCGCCCGACCTCGGCCGCGAGGTCGGTGACGGCCCGCGCGCCCGTTTCGGCGGCCAGTCGGGCGGCGTTGTCGGGATTGCGCGACCAGATGCGGAAGCGCGCGTCGGGGAAGGCCGCGGAATAGGCCTCGACGAGCGAGCGCGCGACCGCGCCGGAGCCCACGATCAGCACCTCGCGGCTGTCGGGCCGCGCCAGCCGCGTGGCGGCGAGCAGGCTATCGCCCGCGGTCTTCCACTTGGTGACCAGCACGAAGTCGAGCATCGCGGCCAGCGTCCCGTCCGTGTCCGAGAAGACCGAGACGGCGCCGCCGACGGCGGGTTTGCCCCGGGCGGTGTTGCCGGGGAAGATCAGCGCGGTCTTCACCAGCGACCCCAGCCCGTCGATCCAGGCGGCGCGCGACAGCATGGTGTCGTCGCCGCGGTAGAGGAAGATGTCCTTCACCTCGGCGCGGGGCAGTTCGTGGCCGGCGGCGATCGCGCGGGTCAGGTCCATCCAGTCGAGCGCGGCTTCGGCCTCGGGGCCGATGATCGTGGGGGTCATGATGTCTGTCCGTTTCGCATCCTCGGCCGCGACCGTAGCGGCGCGGCGCGGCGCTTCCTAGGGCGCGGGGTCGAAAGGGGGTGACGGCATGCCGGGGGGCGGGCAGTCTCGCGCCATGACGGCCGACCTCCTCCCGACCCTCGCCCTGGCCGCCGGCTTCGTCGCGGCTGCGGTCGCGCTGGTCCTGGCGACCTATTCGGTCACGCGCCGCTTCGGGGCGCGCGGCCTGTCCGGGGACGGCGCGGGCGAGGCGCGGGACCTGTCGGGATCGGTGATGTTCCGGATCTCGGCGCTGCACGGGCTGATCCTCGCGCTCGTCTTCGCGCAGCTTCTGGGCGATTACCGCGAGATCCAGGGCGAGCTGGTGGTCGAGGCCTCGGCGGTGGCCGATCTCTACAATGATTTCGCGCGCCATGGCGGGGCGGGCACGGCGGCGCGCCAGGCGCTGATGGTCGATTACGCGCGCACCGTGGCCGAGGTGGAATGGCCGGCGCTGGGCGAGGGCTATGCCCCCGGCGGTCGGGGCTGGGCGGTCTGGGGCGCGGCCTACGAGGCGGTACTGGACCTGCCGGCCGCCACCCCGCGCGAGGTCGCGCTGCGGGTGCACATGCTGGAGGCGGCGCATCGCATCGCCGAGATGCGCGACCGCCGCGCGGTGCACGGGCTGCACGGGCTGGCGGGGCTGTTCTGGATCGCGGCCGTCGCGGGGACGGTGCTGATCGCGGCCACCTGGTTCACCTTCCCGCCGCGGCGGCGGAACCTGATGCTGATGGCCTGTTTCGGGGCCTTCACGGGGCTGATCCTGTTCTTCATCCACGCCTTCTCGAATCCCTTCGCGGCGCCGGGCGCGCTGCAGCCGGTGGCGATGGAGCGGTTTCTGGCGGCGGTGGCGGGCTAGGCGGCCTCGTCCGGGGTGAGCAGGCCCTCGTCCACCAGCCGGTTGGCCCAGCCGTCAGGGCCCTCGAAGAGATGTGTGCGCCAGCCGCGCGCGGCGGCGGCGTCGATATTGTCGGGCCGGTCATCCGCGAAGAGCAGCGCCTCGCCCGGCAGGCCGAGCCCGGCCTCGACCCGGGCGAAGATCTCGGGCTCGGGCTTGATGATGCCGAGGTGCCCCGAGACGAAGGCCTGGTCGAATTCCGACAAGAAATCGTAATGCCGCTGCGCCAGCGCGAAGCTGTCGATGCCGAAATTGGTCAGCGCGTGGACCGGTACGCCGCGGGCGCGCAGCGCGCGCAGCACGCGGACCGAGCGGGGGATCGCGGGGGCGGCCATCTCGATCCAGCGGTCGTGCCACATCTCGATCTCGGGGCGGTAGTCGGGATGGGCGGCGGCGGTGCCGTAGATCACGTCCCGGAAGCCTTCGCCCCGGTCCACGCGGTCGTTCATCGCGTGCAGATCGACGGCGGCGAAGACCTCGCGCCGCCGCGCCTCGCCTATCTGCGCGTCGTAGAAGCGCTCGGGCTGCCATTCGATCAGCACGTTGCCGATATCGAAGACGACGGCCGCGACGGGGGCGCGGGCGGTCATGCGAGATGCTCGGCATGGAAGGCAACATGGGCCGCGGCGAAGCTCGCCACGAAGAAATAGCTGTGGTCATAGCCCTTCTGCAGGCGCAGCGCCGCCTCGCTGCGGGTCCGGGCGAGCGCGCGGGCGAAGACGTCGGTGCCGAGCTTGTCCCAGAACTGGTCGTCGGTCCCGGTGTCGATCAAGCAGGGCGGCAGGGCCGCGCCGTCGAGCAGAAGATGCGTGGCGTCATGGGCCTCGGGCTGGTCGATATAGGCGGCGAGCTGGTCGCGGCCCCATTCGCTGGCCGAGGGGTGGCAGATCGGCGCGAAGGCGGAGACGGCGCGGAAGCGGCCGGGATGCTTGAGCGCCAGCGTCAGCGCGCCGTGGCCGCCCATGGAATGGCCGGTGATGCCCTGCCGCGTCTCGTCGAGATCCCAGGCCGCGAAGACGGTCTCGGGCAGGTCGGCGGTCACGTAGCGCTCCATCCCGAAATGCTTGGACCAGGGCTCGCGGGTCGCGTCGACATAGAAGCCCGCGCCCTGGCCCATGTCGAAGGCGTCGTCGTCGGGCACGCCGCCGCCGCGCGGCGAGGTGTCGGGGAAGACCACGGTCAGCCCGGCCTCGGCGGCCCAGCCCTGCAGCCCGGCCTTGGTCATCGCGTTCTCGTGGGTGCAGGTCAGGCCCGACAGGTACCACAGCACGGCGCCGGTCGGATGCTCGGGGCGGAACAGGCCGAAGGTCATGTCGGTGCCCGTCGCCTCGGAGGCGTGGGTGTAGACGCCCTGGATGCCGCCGAAGCAGCGGTTCTCGGAGATGGTCTTCATGGCGCCCCTCCCGTGAGCAGGCCGATGATCGCCGAGACGGTCACGATCGACACGGCGGTGGAGATCAGGATCGCGGCGCTGACCCGCTGGGGCGCGACGCCGTAATGCTGCGCGAGGATGTAGACGTTGCCCGCCACGGGCAAGGCGGCCGCCGAGATCATCACCTGCGCGGCGAAGGGATCGGCCACCGGGAACAGCACCAGTGCCGAAAGCGCCACCGCGGCCGGGTGCAGCGCCAGCTTGCAGAAGGTCAGCCAGCCCGCGACCGAGATCCGCTCGGCCGTCTTGCCGGCGAGCGAGGCGCCGATGGCGAAGAGCGCGCCCGGCGTGGCGGCGGCGCCGAGGATCGACAGGAACTCGTTCACCGGGGTCCAGAGCTCGCGCCCGGTGGCCGACCAGAGGATGCCCGCGCCGATCGACATGATCATCGGGTTCTTCACGAGGCCGAGGCCCACCGTGCGCATCGTCGCCAGCCCCACGCGGCCTTCGCGCGAGCCGGTGATCAGGATCACGATCAGCGAGGAGAAGACGATCAGGTCGGCGGCGAGCACCATCAGCATCGGCCCCGCGCTTTCGGGGCCGAGCAGCAGCACGAACATCGGGATGCCGAGGAAGCCCACATTGCCGATGGTCGCGACCTGCGCCTCGACCGCGCATTCGGCCACCGACAGCCCGCGCAGGAAGCCCACGGCGGTGGCCACCAGATAGACCATCGCGCAGCCCCAGAGATAGGCGATCAGGAAGGTCGGATCGAAGATCTCGGCCAGCGACAGGTTCGCGGCGAAGTTGAACAGCATCGCCGAAAGCGCGAAGTAGAAGACGAACTTGGTGAGATAGGCGGTCGCTTCCGGCGTGAAGAAATTGCGCCGGCCGGCCTCGTATCCGAGGGCGATCAGGCCGAAGAACGGCAGGGTCTTCAGGAAGATCGCCAGCATGGGGCGAAGGGCTAGCGGGCGGCGCGGGGGCTGTCCAGAAGTCGCGGCGCGGTTCGCGGGGCGCAGAGAGGGGTGACGGCGCATGGACCCGATTTTCGATCTGCCGCTGTGGCTGCGGGCGGTCCTGCTGGTGGGCGGGCTGGCGGGGGCGCGCGCGGCGCTGTCGACGGCGCGAACGCCGCAGGGCGCGGCGGCCTGGGTGGTGTTTCTGCTGGCCTGGCCGCTGGTGGCGCTGCCGCTTTTCATGGTGTTCGGGGGCGTCAGCCGGATCAACCAGAAGCCCGATCACCGCCATCTCGACGACACCGGAGACGACGCGCGCCCGGCGCGGCTGGGCCGGCTGAGGGGCGTGACCCATGCGCGGCTGAGCGCGGGCAACGAGCTGCACCTGCTGATCGATGGCGGGCCGACCTTCGACGCGATCTTCCCCGCCATCGACGCGGCCCGGACCGAGCTCCTGGTGCAGTTCTACATCCTGCGCCGCGACGCGGTCGGGCTGGAGCTGCGCGACCGGATGATCGCCGCCGCAGAGCGGGGCGTGCGGGTCTATGTGCTGCTCGACCTGATCGGGTCGCTGACGCTGGGCCCGCGCTACATCCACGAGCTGCGCGAGGCCGGGATCAACGTGCGCGGCGTGCCGGGGCGGCGCAGCCCGCGCGGGCGGATTGGGCTGAACTTCCGCAACCACCGCAAGACGGTGGTGGTGGACGGGCGCGTGGGCTTCACCGGCGGCATCAACGCGGCGCAGGAATATGTCGACGGGGGCAAGCATTACGACGCCTGGCGCGACACGCACCTGCAGATCGAGGGGCCGATGGTGGCCCAGCTGCGCGACCTGTTTGCCGCCGACTGGGAGGCGGTCACGCGCGAGACGTTGCCGCCGCTCGAGGCGCCCGACTGGTCCGAGGCGGGCGGGCGGCTGGGCCTGGTGACCGGGTTCGGCCCGACCGACGCGCAGGAGCGCGGCAGCCTGCTGCTCTGCGCGCTGGTCGGGCTGGCGCAGCGGCGGCTGTGGATCGCGACGCCCTATCTGGTGCCGCATACCGACCTGCTCACGGCGCTGCAGCTGGCGCAGCTGCGCGGGGTGGACGTGCGGATCCTGATCCCGCGGCCCGCGGACAAATGGGTGACCTGGTACGCAACCCGCGGCTTCGCGCGCGAATTCGCCCGGGTGGGCATCGACGTGCTGCAATACGAGCCGGGCTTCATGCATCAGAAGGTGATGCTGATCGACGACGAGATCGCCTCGGTCGGGACGATCAATCTCGACATCCGCTCGGCGCTTCTGAATTTCGAGGAGACGGCGCTGGTCGAGGATGCGGGCTTCGCCGCCGAGGTCGAGGCGATGCTGACGCGCGACTTCGCCCGCGCCGCACCCCTGCCCGACCCGCCGCCGCGCCACATCCGCGCGCTGGCGCCCGTCGCGCGGCTGTTCGGGCCGCTCCTGTGACGCGGCGGCTGCGGGTCGCGAGCTGGAACATCCGCAAGGCCTTCGGGCTCGACTGGCGGCGCGACCCGGCGCGGGTGCTGCGGGTGCTGGAGCTGGTGGGGCCGGACGTCGCGCTGCTGCAGGAGGCCGACAAGCGGCTTCCCCCGCGGCCCCCGGCCCTGCCGCCGGCGATGATGCGGGCGGCGGGCTGGGACTGGGTCGATGCCGATCCGGACACGCCGTCGATCGGGCATCACGGCAATGCGGTGCTGATGCGGCAGGGGATCGCGGCATTCGAGGTGATCGCGCTGGACCTGCCGGGGCTGGAGCCGCGCGGCGCGGCGCTGGTTCGGCTGGAGGGCGGGCTGGTGGTCGGCGCGCTGCATCTGGGCCTGCGGCGCATCGACCGGCTGCGCCAGCTGCGCCGCGTGGTCGGCACGGTGCGGCGGATGGGCGGGCCGGTCCTGTTGGGCGGCGATCTGAACGAATGGGGCCGCCTGCCGCTGCCGCGCGGCTGGCAGGAGGTCGCGCCGGGCCCCAGTTTCCACGCCCAGCGCCCGACGCTGCGGCTGGACCGGTTCCTGGCGGGCCCGGGGGTCGGCGTGTCGGGCAGCGGCGTCCTGGCGCGCAGCCACGCGCTGCGGGCCTCGGACCATTTGCCGATCTGGGTGGATCTGGAGCTCTGAGGCCGGCGGGCGGCTAGCCCGAGCCGATCAGAACGCCCGCCGCCAGCACCAATGCGCCGCCGACCACGACCTGCAGGCTGGCGCGCCAGAACGGCGTGTCCATGAAGCGGTTCTGGATCCAGGCGATGGCCCAGAGTTCGACGAAGACCACGGCGATGGCGATGGTGGTGGCGAGGCGGAAATCGGGGATCAAGTAGGGCAGCGCGTGGCCCAAGCCCCCCACCGTCGTCATGATGCCCGAGGCGAAGCCGCGCTTGACCGGCGAGCCGCGGCCCGAGAGCTGGCCGTCATCGGAGGCGGCCTCGGTGAAGCCCATCGAGATGCCCGCGCCGACCGAGGCGGCGAGACCGACGAGGAAGGTCGTCCAGGTGTCCTGCGTCGCGAAGGCCACCGCGAAGATCGGCGCCAGGGTCGAGACCGAGCCGTCCATCAGCCCGGCAAGGCCCGGCTGCACCCAGGTCAGCACGAATTGCCGGCGGCCGCGCTCGTCCTCGACCTCGCGGGCCTCGGGCCCCAGCGCCTCGGCGCTGATCTCTTCAGCGCGGGTCTCGTGCCCGGCCTCGGCGGCGGCGAGGTCGCCCAGCAGCTTGCGCGTCGCCGGGTCGGAGCTGCGCGCGGCGGCCCGGACGTAGAAGCGATGCGCGTCGCGCTCCATCCCCGCGGCCTCGCTGCGGATGCGGTCGATACCGAGACTCTCGACCAGCCAGACCGGGCGGCGGGCGTAGAAGCCCGAGACATGCTCGCGGCGGATCAGCGGGATCACGTCGCCGAAGCGCTTGGCGTGCAAATCGATCAGGCGCCGGCGGTGGGTGTCCTCCTCGGCGGCCATGGCGTCGAAGACGCGGGCGCTGTCGGGGAAGTCGTCGCGCAACCGTTCGCCATAAAGGCGGTAGATCTGCGCGTCGTCCTCCTCGGACGAGATGGCGAGGGCGAGGATCTCCTGCTCGGAGAGGTCCGCGAAGCGGCGGCGGGAGGCGAAGCCGGGGATCATGGCGCGAGTATGGGCGGGGGCGGCCCGAACGCAAGCCCGTCGGACGCAGGGTCCGGCCCGGCCAATGCGCTTGTGCGGGGTCGGGCCGCGTCTATATGGTCGCAGGGAGGGGAGGGCCGATGAACGACGTCACGCCGATCAAGAAAGGTCGCAAGTTCGATCAGGTCCTCGAAGGGGCGCGCAGCGTGTTCCTGGCCGATGGCTACGAAGGCGCCAGCGTCGACAACATCGCCCGCGCGGCGGGCGTGTCGAAGGCCACGCTCTACAGCTATTTCGCCGACAAGAAGCTTCTCTTCATGGAGGTCGCCAAGGCCGAGTGCCGCGCCCAGATCGAGGGCGCGTCCGAGATCATGGAGGAGTACGCCGCCCCCGCGCAGGTGCTGCGCGACGCGGCGACCCGGACGCTGGGGCTCGTCCTGTCGGATTTCGGGCAGTCGATCTTCCGCATGTGCGTGGCCGAGAGCGACCGCTTCCCGGAGCTGGGGCGCGAGTTCTTCCGCACCGGACCGGCGGTCTTCCACGAACGCATGTGCGCCTATCTGACCGAGGCCACGCGCCGCGGCGATCTGTCGGTGCCGGATGTCGACCTGGCCGCGCATCAGTTCATCGAGCTCTGCCACGCGCATCTCTTCACCGAGATGGTGTTCGGCATCCGCAAGTCGGTGACGCCGGCGGAGGTCGACCGCGTGGTCGAGGGCGCGGTGGACGTGTTCCTGGCCCGCTACGGGGCCTGAGCGCCCGGCCCCGCCTCAGCCCGGCTTACGGCTGGCCGTGACGTAATTCACCGACAGGTCGCGCTCGGACAGGCGCCAGGACCAGGTGATCGGGTTGAAGACGAAGCCCATGCGGTCGACCGGCTCCAGCCCGGCCTGGCCGATGAGGTCGAAGAGCTCGTCGGGGGTTATGAATTTCGACCATTCATGCGTGCCCTTGGGCAGCCAGCGCATCACCTGCTCGGCGCCGAAGATCGCCATGACGTAGCTTTTCGGGTTCCGGTTGATCGTCGAGCAGATCATCAGCCCGCCGGGCTTGAGAAGCTGGCAGCAGGCGGTCAGGTAGGCCAGCGGATCGGCGACGTGCTCGACCACCTCCATGTTCAGAACGACGTCGAAACCGGGCTCGCCCGCGGCGACCAGCGCCTCGGCCGAGGTGTGGCGGTAGTCGATCTCGAGCCCGGATTGCGCGGCATGGGCCTGGGCCACGGGGATGTTGCGCCCGGCGGCGTCGACGCCCACCACCTCCGCCCCCAGGCGGGCCATCGGCTCGGACAGCAGGCCGCCGCCGCAGCCGATATCGAGAAGCCGCAGCCCCGCGAACGGGGTCTCGGACGCGATGTCGCGGTCGAATTCCTCGGCGATCTGTGTCGTGATGTAGTCCAGCCGGCAGGGATTGAGCATATGCAGCGGCTTGAACTTGCCGTTCGGATCCCACCATTCGGCCGCCATGGCCTGGAATTTCTCGATCTCGGCGTCGTCGATCGTCGTCGTCATGGAAAATGAACCCCGCGATGTCATGGTGTGGCCACCCCGGAGGTCTATATAGGTCGAAGATGGACAGGAACCCGCAGCACGCCAGCGCCACGGCGCTCTATCCGCCGATCGATCCGTTCGATCAGCGGATGGTCGATGTGGGGGACGGCCACACCCTTTACATGGAGCAATGCGGCAATCCCGACGGGCTGCCCGTGGTGGTGCTGCATGGCGGGCCGGGGGGCGGCTGTTCGCCGATGATGCGGCGCTTCTTCGACCCCGAACGCTACCGCGTCGTGCTGTTCGACCAGCGCGGCTGCGGTCGCTCGCGCCCGCATGCCAGCATCCGCGACAACACGACCTGGCATCTGGTCGCCGATATCGAATTCCTGCGCGAGATGCTGGGGATCGAGCGCTGGGCCGTCTTCGGCGGCTCCTGGGGAGCGACGCTGGCGCTGATCTACGCGATCCGCCACCCTGAGCGCGCGGCGCGGCTGTTCCTGCGCGGCGTCTTCCTGATGGAGCAGCGCGAGCTCGACTGGTTCTACGGCGGCGGGGCGGGGCAATTCTGGCCCGACCAATGGGCGCAGTTCCGGTCGCTCATCCCCGAGGAGGAGCAGGACGACCTGATCGCCGCCTATAACCGGCGGCTGTTCAACGGGTTGCCGCATGACCAGGCCCGCTTCGCGCGCGCCTGGGCCGCCTGGGAGAACGCGCTGGCCTCGATGGGCAGCCAGGGCCGGACGGGCGAGCCGGGGGGCGAATACGCGCGCGCCTTCGCGCGGCTGGAGAACCACTATTTCACGCATCGCGGCTTCCTCGAGCATGACGGCTGGATCCGCGCCAATCTGGACAGGATCGCCGAGGTGCCGGGGCTGATCGTACAGGGCCGTTACGACATGATCTGCCCGCCGGTTTCGGCGCATTCGCTGGCGCAGGGCTGGGCCGGCGGGCATCTGCACACGGTGCCCTTCGCGGGCCACGCCCTGTCGGAGCCCGGCATCGCCGAGGCGCTGGTGCGCGGGCTCGACGCGGCGGCGGCTCGTCCGGCCTTCAGTCGCTGAGCGCGGCGCCCAGCCCGAAGACCGCCCCCACCAGCGAAAGCACCGCCCGCGCCCCCCCGATGGGGCTTTCGCTGACATAGAACAGATCGCCCGACCGCACCGGGAAGCGCCCCGCGGCGAAGAGCCCCTCCGCCGCCGTCAGGTCGAGGGTGAAGACGATGCGCGCGCCCTCGGGCGGCGCCGCCGCCGCGCCGGTATAATCCCGCAGGACCAGGATGCCGGCCGGATTGCCCCGCGCCGCATCGACACCGCCCATCGCCGCCAGCGCGTCGAGTGCGCTGGGCGCCTCGCGCGGGAAGGGGTGCATGGCCTCCGAGCCCGCGGCGCCGATCGACAGGAAGTAGCGGTCGTCGGCCTCGATCATCAGGGTGTCGCCGCCCGCCAGCCGCGCCGCGCCGCCATGGCCCGCGACGAGATCGGCCAGCGGCGCGCGATAGACCGCGCCGCCCCGGCGCAGCAGGACGCGCGGGTTGCCGAGCCCCGGCGCCACGCCGCCCGCCGCCGCGATCCCCGCCAGGACGTCCAGCCCGCCCTCGGGCAGCGGGTAGGCGCCGGGTGCCGCGACGCCGCCCAGCACGTCCACGCTGCCGCGCGGGCCGCGGGCCACGGCGAGTTGCACCTGCGCGTCCGGGGCCAGCGCCGAGAGCGCCGCCTGCAGCCGCGCGCGGGCCGCCGCCTCGCCCAGCCCGGCGAGGGGCGTGGCGCCGACATAAGGCAGGAAGACTTGGCCATCGGGCGCGACGGGCAGGTCGGCCAGGGTCGCGCTGCGGCGACCCGGATCGGCGAGGAGCGAATTGCCGCTGCCGTCCCAGACGGTGACCGTCACCCGGTCGCCGGGGCGGATGACGGCGCCGCGCGGCCCGCCCGCGCCGATCCAGCGCGCGGCGGGCTCCGCCGCGAAGCGCGCCACCGCGTCGGGCGTCACGGCGACGATGGCGAAGCCCCGCTTGGCGGCCGGGCCGGCCAGCACCTCCGCCGCGACCCCCGCGCCGCGCGGCAGCGCGCAGGCGCTGAGCCACATCGCCAGAAGGATCACGCCGTATCGAGTCGCCCGCATCATCCGGGCACCCTAGGCAAACAGGGTTAACGGGTTCTTCGCCGGCCGGGCGCATCAGGTCGATTGCCTGACGCTGCGTCCTGTGGCCTTGTGACGGCATGGGGTTCCGCATCGACTGCCTGCAATATTGCAACTGGTCCGAGACCGTCTTCCGCCAGATGCGCGCGGGCGGGCTGGATGCCGTCCACGTCACGATCGCCTATCACGAGACCTTCCGCGAGACGGTGCTGCGGATGGAGGCGTGGAACGAGCGCTTCGCCCGCCATGCCGATCTGATCGCGCCGGCCGGCAGCGCCGCCGAGATCCGCGAAATCGCCGCCTCGGGGCGCACCGCCATCGTCTTCGGCGCGCAGAACCCGAGCCCCATCGAGGACGATATCGGGCTCGTCGAGATCCTGTACCGGCTGGGCCTGCGGATCATGCAGCTGAGCTACAACAACCAGTCGCTGCTGGCGACGGGCTGCTACGAGGCGGAGGACCCGGGCCTGACCCGGATGGGCCGCGCCGTGGTGGCCGAGATGAACCGCGTCGGCATGGTCGTCGACATGAGCCATTCCGCCGACCGCTCGACGCTCGAGGCGATGGAGGTCTCGTCCCGCCCGATCGCCATCACCCATGCCAACCCCGCGTCGTGGCACCCGGCGCGGCGCAACTTCTCCGACGACGTGCTGCGCGCGCTGGGCGCGTCGGGGGGGATGCTGGGCCTGTCGCTCTATCCCCATCACCTCAAGGACGGGTCGGATTGCACGCTGCAGCAGTTCTGCGAGGGCGCGGCGATCGCCGCCGAGCTGGTCGGCGCGGAGAATTTGGGGATCGGGTCGGACCTGTGCCAGGATCAGCCCGACAGCGTCGTCGAATGGATGCGGACGGGGCGCTGGACCCGGGCCGTCGATTACGGCGAGGGCAGCGCGGCGGCGCCCGGCTTTCCGCCGCAGCCGGACTGGTTCCGCGACAATCGCGATTTCCCCGGGTTGGCCGAAGGGCTGCGCCATGCCGGCTTCTCGGCGCCGGAGGTCGACGGGATCATGGGCGAGAACTGGATGCGCTTCTTCGAGGCGGGCTTCGGCCCGGGCGCGGCGTGAGCCCGCTGCGGCCGCCCGAGCAGGTCATGCGCCTGGAGCGGATGGGCGCCTTCCACCAGTGCCGGCTGAGCTTCATGCGTGTGCTGCTGCGGCGGCTGAAGGCCGAGGGCTGGCGCGTGACCCGACCGCTCTTCGAGATCGCCGCGGACGGCACGGGGCGCGCGGTCTATACCGCACAGGGGCCCGAGCGGGCCTATTCGCTGGTCTGCTTCGCGCATGACCTGGCCGATGCGGACCGATCGGACCGGGTGATCGCGACGCGCTGGGACGCGACCTTCGCGCTGCATGACGGGGTGCCGACCGAGGCCGACCTCGCCCGGCTGGAGGCCAATGTGCCGCGGCAGGAGGCGGGGCGGATCGGACCCGGCGAGCTGTGCCTGAGCCGGGCCAACCGGTCGGTGCGCCTTTTCGCGCATGTCGTCGACGCGCTGGCCGCCGGGCGGCAGCCCGACCCCCTGCGGGTCGAGGCGGTGGGCTATCTGATGCGGACGACGGCGGTCTACGGTTCGGGCAAGTTCGGCGCCGCCGACCGCGCGCGGATCTGCGACCGGCCCGAATTCGCGGCCCCCTTCCAGCCCGAGATGCTGACCGTCTGGCTGATCCGGAGCTTCGTGATGGACCAGGTGGAGGCGATGGCCGCCGCGCGCGCGCCCGACACCGCCGTGACGCTCGAGCCCGCGCTGCGCCGCCGCTTCGGGATCGGCAATTCGACGGGGCTGGGCATGGCGCCCTTCCTGGTCAACCACCCCGCGCTGCTGCATCGCTGGATCGCCGCGCGCGAGACCGCGCTGGCGCGCGTGCTGGACGCTCCGGTGACGCCCGAGACGATCGCGGGGTTCGAGGCCGCGCGCGACCGGGCCGCCGCGAATGTCGCAGGCTGGCAGTCGCGCCATCCCGCGCAGGCCGAGAAGCTGGCGGGGCTGCGCGCCGATATGGAGCGGCTGGTGGCGCAGCCGGTGGAGAGCTGGGGCCTGCTCTGGACCTGGGCGCAGGCGGCGCTGTCGGTCGAGGGACAGGAGATGCTGGTCTCGCTGATGATGGAGCCGCACGGGCACCTGGTCGACGACCTGGCCGACGGGATGGCCGCCGACGAGGCCGCTTGCTTCGCCATCGACGGCGCGATGTCGGTGGCGGATCTGCGGGCCATCGTCGCGCGCGTCCATCCGGGCGCGCCGCAGGGCGCGCCGGCCCGGATCTGGTTCACCTCCGCCGACAAGATGGAGCCGCGGCTGGGCGCGGCCTGTCCCGAGCTGGAGCCCTATGCCCAGCCGCTGACCTGCGCGCGCGACGCCGCGCGACTGCGCGCCGCGCTGGCCGGGGCCACGGGCGCGGTCGCCGATTTCCTGATCGCGCATCCCGAGCATCGCCACGCCGTGCGCCGCGCCCAGATCGCTGCGCGGCATCCTTACGCCGAGATCCGCGACGACCTCGCGGCCGGCGATCTGCGCCCCTTCGACATGCTGCGCGCCAAGCTCAGCTTCTTCGGGGCGGGGCGGTTCGATCCGCGCTCCGACCGCTGGCTGCGGATCGAGATGTTCCGCGGCGCGCCTTACCCCGAGGAGCTGCCCGCCTGCGGAGCCGAGCCCTGGGCCGGCCTGCCGCAATGACGGCGCCGTGAACCTGTCCGGCGGCGAGATCGAGGCGCTGGCCCGCAAGTCCGCGCGCGGCGCCGGGCTGCCTTGGGGGTTGGCCGAGGAGGCGGGCATGGCGACGCGCTGGCTGGCCGAGCATGGCCGCCCCGGCGTGGCGGCGCTGGCCGCGCTGCTGCCCGCGATCGACGGGCGGCCGCCGATGATGCCGGTCCCGGGGGCCGGGGACTGGCGCCCGCGGGGCGAGGCGCTCTGCCCGATCTGCACCGGCGCGGCGCTGGCCGACCGGCTGGCGACCGGGCCCCTGCGGCTGCGCTGCGTGCTGGCGCCGCTTCTGCTGGTGCCGCAGGTCGCGCTGGTCGCGTCGCAGACGGGGCGGGCGCTTGCGGTGGACTGGCCGGGCGGGGGTGCGGCGCTTGGGCCCGACCCGGTCTGGCGCGGCGCGGCGATGCCCGCGCGGGCCGACGTGACGCTGGCCCCTTGCGAGATGCCCGCCCTGCCGCCGGTGCGGCCCGCCACGCCCGCGCCCAGCGACCCGGAGGCGGTGGCGCGGCTCGACGCCTTCGCCCGCCGCATCTATGCCCCCGCCCATCTCGGCCGCGACGACGGCGCGGGCGCCGGCCTGACCGACACCGACTGAGAGGATCGCCCGATGACCCACGAAACCCTGACGCTGGACGAGATCGAGGCGCTGGCCTTCGACGCGCTGGTGGCCGCGGGCGCGAGCGAGCTGCAGGCCCGCCCGCTGGCCCGCGCCACCGCCGCCACCGAGGCGGATGGCGTGGCGAGCCACGGGCTGGCCTATATCCCGATCTATGCCGAACACCTGCGCTGCGGAAAGGTCCGGGGCGATGCCGCGCCGCGGGTCGAGACCCGAAGCCCGGCGTGATCCGCGTCGATGCGGCCAACGGCTTCGCCCATGCGGCGATTGAGGCCGGGCTGGCCCCGATGCTGGCGGCGGCGCGGGCGAACGGCGTGGCGGCGCTGGCGATCTGGAACAGCTACAATTGCGGTGTCCTCGGCGTGCACACGGCGCGGATCGCGGGCGAGGGGCTGCTGGGGCTGGGCTTCACCAACGCCCCCGCCTCGATCGCGCCGGGCGGCGGGTCGGTGCCGGTGGTGGGCACCAACCCGATCTCGCTGGCCGCGCCAGACGGGCAAGGCGGCGCCGCGCTGCTGATCGACCAGTCGGCCAGCGTCATCGCGAAATCCGAGATCATGAAGCACAACCGCGAGGGCCGGCCGATCCCCGAAGGCTGGGCGCTGGATGCCGAGGGCAATCCCACGACGGATCCGGCCGTCGCGCTGAAGGGCTCGATGGCGCCGGCGGGTGGCTATAAGGGCGTGGGCCTTGCGCTGATCGTCGAGACGCTGGCGGCGGCGATGACCGGGGCGGTTTTGGGCAAGGATGCCTCGCCCTTCTCGGGCCCGGTGGGCGGGCCGCCCGCGACGGGGCAGATGTTCCTCGCCCTCGATCCGGGCGCGACCTCGGGCGGGGCCTTCGCGGACCGGATGGCGGCGCTCGCGGGTGCGGTCCGCGAGCAGGCGGGCGCGCGCCTGCCCGGCGACGGGCGCGCCGCGGCGCGGGCGCGGGCGGGCGGCGGGGTCGCGGTGGCGTCGGCCACGCTGGAGCGCATTCGGGCCGGGATGGCGGGCTGAGCGTCGCGCGGGGCGGGCCGTCCGGCGTTACTTCCGCGCAGGCCCTAAAGCCGCGCCGGGTCGATGCCGGCCCGGGCCATCTCCTCCCGCACCGCGCGGGTCGGGCCCCGCCCGAACGCTCCCGCCAGCGTGGCCCGGGCCGCGGCCCCGTCGCCGCGCAGCGCGTGCTGGCCCGCCTTGGCCACCGCAAAGGCCAGCCCGCCGGGCACCGACCGGGGACGCCAGCGCCGCAGGAACGCGATCCGGGCGCGATGCTTGAACCATTCCGAGAAGGGCGAGGCGCGGCGCCGCGCGCCGGCCGAGCCGATAGAGGCGCCCGAGACGTGGCGGACCACGGCTTCGGGGCAGTGCAGAATCGGCATCGTGCCGCGGCGCTGCGCCCAGTCCACCTCCTCGTAATAGAGGAAATACCCCTCCGGCATCGGGCCCGCGCATTCGATGAAGGCCCGCGAGGCGACGAGGCTGGCGCCGGTGACAAAGTCGATCCGCGCCGGATCGGGCGGCGTGGCGTCGGCGGGCGCGTGCTGGTTCAGGTTGCGCGTCACGCCGGTGCGCCAGTCGATGACGCCGCCGTCGATCTGGATGCCGCCCGGCTCCTCGGCATAGAGCACGCGACCGGCGATCATCGCCCAGCCCTCCGGCGCGGGATGAGTGGCGAAGCGCGCGGGCGTCTTGGGCGGGACGATCGTGTCGGGGTTGAGGATCCAGAACCGCGCGAGCCCGGGATCGGCGCGCAATCGCTCGAGGCCGCGGTTCACCCCGGCCGCGAAGCCCCCATTCGGCGCCTCGATCACCTCGAGTTGGTGGGGCGCCGGCGCGACGCGGCCGCGGAGGCGCGCTACCGTGTCGTCGGGCGAGGCATTGTCGACGACCACGACGCGGAGCGCCACGCCGGGCGCGGCCAGGAGGCTGTCGAGGCAGGCGTCGATTACCTCCGCCGCGCGATGGGTGACGATGACCACCCCGAGGCGCGGCAGGCTCATCGTCGCGCGTAGCGGGGCGGGCGGGCCGCGCCCTGCGGCTCGGGGAAGCGGGTGTAGCTCGGGGCGGGACGGCGCGCCCGCTCCGCCCGCGTTTGGCGCTCGCCCTTGCCGGGCCGCGGCCCATCGGGCGCCACCTCGCTCGGTTCGGCCGGATGCAAAAGGAAAGCCGTCGAGCCGAGGATGAAGAAGGTGAAGGAGTAGATGTTGGTCCAGACATGGACGGTCGCCAGCGTGAAGGCCAGGCCGATCAGCGTGAAGACGCAGGCCCGGCGGATCCGCCCCTCGCGGCTTTCGGCGGCGAGTGGCAGGCGCATCAGCCGGACCAGGATCGTCAGCCAGCCTGCCGTCAGCAGCGCGAAAGCCGGCAGGCCGTAGCGCATCGCCGTCAGCAGCCAGAAATTGTCGACCGAGGAGGAGTGCATCCAGTCGGGCCGGACCCATTCGTTGAGCCCGATGCCGAGGATCGGATTGGCCCAGACATTCATCATCCCCCATTCGAAGATGATGGCCCGCCAATAGGCGTTATGGGCCGAGAAGGTGGCGTAGCTGAGGAAGACCTGGATGGCCGTGCGGTTCGACAGCAGGCCCACCGTGGCATAGGCCAGCGCGAAGAGCCCCACCAGCAGCCACCAGCGCCAGGTCAGCCGCCGGAAGGTGGCGGCCCAAACGATCATGCCGAGCTGCAGCGCGATGGCCAGCAGCGCGCCCGAGGACAGCGCGAGGAACCCCGCGCCCGCGACGGCGCCGGCGGCGAGCCAGCGGCGGGTGTCGGACATGGTGTCCTTCAGGCCGACGAAGGTCATCGAGAAGGCGATCGAGCAGAACAGGCCGAAATGGATCGGGTGCGCGAAAATGGCCTGCACCCGTTCGAGCCCGAGGCGGGGATCGGACGGGACCTCGTCGACCGAGACGAGGCCGGGGAGGGCCGCGATGGCCCGGACGATCGGCGAGGCGCCGGTCAGGGCCTCGTATATCGCCGCCGGCAGCACGATCAGGATGACCAGAAGGATGATCCGGCAGAAGCCGAGAAACGCCTCGACGCTGCGGATCGTGGCGCGGGCGATGACGTAGCCGCCGAGGAACTCGACGCCCACCGAGGGGGCCTGCTGGATCACGCGGTCGGGATTGTTGGCCAGAAGGGCGAGCGTCATCCATGCGGCGAATCCCACGAAGAGCCAATCGGTCGCGATCACCGGTCCGTAGCGGCCGCGCAGCAGCTGCGCGAGCAGGGGCAGCGTCACGGCCAGAAGCAGGATGCGCAGGCCGGTCAGGTAGAGCGGGCCCAGATGCATTCCGACCGGCACGACGACCGCCAGGAGGTAGAGCGGCACCAGCGCGCGCGACGCCGATCCGGTGGCGGGGGCGGCGCCCCGCAGATCCGTGGTCGCGGCGGTCATCGCAGCTGCGCCTCGCGCAGCCGGGGATGGCGCACGTCCAGCGTGAAGGCGCTGATCCAGCCCTCGAACGTGTCCTGCGTGCCGAAGGGATTGCCGAAGGTCAGACCCCAATGGGCGGCCTGCGGCATTCGGCCCTCGGCCAGGATGTCGCCCGCGGGCTTGCCGTCGATCTCGGCCCAGAGGCGGCCCTCGATCGCGTCGAAGCCGATGACGATGTCGCGGCCTTCGGCGGGCACCGGCCCCGAGGCGCGGGTGGCGAGGCGGATGGTCCGCGCGGCGTCGGTATGCAGCGCCACCTCGACGGTGCCGCGATCCCCGACGGTCATGACCAGCGCCTGGTGCAGGCGAAGCACCTCCCCCGCCGCGGCGGCTGCCGTCGGAATGCAGGCGCAGCGCCAGCCGGAACGCCTCGGCCCCGAAAAGCGGCGAGGTCTGGTCCACGCTGAGCCGGGTCTGCGGCTGCAGATCGCCCAGCAGGATCCGGCCGTCGGGCACGGCCACGGTCAGCGGCGCGTCGACGCCGTTGGCGATGCGAAGGGCCTCCGCCTCGGGGCGCAGGGCGATGGCGTCGGGCAAGTCCGCTGGCGCGTCGTCTGCGGCGGGCGCGGAGGGGCCGCGCAGCATCGGCGCGCCCACATCGCGGCCGGCCAGGGGGCCCGCGGCATGGGGGCGGAAATCGCCCAGCCGGGCGGGACGCGTGCGGTCCACGGTGCGGAACACCGCCTCGTAATGGCCGGGCTGGAAGGGGCGGCGGTCCTGCACGATTAGGTTGCCCGCGATCAGCCAGTCCTCGCGCGTATCCCCCTGCGGGACGGCATGGGCCACGTTGCCCAGAACCAGCACGTCGCGCGCCCCGTCGGCGATGCGGATCACCGGGGTGGAGAGATTGGGATCGCCCGCGACCTCCAGGGCCTTCGGGTCGCGGACCACGGTGTTGCGACGGATCGTCAGCCCGGACGTGTCGCCGATCGAGATGCCGTGCAGATGGGCGTTGACGATCACGTTGTCCTCGATCGTGACGTCCTCGTACAGCATCTCCGCCTCGGGCTGGAGCTCGTCGACCGTCTCGTTGCCCATGAAGATCGACTGGCTCCATGGCCCGTCGCCCGAGATCAGCCGGTTGCCGCGGATCGTGATCCGGCGGCTGGGGCGCGTCGTGCCGTTCGTCCAGAACTGGATCATGTCTGGATGCGCGCCCTCGGGCCGGCGGGTCGAGAAATCGCGGATCGTGTTGTCCTCGACCAGCAGGTCCGCAACCGCGGCAAAGTTCATCCCGTCCGAGCCAAGCCCGTGCAGAAGCGAGGCGCGGATCTCGACCCGTTCGCTGTAGGCGACGAGCAGGCCGGTGCGCAGGCCGGTGATCTCGGCCCCGGTGATCAGCAGGTCGCGGCTGTCGACGATGCGCAGGCCGGTGCGGCGCAGCGCGTCGGGGCCGTCGATCATGATATTCTCGAGCCGGACGAAGCGGCTGTCGGCGATCAGGTTCGGCTGGTCCGGGGCCGTCGCGGGCGGGGCGAGAGTCAGGCCGCGCAGCGTCACGCCCGCCACATCGCGCAGCGTCAGCCCCGCGAGGCGCGGCGGGTCGGCGCGGTCATGGGCGCGCAGGACGATGGGTGCCTGGGGCGTTCCGGCCAGGCCGGTCACCGCGAGCGGCGCGTAGGTGCCGGGCGCCAGCGAGAAGACGTCGCCCGGCCCCGCGCCTTGCAGGTCGGTGGCGAGGCTGTCCGGCGTGGAGCGGACCACGCGCTCGGCGGCGGCGGGGAGCGCGACGCAGGCCGCCAGCCATGCCACGCCGATGGCGCGGGCAAGGATGCCGCGGGAATGGATCATCGCCTGTTCTCCTGCCGGTCGGGGCCGGCGAACTGCTCGCTCGGGGCCCTCTCATTCGGGGCCTTTGGAGTCAGGCTAGGCAGGCGGTGCTGCCCGCGCCAAGGCTTTTCGCCTCGGGCGGGCGCGTCGGGGCCCGGGGTGTGACGCGGCTGCGTCAGCCTAGCGCCACCGCCGCCGCGACGAGGATGCCGAACCCGGCCGCCGCCAACGCGAGGCTGCGCCAGGGCAGGGGCGTGCCCGCGGCGCGCGCGAAGGCCCAGGCCGACAGCACAAGGCCCGCGCCTTCCGCGGCGCAGCCCAGCCAGACAAGCCACAGCACATCCGCGCCGTTCGACAGCGCCACCCAGCCCACGATGAGCGCCGCGATGCGTGGCAGGTTCGACACGACCGCGTTCGCGGTATCGCCGCGCGCGAGGGCCGAGAGGGCCGGCCCGGTCTTGGCCAGCCGGATGCCCTGCATCACGGCCATCGGCCCGACCAGCGTCGCGAGCGGCGCCCAGGCCGTGCCCGCGACGAAAGCGGGCAGGATCGACGCCCCGACCAGGCCCACCAGTCCAAGCGCCATCCCGCAGAGGATGCACAGCGCGATGAAGCGGGCGGTGGCCCCGGCGAAGTCCGCCTGCCGGTCGGCCAGCTCCGAGAGCTTCGGCAGGCTCGCGGTGCCCAGGCTGCCCGCCAGGACGAGCGACGGCGTCAGCGTGAGCGTCACCGCCAGCGCGAAGCTGCTGAGGCTTTCCATCCCGGCGAGCCGCCCGACGATCATCTTGTCGCCCTGCATCACGAAGAACAGAAGTCCCGCGTTGAGCAGGATCGGCCAGCCGAAGCGCAGCGTCCGGCCCCAGAGCGCGGCGTCGAAGACCGGCCGGAAGCGGCGTTCGGCGACGACATGCGACAGGATCGCGGCCAGCGCGGCATAGGCCACCAGCGCGCCCAGCATCACGCGCCAGTCGCCCAGCCACCAGGCCAACGGCCAGATCAGGATCAGCGAGACCAGCGCCGGGGTCGTCTGCACCCCGATCAGCGCGCCGAAGCGGCCGGCGCGGTTGTAGCGATGCATGTCGAAATGCTGCAGCGCGTTGCAGAACGGCACCAGAGCCAGCGCGGCATAGCCCCAGGCGACCTGCGGCACGGCGAAGAACCACGCCAGCGGCCAGGCCAGCGCCAGCATCAGAAGGGTGGCCAGCAGGCCGCGGAACAGCTGGAAGCCCTGCAGCGCATCCTGCAGGCGCGGGTCGTCCCCGTCGCGGGCTTGCACGATCTGCTGCTGCAGCCCGAAGGCCGAGGCCATCTCGACCGCCGCGATGGCGACGACCAGCGTGGCGGCGATGCCGTAATCCTCGACCGGGATCAGCGCCGCCAGCGCGAGGTTGCGCGCGAAGAGCAGCGCCGAATGGGCCGCATTGCCGGACAGGAGAAGGAAGGCGGAACGAAGCATCGGGGCAACAGGCGGCAAGGGTGGCGCGGCGGCGCGGGTTGCCGGCTTGTGCGGGCCGCGCCATGCTCGGGTCAAGCACCGCGCCCGCGACCGGGCCGATCCAGAGGCGGGAGCAGGCGTGACATCCCCTTCCCGGACGAGCGGGGCGGCCGGGCCCCGCGCCGCCGTCATCATCCCGCATTTCAACGATCCCGACCGGCTGGCGCGTTGCCTCGCCGCGCTGATGGGCGACCTGCCCGATTGCGTCGAGGTGCTGGTGGTCGATAACGGCTCGCACAGCGATCCGGGCGCTTGGCTCCGGCGCGACTTCCCGGAGGTGAGGCTGCTCTGCGAGACGCGCCCCGGCGCGGGGCCCGCGCGCAACCGCGGCGCGGCGGAGACGGATGCGGAGCTTTTGCTGTTTCTCGACGCCGATTGCGTGCCGGGGCCCGGCTGGGTCGCGACGGCGCTGTGCGCGGCGCGGGAGGCCGACCTCGTGGGCGGCGACGTGGAGATCTTCGACGAGACGCCGCCGCCGCGCAGCGGGGCCGAGGCCTTCGAGACGACCTTCGCCTTCGACATGCGCCGTTATCTCGACGAGGTGGGCTTCCTGGGCAGCGGGAACCTGGTGACGCGCCGGGAGGTGCACGCGGCGCTGGGCGGCTTCCGGCCGGCGGTGTCGGAGGACAAGGATTATTCGCACCGCGCGCGGGCGGCGGGCTTCACGCTGGGCTACGTGGCCGAGATGCGCGTCGGGCATCCGTCCCGCGCCGACTGGCCTGCGCTGCGCGCCAAGTGGCGCCGCCTGACCGACGAGGCCTGGGCGCTGCACCGGGCCGAGGGGCGCGGGCGGCTGGCCTGGGTGGGCCGGGCACTGCTGATGCCGGTCTCGGTGCTGGCGCATCTGCCCCGCGTGTTGCGCGCCCGAACTCTCACCCCCGGCGAGCGCTGGCGCGCGGCGGGGACGCTGCTGCGGATCCGCATGGCCCGGATGCTGTGGATGCTGCGTCAGGCGCTCGCCCCGTAGCCGTAGCCATAGCCGTATCCATAGGCATGCCCGTCGCCCGGATGGGCGCATTTGTTCAGCACCACGCCCAGCACATTGGTCTGCGCCGCGAGGTCGCGCTCGCAGGCATCGACCTGGCGCAGCGTCGATTGCTCGGCCGCGGCGACGATCATCGCGGCATCGGCATTGGGCATGAAGGCGATTGCGTCGTCGCTGACCATGACGGGCGGCAGGTCGAGCAGGATCAGGTCCGGCTCGAACTGATCGGCGAGGCGGTCGAGGAACTGCGCCATCGAGCGGCCGTGGATCAGCGCCGAGGGGTCGCGTACGGCCCGCGCGGTGCTCGCGATGGCGAGATTGTCGCCCAGGCGCGTCATCTCGCCGGCCGGGTCGGCGCGTTCGACGATGGCGCGGGGGATGTGCTTTTCGCCGTCGAGGCCTAGGAGTCGCGCCAGCATCGGGCGGCGCAGGTCCAAATCGACGACGATGGTGCGCACGTCGGTCTGCCGCGCCAGCGACAGCGCGAGGTTCAGCGTCACCGTGCTCTTGCCGCAGCCGGGGCCGGGCGATGTGATGGCGATGCGCTTGTAGCCCTTGGTCTCGGCCTGTTGCAGGATCCGCGTGCGCAGCACGTCGAAGGGCGCGCTGCGGGGGCCGTCCTCGCGGGTGACGATCCGGTTGCGCTCCAGGTGCCGGGGATCGGGCTCGAAGGCGTCCAGCCCGGCCCAGGCCATCAGCGCCTCGCCCGTGGGCTCGTCGACCTCCGGCATCGTGGCGCTGCGGGCGAGAACGGCGTCGCGCGCGGCGCGGGCCTGGCGGATGGCGGCTTGAAGACGGTCCATGTCGTGTCCTTCCGGGGCGGTCGGGTCAGAATTCGAGGAGGCGCGCGGCGCGCGCGAGAAGGTCGTCCGGCGCGGGCAGCCAGCCGCCGACGGCGGCGCCGGCAAGCGTCAGGCCGAGCAGGGCGAAGGCCACAGCGAGGGCGGGCCGGATGCGCCGCTTGGCGACGGCGTCGGCGGGCAGGGTCTCGGGCCCGGCGAGGATCGGCAGGGTCGCCAGAGGCACGATGCCCAGATGGCGCTGCAGGTCGACCGGGCGGCGCAGGAAGCCCAGGCGCAGCTCCAGCAGGACGACGATCATCAGGCCGATGGCGACGCCCAGGCCCGAGCCGGCCAGCGCCACCGCCTCGCGATTGGGGCGGGCGGGCTTGCGCGGGATGGCGGCTTGTTCGATCACCGCGACGCGCTGGCCCTTCGACAGCGCCTCGATCGCGTCGCCGGTTTCGGCCATGGCCTTGGCCTCGACGGCCTGGTTGTAGAGCGCGCGCAGGTTCTGGTGGTCTTCTTCCAGCGACGCCAATTGCGCGGCCTTGACCGGCGCGCGGGCCAGCCCCCCGCGCAGCCGCTCAAGCTCCTCGAGCAGCAGGCGGCGCAGCTCGGCGGCCTCGGCCAGCTTGCCGTCGATCTCGTCGCGATGGCGGTGATAGGCGGAGCGGCCGCCGGCGCCCTCGTTGCGGTCGGCGTCGAGGCGGCGCGAGAGGCGCGCGATGCGGTCCTCGATCTCGGGGATGCCCGGGTCGCCCTGGGGCAGGTCGGCCAGCGTCTCGCGCAGGGCGACGATCTGGCGGCCCTCGTAGCTGCTGGCGCGCAGGTTGCTGCCGGCCTCGCGGCGGCGAACCGTCTCGTGCAGGCGGGTCAGGCGCTCGCGCTCGCGCTTGAGCGCGTCGCTTTCGCGGGCGATGCGGGACAGCTCTTCCTCGATATCGGCGACGCGCGACAGTTGCAGCTCGCGCGTGCCGGGCAGGGCCTCCTCGTGCTCCTGGCGGAAGGCCATCAGCGTCGCGCCGCTGGCCGACAGCTCCTGCTGCAGGCGCGAGACCTCCTGGTCGAAGAATTCCAGCGTCTGCCGGGCGACCGAGGTGCGCATCTCGACATCCTCGGCCATGACGCGGGTCACCAGTTCGTTGGCGACCGAGGCGGCCATGACGGCGCTGCCGGCTTCGAAGCGGATGTCCAGCATGGTCGCACGCTCGGTGTCGCGGCGGTTCTCGGCGCCATCGATGGTGAAGACGATGCGCTCGCGCAGATCCTCGACGATCTCGTCGGGGGCCGGGCGCTCGCCCTCGTAGACGTTCAGGCGGTTGGCGATATCGAGGAGCGCCTCGCGCGACAGCACGCGCTGCTCGATGATCTGCAGATGCTCGTAGGCGGCGGTCTGCACGGTCGAGGCGGCCAGCTCGTCGGGGATCTTCTCGGCCTCGACGACGAGCCGCGCGCCCGCCTCGTAGACCGGCGGCAGGCTGATCGCGACGCCCAGGCCCGAGCCCGTGCAGACGAAGAGCGCCAGCAGGAACCAGGGCAGGCGCCGCTTGAACAGCGAAAGGTAGAATAGGACGTCGGACATGCCTCAGGCCCCGCTGGCCAGGCGCAGGCGGCCGGGGCGGGTCGCGGGGCCGGAGGGCCGGTCGGGTGCGGCGGCCAGGGGCGCCAGGAACATGTCCTGTTCCAGCACCTGCTGGACCAGCGCGGCGCCGATCGTGGGCGCGGTCTCGGACAGCGCGAAGATCATCGTCATCTCGCAGAGCTGGTTGACCGAGCGCGGCAGCCCGGAGGTCACCGAATGGATCAGGGACAGCGCGGCGGGCTCGAACAGGTCCTCGGCCCCGCCGACGGCGGCGAGGCGGGCGGCGACGTAATCGGCCAGCGCGGCGCGCGACAGCGGCGGCAGGGCGGCCCAGACGCCGACGCGCTGGGCAAGGCCCAGGAGCTCGGGGGCGCGCAGCCGGTCGCGCAGCAGGCTGTGGCCCGACAGCACGACCTGCAGAAGCTGGTCCGCGGCGGTGTTGATATTCGACAGGATCCGCAGCTCGTCCAGCGCGGCGGTCGACAGGCTCTGGGCCTCGTCCACGACCAGCACCATGCGGCGTCCGGCGGCGTATTCCGCGATCAGCGCGTCCTGCAGCCGGGTGAAAAGCTCGGTGGGCGCGGCGTCGGCGGCGATGTCCTCGCCCAGCGCCTGAAGGACCCAGGGCAGGACCGAGCCGGTGCCCTGGCGCAGCCCGGACATCAGGACCACGCGCTGCGCGGGATCGGCATCGGCCATGATCCGCAGCAGGAGCGAGGTCTTTCCGGTGCCGGCGTCGCCGGTCAGGACGATGAAGGGCGCGCCCGTCATCAGCCCGTATTCCAGGGCAGCATGCGCACGGACGACGCCGGGGCCGCAATAGCTCAGCTCCGCGTCGGCGAGGACGCCGAAGGGCCGGCCGTCCATCCCGTATTGCGCTCTATAGAGGTCTTCGACGTCTGCCATCGTCTTCCGTCCCGTAATCTGCCCGTGGCCTCGTTCGTCTTGCCGGCGACTCGTTCGGTCGCATTAACCACGGTCCCAACCTCGTGCCGGAATCCGTCGCGAATAAGGCGGGGTCCGAGGCGATTCCGGGGCGGATGAAGGCGCAAATGCGGTCTTGCGCGAAGCTGACCCGAAATCTGTCCGGCCCCGCCACATTTGCCCCGCCACCTGCCATCGAATCCGCCTCATCCCCCGTCATGAGGGTTAACGACGCGGGCAGCTCCGTCCGCGGCACGACAGACGAGGCGCCCCATCCATGACCCTGCGATTCGATCCCGAGACCGCCGTCGCGACGCCCGTGGCCGCCCGCAGCGCGACCGTCGCGCCCGGGCTCAGCTACCGCGCGCATCTCAAGCGGGTGCTGGACGTGACGCTGGTCCTGCTGGCGCTGCCGGCGATCCTGCCGGTGATCGCGGTCTTCGCGGCGCTGGTGGCGCTGGACGGCGGCTCGCCCTTCTACGCGCAGGAGCGGTTGGGCCTCGGCGGGCGGCGGTTCCGCATGTGGAAGCTGCGCTCGATGGTCGTCGATGCCGATGCCGCGCTGGCGCGGCACCTGGCCGCCGATCCCGAGGCCCGCGCCGAATGGGCGCGCGACCAGAAGCTGCGCCGCGATCCGCGCATCACGCGGGTCGGCCGGCTGATCCGCGCCGTCTCGATCGACGAGCTGCCGCAGGTCTTCAACGTGCTGACCGGCGATATGAGCCTGGTCGGACCGCGCCCGATGCTGCCCGAGCAGCGCGCGCTCTATCCCGGGCGCGCCTATTATCGCCTGCGCCCCGGACTGACCGGCGCCTGGCAGGTCGCGGGCCGCGGCCGGACGAGCTTTGCCGCCCGGGCCGAGTTCGACATGTCCTACGATGCGGCGCTCGGCCTAGGCGCCGATCTGCGCATCATCGCGGCGACCGTCGGTGTTGTCCTGCGCGCCACAGGTCGGTGAGCATCGCGGCCGGGTCATGCCGCTGCGCTGGCCGCACGGGCCCCGGTCCGGCAGGGTTTCCAAAAAGAAGAACGAGCAGTGGATATTCAAATGACAGTCAGACCGTTCAAGCGGCTGGCGGTCGCGGCTTCCGTCGCGGTCGTCCTCCTTTCAGGATGCCAATCCGACGAGGCGCGTATCGACGAGCTCTTCGCCTCGGCCGAGGCGTTCGTCGAGGACCGCGACTTCGCCCGCGCGCTGATCCAGTATCGCAACATCCTCAAGATCGACGGCGACCATGCCGAGACGCGGATCGCGCTGGGCCGGATGTTCCTGTCGCAGGGCTATCTGCGCGAGGCCGCGCGCGAATACACGCTGCTGTCCGAACGCCAGCCCGACCGGGTCGAGTGGCGCTTCGCGCTGGGACAGATCGCGGTGATGCAGACCGACTGGGACGCGCTGCGCCGCCATGCCGACATCGCCGAGGGTATCGCCCCGGACGCGTCCGAGACCGCCATCCTGCGCCATGCGGTCGCCTTCCGCGACGCGATGCGCGAGAACGATCCGCGCGCCCGCGACGCGCTGGCCGAGACCATCGCCCCGCTGCGCGCGGCGCGCCCCGACGAGCCGGTGATGCTGCGCATCGCGCTGGAGGCCGCGCTCGATGCCGGGCGCGAGGCCGAGGCGCTGGCGATCCTCGACGACACGCTGGGCCGCGACCCCTACCGCGCCGACCTGCAGGTGATGCGCATCCGCCTCCTGGCCGATGACGGGCGCGAGGACCCGGTCGATCAGCGCCTGATGGAGCTGGTCGCGCTCTACCCGAGCGACCCCGAGATCGTGTCGATGCTGGTGGCCCGGCACATGTCGCAAGGCCGCGTGACCGAGGCGGGACAGGTCCTGCGGGCCCTGACCGACGGGGCCCCGGCCGACGATGTGGGCGCACGCGCCGTCCTTGTGCGGTTCCTCTTGCGCACCCAGGGCCCCGATGCCGCGCTGGCCGAGCTGGCGCGCCAGCGCGAGGCGGCGGGCGACGGGCCGGGCGCACGGCTCTATGCCGCGATGGAGCGGGCGATCCGCTTCGATACCGGCGAGCGCGCGGGCGCGATCGACGGGCTGCGCACGCTTCTGGCCGAGGGCGAGGAGGGCGGCGAGGCGCGGATGATCCGCGTTCTGTTGGCCCGGATGCTGGACCGGCAGGGCGAGCGCCGCGAGGCGCGCGCCGAGGTCGAGACCGTGCTGGGCGCCGATCCGGGCGAGGTGGGCGCGCTGAAGCTGCGCGCCGGCTGGGCCATCGAGGCGGAGCGCCCGAAGGACGCCATCGTCGACCTGCGCTCCGCGCTGTCGCAATCGCCGCGCGACACCGATCTTCTGAACCTGATGGCCGCCGCGCACAGCCTGGACGGCAATCCGGGTCTCGCGATGGAGCAGCTTGCGCAGGCCGCGCAGGTCTCCGGCCATGCCGCCGCCGAGACCGAGCGCTATGCCCGCGCCCTGATCGGCGAGGGCCGCGACCGGCTGGCGCTGCGCGTGCTGCAGGCTGCGCAGGACGCGGCGCCGGGCCATCTGGGCGTCAGCCGCCTGCTGGGCGAGCTGCATATCGATGCGGGCGACTGGGGCGGGGCGCTGCAGGCCGCCGCGCATATCGACCGCATCCCGGGCGAGGCGGCCGCCGCGGCCGCGGCCTCGCTGCGTGCGGGCGTCGCTCTCAAGCGGGAACCGCGCCGCGACGGGCTGGGCGATCTCTACGATCCCGAAAGCCTGGAACAGCCGGCGCTGACCCGCGCCGTCTCCGAGCTGATCGCCATCGACGAGGCGCCGCTGGCGCTGAGCCATATCGAGACGATTCGCGCCGAATATCCCGACGCGCCGGCGCTGGCGCTGATCCGGGCGGAACTTCTGGGCCTGACCGACCGGCTGGCCGAGGCGGCGGGCGCCTACGAGGCGCTGCTCGATCATCCCGAGCTGGCCGAGGCCGCGACGCTGCGCCTGTTCGGCCTGAAGGCCGGGCAGCAGGACCTGGCGGGTGCGACGGCGGTGCTGGCGCGCGGGCTGCGCGATCACCCGGATCTCGCTGCCGCTGCGCCTCTTGGAGGCGGATCGCCTGTCGGCGTCGGGCGACACGGCGGCCGCCATCGCGCTTCTCCGTGCGCTGCATGCCGACGCGCCGCGCAACGCGATGGTCGCCAACAACCTCGCCGCGCTGATCTCGGTCACGACCGACGACCCCGCCGCGCTGGCCGAGGCGGCGCGGATCGTGGCGCCCCTGCGCGGCGATGCGCGGCCCGAGGTTTCGGACACGATCGGCTGGATCGACTTCCTGCGCGGCGACGCGCAGGGCGCGCTGCCGCTGATGCGCCGCGCCGCGCGGGGCATGCCCGCGGATCCGGGCGTGCAACTGCGCCTCGGGCAGGTCCATGCCGCGCTGGGCGAGACCGAGGCCGCGGCCGCGGCCTTCGCCGCGGTGCTGGACCTGGCCGGACCCGAAGCGCCCCTGGCCCGCGACGCGCAGGCCCGGCTCGACGCGCTGCCGAAGGACGGCTGAGCGCATGGCCTGGACCGGCGCCGCCACCCGCGCCGCGCCGCCTTGGGGTCTGGCGGCGTTGGGCCTCGCGCTCGGCGTGTCGCTGCCCGTGTTCTGGCCGGGCCTCGTCTCGCTGGTCGCGGCCTGGCTGACGCCGGAATACAGCCACGGGCCGCTGATCCCGCTGATCTCGCTGTTTCTGTTCCTGCGCGAGATGCGCGACGCCCCCGCCCCGCCCGACGCCGCGCCCGACCGCCGGCCGGGCCTCGCGCTGGGCGTGGTCGCGTTGCTGCTGGCGCTGGCGGGCAATCGCACGGGCATCCCCGACCTCGTGACCTACGGGCTGATCCTGTGGGTCATGGCGCTGGTGCTGGCCGCGATGGGCTGGACGCGGGGCCGGCGGCACTGGGCCTCGGTCTTCCACCTGATCTTCATGCTGCCGCTGCCGCAGGTCGTGTTCTGGCAGGTCTCGACCGCGCTGCAGACCGTGTCGGCCGAGATCGGCGTGGCGCTGGTGACGCTGGCGGGCGTTCCGGTGCTGCTGGAAGGCCATGTGATCGACTTGGGCGTCTACAAGCTGCAGGTGGCCGAAGCCTGTTCGGGGCTGCGCTATCTCTTCCCGATCCTCAGCTTCTCCTATCTCGTGGCGATCCTCTATCGCGGACCCTTCGCGCATAAGGCGCTGTTGTTTCTGATGGCCGCGCCGCTGGCCGTCCTCCTGAACGCCGCGCGGATCGGCGTGATCGGCATCCTCGTTGACCGATTCGGCATCGCCCATGCCGAAGGGTTCTCGCATCTCTTCGAGGGCTGGGTGGTGTTCGGCCTCTGCCTCGCGATCCTGCTCGGCACCGCGCGCGCCCTGGCCGCCTTCCGCGGTACGACCGGGCCGATGCTGGATCTCGACACCGACGGGCTGGCCCGCCAGGCGGCGCATCTGCCGGCGATCGGCGGGGCCGGGGCGCTGGCGGGGCTCGCGCTTATGGCGGCCGGGGCGCTGGCGCTCGACCGCCCGGCCCCCGCGCCGGACGACATCGCGCGCGCGCCGCTCGCGCCCTTCCCGATGCGCATCGGCGCCTGGGACGGACAGCGGGCGTCGCTCGACGACGAGACGCGGCGCGTGCTGGCCGCCTCGGACACGCTGGTCGCCGATTACGTCGCGCCCGGGGCCGCGGCGCCGGTCTCGCTCTTCGTGGCGTGGTACGCGCGGCAGACCAACGGGGCGGGGCTGCATTCGCCCGAGGTCTGCCTGCCCGCGGGCGGCTGGGAGATCGCCGAGCTGCGCCAGCAGAGCGTGCCGCAGGGCTTCGAGGTCAACCGCGCGGTGATCCGCAAGGGGCTGGAGCGCCAGCTCGTCTGGTACTGGTTCGAACAGCGCGGCACGCGCCTCACCTCCGCCTGGCAGGCCAAGTTCTCGGCGCTGCGCGACGGGCTGGTCGCGGGCCGCAGCGACGGCACGATCGTGCGGCTGGTCACGCGGGTGCGCGACAACGAGGCCGTGGATCAGGCCGAGGCGCGGCTGCAGGGCTTCCTCGACGCCGCGCTGCCGCAGATCGCGGGGCATCTGCCGGAGTAGTCGGTCCCGGGCCGGGCAGGGGATCAGCCCTTCGAGAACACCCGCTCGTAGGCGGCCAGAAGCTGCGGCGCGGAATGGTCCCAGCTCAGCCGCTCGAGCACGCGAGCCCGCCCCCGCCGGCCCATGGCGCGCGCCTCCTCGGGGTGGTCCATCAGCCACGCCACCTTCGCCGCGAAATCCTCCGGATCGTTGGCGCGGGCGTAGAGCGCGGCATCCCCCGCCGAGGCGCGGCCCTCGGTCAGGTCGAACTGCACCAGCGGCATTTCGAGCGTCATGTATTCCATGACCTTGTTCATGGTGGAGATGTCGTTCATCGCGTTCTTCGGATCGGGCGCCAGCCCGATATCGCAGGCATTCAGCGCCGCCAGCATCGCCTCGCCGTAGAGCGCGCCGGTGAAGGTGAAGTGATCGGCGAGCCCCAGGTGCGCGACCTCGGCCTCGACCGCGTCCTGGTGCGGGCCGAAGCCGATCACGACGACATGCACGTCGTCCTTTCCCAGTTCGCGGACGAGATGGCCCACCGCGGCGACCATGATCTCCAGCCCCTCCTGCTGGCCGATGATGCCGATCCAGCCCAGCACGGTGCCCGCGCGGCGATAGGCGGGGTCGCCGGGGCCGGGAGTGAATTTCTCGATCCGGGGGGCGGAGCGGACGACGAACACGTCCTCGGCGGCCATGCCGCCCCGGTCCCGAGCGATGCGGGCGAAGCTTTCATTGGTGGCGATGGAGACCTGCGCGCAGGCGAAGGTGATCCGCTCCCAGAGGCGCATGACGCCGTAGAGCAGGCCGCGCTTGCCGAACTTGGCCTCGAAGAGCTCGGGGCAGACATCATGATGGTCGAACAGATAGCGCACCCCGGCCAGGCGGTAGCGCAGCGCCAGGAGCCAGATCAGGTCGGGCGGGTTGCAGCCGTGGATCACGTCGAAGCCGCGCTCGCGCCGCACGGTCCGGGCCAGCCGGAACCAGTGGCGGATCGCGTGCAGGTATTCGCGCGCATAGGCCACCGCGCCGGCATGCGCCTCGGGCGGGGCGGGGTGGCGGTAGATATGGACGCCGTCGATCTCCTCGTAGGCCGCGTCCCAGCCGCGGCCCATGGGGCAGATCACCGAGACCGCGTAGCCCGCGGAGCGCAGGGTCGTCGCCTCCAGCCAGACGCGGCGGTCGAGGGGGACGGGCAGGTTCTCGACCACGATCAGGACGCGGCGGGGAGGATCGAAGGACATGGCTCCGGATAGGCCGCGCGGCGCAGCGAATGACAAGCCGGGCGGGCGCAAAACCCCGCGCCGATGGCAGCCGCGCAACGCTTGGCGGCGCCGCGCGCGCGTGGCACCAAGGCGGCGCACCAAGGGGGAGCGATCCATGTCCAGTCCCGCGCGCCATGGCGGCGCCCTTCTGATCGACTGCCTCGCGGCGCAGGGCGTCGAGCGCGTCTTCTGCATCCCGGGCGAGTCCTTCCTCGCCGCGCTGGACGGGCTGCACGATGCCGCCATCCCGGTCCATGTCGCGCGGCAGGAGGGCGGCGCGGCGATGATGGCCGAGGCGATGGGCAAGCTGACCGGTCGGCCCGGCGTGGCCTTCGTGACGCGGGGCCCCGGCGCGACGAATGCCAGCGCGGGCGTGCATGTGGCGATGCAGGACTCGACCCCGATGGTGCTGTTCGTGGGCGACGTGGCTTCGGACCAGCGCGACCGCGAGGCCTTCCAGGAGGTGGATTACCGCGGCATGTTCGGCCCGCTCGCCAAATGGGTGGCGCGGATCGACCGGGCGGACCGCATCCCCGAATATGTCAGCCATGCCTTCCACGTCGCGCAATCGGGGCGGCCGGGGCCGGTGGTGCTGACGCTGCCCGAAGACATGCTGTCGGGGCCGGCCGGGGGCGCGGCGGTCCCGGCGGCCAGCCTGCCCTCGGGCAAGGCGGCGGAGGACGACATCGCCGCCATCCTGGACCGGCTGGGTGCGGCGGAGCGGCCCTTCGTGATCGTGGGCGGCGGCGGCTGGAGCGCCGAGGCCCATGCCGCGATCGGGACCTTCGCGGAGGTGATGGGCCTGCCCGTCGGCGCGTCCTTCCGCTGCCAGGATTACATTGATAACGACCACCCGAACTATGCCGGCGATGTCGGCATCGGGATCAACCCGAAGCTCGCGCAGCGCGTGCGGGACGCTGACGTGATCCTGAGCCTCGGCGCGCGGCTGGGCGAGATGACGACCTCGGGCTACACGCTGCTGACCCCGCCGGTGCCGGCGCAGGCCCTGATCCATGTCCATGCCGACCCGTCCGAGCTGGGCCGCGTTTATCGCCCGGAGCTCGCGGTCGTCGGCCGGCCCGGGCCGGTGGCGGTGCAACTGGCGGCCGCCGCGCGGGCGCGGGCGGGCGGCGACTGGCTGTCCGGGGCGCGGGCCGATTACGAAGCCTGGCAGAGGCCCGAGGAGACGCCTGGCGCGCTGAAGATGGAGCGCGTGATCGCGCATCTGGGCGCGGTGCTGCCGCGCGACGCGATCCTGACCAACGGGGCGGGCAACTACTCGGCCTGGGCGCATCGCTACCACCGCTACCGCGCCTGGCGCAGCCAGCTCGCGCCGACCTCCGGCTCGATGGGTTACGGGCTGCCGGCGGCGATCGCGGCCAAGCTGCACGATCCCGCGCGCGAGGTGATCTGCCTGGCCGGGGATGGCTGCTTCCAGATGGTGAGCCAGGAATTCGGCACGGCCTGCGCCGAAGGCGCGAACGTCATCGTGCTGGTCTGCGACAACGGCATGTACGGGTCGATCCGGATGCACCAGCAGAAGCATTATCCGAAGCGGGTCTCGGGCACGGTGCTGAAGAACCCGGATTTCGCCGCCTTGGCCCGCGCGCATGGCGGCCATGGTGAAACGGTGGCGGAGGATGCGGCCTTCGCGCCCGCGCTGGAGCGGGCGCGGGCGGCGGGGGTGCCGGCGATCATCCACCTGAAGATGGACCCCGCGGCGCTGTCGCCCCGCCTGCGGCTGGAGGACTGAGGCCAGAAGGGAAGGTCTTTCGTACGAAAGATCTCCCCCTTCTCCGTCGCGCTCAGAAGAACGCCTGCAGCCCGGTCTGCGCGCGGCCCAGGATCAGGGCGTGAACGTCGTGGGTGCCCTCGTAGGTGTTCACCGTCTCGAGGTTCATCATGTGGCGGATGACGCCGTATTCCTCGGAGATGCCGTTGCCGCCATGCATGTCCCGGGCCAGCCGGGCGATATCCAGCGCCTTGCCGCAATTGTTGCGCTTGATCAGGCTGATCTGCTCGGGCGCGGCCACGCCCTCGTCCATGCAGCGACCGACGCGCAGCGCGGCCTGCAGGCCCAGCGCGATCTCGGTCTGCATGTCGGCGAGCTTCTTCTGGAAGAGCTGGGTCTGCGCCAGCGGGCGCTTGAACTGCTTGCGGTCGAGCCCGTATTGCCGCGCCGCGTGCCAGCACCATTCGGCCGCGCCCATCACGCCCCAGGCGATGCCGTAGCGCGCGCGGTTGAGGCAGCCGAACGGCCCCTTCAGCCCCGAGACGCCCGGCAGCAGCGCGTCCTCGCCGACCTCGACGCCGTCCATGACGATCTCGCCCGTGGTCGAGGCGCGCAAGCTCTGCTTGCCGCCGATCTTGGGGGCCGACAGACCCTTCATGCCCTTTTCCAGCACGAAGCCGCGGATTTTGCCGTCATGCGCCTCGGACTTGGCCCATACGACGAACACATCGGCGAAGGGCGCGTTGGAGATCCACATCTTCGAGCCCGAGAGGACGTAGCCGCCATCGGTCTTCTTCGCGACGGTCTTCATGCCGGCGGGGTCGGACCCGGCATCGGGCTCGGTCAGGCCGAAGCAGCCGATCAGCTCGCCCGAGCAGAGGCCGGGCAGGTATTTGCGGCGCTGCGCCTCCGAGCCGTAGGCGTGGATCGGGTAGATCACGAGGCTCGACTGCACCGACATCATCGAGCGATAGCCCGAGTCGACGCGCTCGATCTCGCGCGCGATCAGGCCGTAGGTGACGTAGCTCGCGCCGAGCCCGCCATATTCCTCCGGCAAGGTGGCGCCCAGAAGGCCCGCGGCGCCCATCTTCGGGAAGAGCTCCGGTGCGGCGGTTTCCTTGGCATAGGCCTCACGCACGACGGGCTGCAATTCGGTCTGGGCGAAGGCGTTCGCCGCGTCGCGCAGCATCCGCTCGTCTTCGGAGAGCTGGTCTTCCAGCCGCAGCGGGTCGTCCCACTGGAAGCTGGCGAGGTCGGGGCCGAAGCCGGGGGCTTGGGTGTCCTTGGGCATGGTCGTCTCCTCAGGCGGTCTGGGTCTCGGGGTCGGCCAATCGGTCGGCGAAATGGGTCACGAGACGGTGTTTCAGTATCTTTCCCGTCGGCGCGGCCGGCAGGGCCGTCGCGGCGATGATGCGTTCGGGGCGCTTGTACGCCGCCAGCCGCTCGGCCGCAAAGGCGCGCAATGCCGCGACGTCGAGCGCGTCGGGGTCGACGCATTGCACGAAGGCCAGCACCTCCTCGTCGCCGCCGGGCTTCGCGCGGCCGATCACGGCGCATTGTATCACGTCGGGATGATCGTTGAGCGCGGCCTCCACCTCGGGCGGGTAGACGTTGAACCCGCCGCGGATGATCAGCTCCTTGCAGCGGCCGACCACGGTCAGGCGGCCGTCGGCGTCGAGGCGCCCGAGATCGCCGGTGCGCAGCCAGCCCTCCGGCGACAGGACGCGCGCCGTCTCCGCAGGGTTGCGATAGTAGCCGGCCATCACATGCGGCCCCCGGGTCAGGATCTCGCCCACGCCCGCCTCGCCGCCGCCCATCGCCTCGTCCAGCTTGATCTCGATGCCGGGCAGGGCCGGGCCCACGCTGACATCGGGGGTGCCGATCGGATTGCGGGTCCCGCAGATCCCGGCGGTCGATTCGGTCATGCCGTAGCCGTTCTGTAGCGGCAGCCCGTAGAACGCCTCGGCCTTGCGCTTCCAGGCCGGGTCGAGCGGCGCCGCGCCGGAGGAGACGTAGCGCAGCTTCGCGTCCGTCAGACCGGGCAGCCCGCCGCGCGCGACGTGATCCATCAGGAGCGCGTGCATCTGCGGCACGCCGGGGAAGACGGTGGCGCCGTCGATCAGGGCCGCGTGCAGGGCGGCGGGCGAGAAGCGGGCTTCCAGCCGGATGGTCGCGTGAACCGTGGTGGCTGCCATCAGCATGGAGGCCAGCCCGAAGACATGCGTCATCGGCAGAACGCCGTAGATCGTGTCGGTGGCCTCCATGTTGCGCAAATTGGCCGAGGTCAGGCCGGCGAAGCGCAGGTTGCCATGGGTCAGCATCACGCCCTTTGGGTCGCCCGTGGTCCCGGTGGTGTAGAGGATGACCGCCGTCTCCGGATCGGCGGCGGGGGTCGGCGCGCCCGTCCAGGCCGCGAGCCGGATGCCGGGAATGACGCAGGCCTCGGCGCACGCGGCCGCGGCATGGGCCGCCGCATCGGGCGAGACGGCGGCGGTGAAGGCCATGAGGCGCGGGCCGCAATGCGCCGCGATCTTCGCCAGCTCGGCCGCCGTCATCCGCGCGTTCACCGGCACGGCCACCGCGCCCAGCTTCGCGGCGGCGAAGATCAGGACGGTGGTAGCGTGGCAGTTTTCGGCCACAAGGAGCAGGCGGTCGCGCGGGCCGAGTCCTTGCGCGGCCAGCACCCCGGCGACGGCGTCGATGGCGGCGGCGTGTTCGGCATAGGTGACCGGGCGGCCGTCGCAATCGATGATGGCGATGCCCTCAGGCCGCGCCGCGGCGGCGGTTTCGACGAGATGGTGGATGAGCTCCATCACATGGCCTTTCGCAGGGGCGCGGGGCGCAGGCGCGCCAGCGCCGTCTCCGCCTCGGATTCCAGTTGCGCCACGATCCGCGCCAGCGGCGCGACGCGATCCGCGAAGCCCAGCGCCTGACCCGCCGAGAGCATACCACGCGACACGTCGCCGGTGGCATAAGCCTGCCGCCCGATCTTGCCCGAGACCAGCGGCATCAGGCGGTCGATCCCGACCTGCGGGTCGTCGCGCTCGATCGCTGCGACCTCCTGCGCGGTGTCGTTGGCCAGCGTGCGGATCGTGTTGCGGACGCTCGCCATGGTGAGGAGCGTATCGCGCTCGCCCGCCGCGGCCATGGCCGCCTTGTAGTCGGGATGGGCGGGCAGCTCCTCGGCCACGAGGAAGCGCGTGCCGATGACGACGCCCGCGGCGCCCGCGGCCAGCGCGCCGACGAGCTGGCTGCCGGTTCCGATGCCGCCGCCGATCAGGAACGGGATGCCGAGGCGCCGCTCGGCCAGCGCCTCGTTGACGACGGTGCCGATCAGGTCGAGCCCGGGATGTCCGCCGCATTCGGCGCCCACGATCGCGACCATGTCGACGCCGACGCGCTCGGCCTTCTGGGCGAACCGGACCGAGGGCACCTTGTGCAGCACGGTGATGCCCGCGTCCTTCAGGATCGGCAGGTAGGGCTCGGGATTGCGGCCCGAGGTCTCGACATGGGCGACGCCTTCGCCCGCGATCAGGCGGAAGGTTTCGGCCACGTGCTCGCCCTCGACCAGCTTGGGCAGCATCGAGACGTTCACGCCGAAGGCGCGGCCGTCGCAGAGGTCGCGGGCGCGCGCGATCTCGGCGCGCAGGTCAGCCGGGTCCGGGAAGCTGGCGGCGGTGATGAAGCCGATGATGCCCGCCTCGGCGCAGGCGGCGACGTAGTCGGCGTTCGACAACCACATCAGGCCGCCCGCCACGATCGGCAGGCGCGTGCCGAAGGCGCGGGTCAGGGGCGTGTCGAAGACCGGGTCGGTCATGCCAGCCGCTCCGGCGGGACGCGCTTGAAGACGCCGGTGGCGGTGGCGATCAGCCGGGGGCCGGCGCGCAGCTCACCCTCGACGAAGACGAGGCTGCGCCCGCCGCCGGTCACCCGGCCCGTGGCCTCCAGCGCGTCGCCCGCATGGGCGGGGGCGTGGAAGTTGAGCGTCATCGAAACGGTGAGGAAGGGCGCGGTGCCGCTGTCGTCCACGGTCAGGCTGGCGGTCGCGCCCAGCGCATTGTCGAGACAGGCCGCGGCGATCCCGCCATGCAGCGCGCGGTGGCGGTTCAGGTGATCTTCCGTCAGCGTCAGGCGGCAGCGCGCCCGCCCGTCGCCGCGCCCGACGTCCAGCACGTAGCCCAGCAGGCGCTGGGTGCCGGTCTCGCCCTCGATGATCCCGTCCGCCATGGCTCAGGCCGCGCGCAGCGCGATGAAGCGCTCGAGATGGTGCAAGGCGTCGCCGAAGCGGTGGTCGACCATGGTCAGCCGCTTCGCCAGATGGCCCAGATCGTACTCCATCGTCATGCCGATGCCGCCATGCATCTGGATCGACTCCTCGACCACCAGCCGCGCGACCTCGCCGATCAGGTTCTTGGTTGCGGCGACATGCAGGTCGCGGTCGGGCCCGTCGAGATTGCCCGCGAGGTTGATCACGGCGGAGCGCGCCTGCTCGATCTCGATCAGCATATCGGCCATGCGGTGCTGCAGCACCTGGAACTTGCCGATGGGCTGGCCGAACTGCTTGCGGGTCTTGAGGTAGTCGGCGGTCAACCCGCGGATCGCTTCCATCAGGCCCAGCGCCTCGGCGCAGATGGCGAGCGTGGCGCGCGCCTCGGCGCGGGCGAGAATGGCGCCCGCCTCCTCGGCCAGCAGCGTGGCGGGCGCGGCGTCGAGCGCGAGTTCCGCCGCCGTGCCGCCGCCGTTCAGCGGATAGGGCCGGAAATCGAGCGCCGCGGCCTCGACGCGGAACAGGCCCAGCCCCGCATCGGTGCGCGCCGTCACGAGGAAGGCCTCGGCCGCGGCGGCATTGACGACGACCGCCTTGCGCCCGGTCAGGCGCCAGGCGTCGCCGTCCCGCGCGGCGGCGGTCTCGGCCGTGCTGCTGTCGTAGCGCGCACCCGGCTCGCCATGGGCGAGGGCTAGCTGCGTGCCGCCGGCGATCACGCCTTCGACCGCCTCCGTATCGCCCAGCTCCGCCAGCAGCCCGCCGCAGAGCACGCCGGTGTCGAGCATGGGATCGACCGCGCCGGCGCGGCCCAGTTCCTCGAAGACGAGCGCGATATCGAAGCCGGTGCCGCCGAAGCCGCCCTGATCCTCGGTGAAGAGCGCCCCGATCACGCCCATCTCGGCCAGCCCGTCCCAGACCGCGCGCGGGAAGCCTTGCGGCGCCTCGGCCGCGGCGTTGCGGGTCTTCGCGTCATAGGTCTCGCGCAGGAAGCGGCGCAGGCCGTCCTGCAGCATCCGCGCTTCGTCGCTGAGTTCGAAATTCATCTTCAGAGCTCCAGCATCGACTTGGCGATGATCGTCCGCTGCACCTCGTTCGATCCGCCATAGATCGAGAGCTTGCGGTTGTTGAAATACTGCCCCGATGCGCGGGCGCCGTAGTCGGGGCCGATGGCGCCCGCGTTGTCGCCCTCCACCGCCTCGGACTGGAAGGGCATGGCGTAGGGCCCGATGGCGCTGCGGGTCAGGTGGTTGATCTCCTGTCGGATGACGGTGCCCTTGATCTTGAGCATCGAGGACTCGGCGCCCGGCGCGTTGCCCGCCGCCGCCGCCGAGACGACGCGCAGGTTGGTGGTGGCCATCGCCATCAGGTCGATCTCGACCCGGGCCACGCGGGCGGCGAAATGCGGGTTCTCGATCAGCGGGCGGCCGCCGGCGCGTTCGGCCCGGGCGATGCGCTTGAGATTGGCGAGCCCGGCATTGGCGAAGCCCACGCCCGCGATATTCGTGCGCTCATGCGTCAGCAGGTACTTGGCATAGGTCCAGCCCTTGTTCTCCTCGCCCACCAGGTTCTCGACCGGCACGCGGACATCGCTGAACCAGACCTCGTTGACCTCCGCCGTGCCGTCGAGCAGCACAATGGGCCGCACCTCGACGCCGGGGCTGTTCATGTCGATGAGCAGGAAGCTGATGCCCTTCTGCGGCTTGCCCTCTTTCGAGGTGCGTACGAGGCAGAAGATCCAGTTCGCGTATTGCCCGAGCGTGGTCCAGGTCTTCTGGCCGTTGACGATGTAGTGGTCGCCGTCGCGCACCGCCTCGGTCCGCAAGCTGGCGAGATCGGAGCCTGCGCCCGGTTCGGAATAGCCCTGGCACCACCAGTCGGTGCCGTCGAGGATGCGGGGCAGGTAATGGTCCTGCTGCGCCTTGGAGCCGAACTTCATCAGCACCGGGCCCAGCATGGCGACGCCGAAGGGCACGATGCGCGGCGCGCCGCGGGCGGTGGTCTCGTCCTCGAAGATGTGGCGCTGCACAGCGTCCCAGCCCGCGCCGCCGAATTCCTCGGGCCAGCTGCCCGCCAGCCAGCCCTTCTCGTTGAGGATGGCGTGCCATTCCTCGTGGTCGTCCTTGGTCAGCGCCCGGCCCTTGCGGCCCGCATCGGTCAGGCGCTCGGGCAGCTTGGCGTCGAGGAAGGCGCGGACTTCGTCGCGGAAGGTCTTCTGCGCGTCGGTGTAATCGAGGTTCATGGTCGGACCCCTTTCTCAGAAGATTTCGAACAGGCCGGCGGCACCCTGGCCGCCGCCGATGCACATGGTGACGACGCCCAGCTTCGCGCCGCGGCGCTTGCCCTCGATCAGGAGGTGGCCCGTCATGCGCGCGCCGGTCATGCCGAAGGGATGGCCCACGGCGATCGAGCCACCGTCGACATTCAGGATCTCGTTGTCGATGCGCAGCTTGTCGCGGCAATAGAGGAGCTGGCTGGCGAAGGCCTCGTTCAGCTCCCACAGGTCGATATCGCCCACGCTCAGGCCGTGCCGCTCCAGCAGGCGGGGCACGGCGAAGACCGGGCCGATGCCCATCTCGTCGGGATGGCAGCCCGCGACGGCGAAGCCCCGGAACCGGCCCAGCGGCTCGAGGTTGCGCCGCTCGGCCTCGTCCGCGGCCATCATCACGAGGGCGGAGGCCCCGTCGGAGAGCTGGGACGCGTTGCCGGCGGTGATGAACTGGTCCGCGCCGCGCACCGGCTCCAGCTTCTGGAGCCCCTCCAGCGTGGTCGAGGGGCGGTTGCATTCGTCCTGCGCGATGGTGTGCTCGCGCGCGGAGACCTCGCCCGTTTCCTTGTCCTTGACCTTCATCGTGACGGTGATCGGCACGATTTCGGCGTCGAAGCGCCCGGCCGCCTGCGCGGCGGCGGTGCGCTGCTGGCTCTGCAGGCCCAGTTCGTCCTGCGCCTCGCGGCTGATGCCGTAGCGGGCGGCGACGATGTCGGCGGTCTCGATCATCGGCAGGTAGAGATCGGGGCGCGTCTGCTCCAGGAAGGCCTCGCGCGAATGGCGCGCGGGCGGCTGGACCAGGCTGATGCTTTCCAGCCCGCCGACCAGCACCGCCTTGGCACCTTCCTGCGCGATCATGTGCCCGCCCATCGCGATGGCCTGCAGCCCGGAGGCGCAGAAGCGGTTGACGGTGGTGCCCGCCACGCTGTCGGGCAGGCCCGCGCGGATCACGACCTGACGGGCGATGTTCCCGCCGGTGACGTATTCCGGATAGCCGCAGCCCCAGATCGAATCCTCCAGCAGCTCGGGCTCGATCCCGGCGCGGGCGACGGCTTCCTTCGCGACATGCCCGCCCATGACGGCGCCATGCGTGTCGTTGAACGTGCCGCGCCCGGCCTTTCCGATGGCGGTGCGGGCGGTCGAAACGATGACGGCGTCGGTCATGCGGTGTCCTTTCGGTTCAGATCGGCGAAGGCACCGCCTTCCCGCGCGAGGTCGCGCAGGAGCGGGGCGGGCTGCCAGAAGTCGGGCTCCTCCGCGGCGAAGCGTTCGATATCGGCGAGGATCGTATCCAGCCCCTGCGCGTCGGCCCAGTGCATCGGGCCCCCCTTCCAGCGTGGGAAGCCGTAGCCGTGCAGCAGGACGGCATCGACGTCGAGCGGGCGGGCGGCGATGCCCTCGGCCACGACGCGGGCGGCCTCGTTGACCATCGCGGCCATGTAACGGCGGGTGATCTCGTCGGCGTCGAGCGCGCGCGCGGGGCCCGTGCGGCTTTCCGCGACGATGCGCTCGACCTCCGGATCCTCGGCCCCCCGCTTGTCCGCGGTATAATTGTAGTAGCCCTTGCCGGTTTTCCGGCCCAGCCGCCCGGCATGGTAGAGCGCGTCGGCGAAGGTGGCGCGGCGGCCCTGCGGCGCGCCCTCGGCCTTCAGCCGCTCGCGCGTCATGAAGCCGATATCGAGCCCCGCCAGGTCCGAGACCTGGTAGGGGCCCATCGGGAATCCGAAATCGCGGATGGCGGCGTCGATCGCGTAGGGCGAGGCGCCGTCCAGCACCATGCGGTCGGCGGCGGCGCGATAGGCCGACAGGATCCGGTTGCCGATGAACCCGTCGCAGACGCCCGCGCGCACCGCGATCTTGCCCAGCCGCTTGGCCAGGGCGAAGCCGGTCGCGGTGACATCGGGCGCCGTGGCGTCGGTGACGACGACCTCCAGCAGCTTCATGACATGGGCGGGCGAGAAGAAATGCAGGCCCACCACGTCTGCTGGTCGGTCCGTGGCGACGGCGATTTCGTTCACGTCGAGATAGGAGGTGTTGGTGGCCAGCACGGCGCCCGGCTTGCAGACGCGGTCGAGCGTGGCGAAGACCTCGCGCTTGACGTCCATCGCCTCGAAGACGGCCTCGATGGCGATGTCGGCCTCCGCGAGGGCGTCCATTTCCGTGGCGAAGGCTGGGGCGAGGCCCGCGCGTTTGTCGGCGGTGAGCTTGCCGCGCTGCACCGCGGTGTCGAGATTGCCGTCGATGGTCGCGCGGGCGCGGTCCAGCCCCTCGGCGTTCCGTTCGACCAGCGTGACGCGCAGCCCCGCCAGCAGGCAGGCCGTGGCGATGCCCGCGCCCATCGTGCCCCCGCCGACGACGCCGACATGGTCGATCGCGCGCGGCGCGGCATCGAGGCCGGGCACCTTGGCGACCGCGCGATCGGTGAAGAAGGCGTGGATCAGCCCGGCGCGCTGGGGCGTGTCGAGGAGGTGCCGGAACAGGCGGCGTTCCTCGGCGATGCCGTCGTCGAAGGGCAGTCGCGTGGACGCCATGACGGCGTCGAGCGCGGTCACCGGCGCGATCTGGCCCGGGGTCTTCGCCGCGGTCGCCGCGCGCAGGTCGGACAGGTCGCCCTGCGGGGCGGGCAGGTCGCGGGTGCGGCGCGGGGCCTCGCCCTTCAGCTCGGCGGCGAAGGCCAGCGCGGCGGCGCGGAGATCACCCCCGGCCAGCCGGTCGATCAGGCCGCTCTCGACGGCCTCCTCGGCGCGGATGGGCTTGCCGCTGGCGATCATCCGGCCCGCCGCCTCCAGCCCGATCAGGCGGGGCGTGCGCTGGGTGCCGCCCGCGCCGGGCAGGATGCCGAGGCTCACCTCGGGCAGGCCCAGCCGGGTGCCCGGCGCGGCGATGCGCCAGTGGCAGCCCAGCGCGACCTCCAGCCCGCCGCCCAGCGCCGCGCCGTGGATGGCGGCAAGGACGGGCTTCGGGCTGGCCTCGATCCCGGCGATCACATCGGGCAGGGACGGCGCCAGGGGCGCCTTGCCGAATTCGGTGATGTCCGCACCGCCGAGAAACAGCCGGCCGGCGCCCATCAGGACCGCGACCTGCGCCGCACCGTCCGCGGCGAACCGGTCGAAGGCCTCCGCGAGCCCCGCGCGCACGGCCTGGCCCAGCGCGTTCACGGGCGGGTTCTCGACGGTGATGACGGCGATGCCGTCTTGCGTCTCGTAATGCACCTCGGGCATCTCGGCTCCTCTCTCGTCTCAGACGCCGCGCGCGGCGACGGGGGCCGGCGCCTGGCCCATCATGCGCTCCAGCTCGCGGACGGCGTCGCGCAGGGCCGGGCCGACGCGGGTTTCCATCGCGTCGACGGGCAGCATCTCGGGCAGGGCGCCGCAGGTGAAGACCACGGGCTCGCCCAGCTCGCGCGGGTGATAGGGGCAGGCGACGGCGTGGATGTTGGGGGCGAAATATTCCGCCGGATCGGCGATGACGAAGCCGCGCGTCAGAAGCTGGTCGCCCGCGTCGCGGCGGACGGCGGCGGCGCGCTCCGGCGTGAGGCCGCGTTCGCCCCCGGCATCCGCGACGACCGCGTCGAAGCCATCCGCCCCCAGTGCGCCCAGAAGCGCGTGGCCTGAGGAGGAGCCGTTGAGCGGCGGCCGCGCCCCGACCTCCAGCCAGAGCGAGGCGATGCCGTTCGGCCGCCAGGTGCGCACGATCAGCATCCGGCCGCCATCGCGCACCAGGAGCATCGACATCGTCCCCGTCTCGTCCGCCAGCCGCTGCATCAGCGGGCCGGCCATCTCGACGAAGCCGATCGAGGCGGCGGCGAGGTTGCCCAGAACCAGCAGCGCGGGCCCCGGCCGATAGAGATCGTGGCGCCGCGCATGGGTCAAGTAGCCCAGGCTTTGCAGCGTGAAGGTCAGCCGCGAGACCGTGGATTTCGGAAGGCCCGTCCGTTCGGCGATCTCGGCATTGCCCAACCCGTCTTCGCCCGCGCGGAAGGCGCGCAGGACCGACAGGCCGCGGGCGAGCGTGGTGGCGAAGCGGCGGTCCTCCATCACATGCTCCCCGGGATGAGAAGCGAGATGATGGGGAAGGTCATGATCAGGATCAGCACCAACACGTCGATGGTCAGGAAGCGCAGGATGCCCGCGAAGATGCGGTCGATCCCGACCTCGCGGCCCACGACACTGGCGATGACGAAGACGTTCAGGCCCACGGGCGGGGTGATCAGCCCGATCTCGAGTAGCTTGATCACCACCACCCCGAACCAGATCAGGTCGAAGCCGTAGCCTTCCACCAGCGGGATCATCAGCGGCAGCGTCAGGACCATGATGCCGATTGGATCGAGGAACATGCCGAGTGCCAGGTAGATCGCGGCGATGGCGATCAGCAGCACGACCGGGGAGAGCGCCGCCTCGGTCACCACGCCGACGATGTCGGGGGCCACACCGGTCAGCGCGATGAAGGCCACGAAGATCTTGGCCGCCGCGGCGATCAGGAAGATCGACGCGGTCTGGATCGCCGTTTCGCGCAGCGCGTCCCAGAGCGCGCGGAAGGTCAACGTGCGCTGGGCGAAGCCGATCAGCACGGCCGCGGTGACGCAGATCGCCGCCGCCTCGGTCGCGGTGAAGATGCCGCCGTAAATGCCGCCCACGATGATCGCGAAGAGCGCGACGGCGGGCCAGGCGTCCAGCGCGGCGCGGCCGCGTTCGCCCATCGTCGTCGTCCCCTCGGGGATCGGGGCCGCGGACGGGTCGCGATGGACCCAGATCCAGATCACCAGGATGAAGCCCGCCAGCGACAGAAGGCCGGGCAGGATGCCCGCGAGGAAGAGCGCCGAGATCGAGGTCTCGGTGAAGATGCCGTAGATGATGAACAGGACCGAGGGCGGAATGAGCGAGCCCAGCGTCCCGCCCGCCGCGACCGAGGCCGTGGCCAGCCGCGTGTCGTAGCCCATGCGCAGCATCTCGGGCGAGCAGATGCGGCCCATGGTCGACGCGCAGGCGATCGACGATCCGGTGATCGCCGAGAAGCCGCCGCAGCCCACGACCGAGGCCATGGCGACGCCGCCGGGCAGGCGGGCCAGCCAGACGCGGGCGGCGTGGTAGATCTTGGTCGTGATGTCCGCGCGGTAGGCGATGTGGCCCAAAGCCACAAAGAGCGGGATCATCGACAGGTCATAGGAATGGATTAGGTCGAAGCTGTTGGAGAACACCATCGAGGTGGTGGGCCGGACCGCGCGCCAGGGCATGAACTCGCCGGTGCGGAAGGCGAACATCACGAAGCTGCCCACCGTGGCGACGCCCGCCAGCGCGAAGGCGATCGGCACGCGGATCGCCAGAAGGCCGATGACCGAAGCGAAGGCGACGAGGCCGACGGTGCTGCCGTCCATCACGGCGTCTCCATCAGGTCTTCGGCGGTCGCGGCGGGGTCCAGATGCCCGCCGGCGCGGATCGTGCGGATATCGGCCACGGCCATCAGCAGAAGGCGGATCCAGCAAAAGCACATGCCGATCAGGAAGATCACCCGGCCCGGCCATTTCGGCAGCGCCAGCTCGCCGAAGAAGAAGGTGCCCGAGGCCAGCGTCTCGGTCGCCTCGCGCCAGCCGGCATAGATCAGCGGCGAGAGCGCGGCGCAGCCGGCGAGGCTGCCGGCCACGATCAGCCAGTCCTGGACACGGCGCGGCATCCGCTTGGACAGGAACTCGACCACGATATGGGCGCGCGCAGTGGTCGCGGCGGCCAGCGGCAGGACGATGGCGGCGACCATCAGCTCGCGCACGATGACGATGGTGTCGGGGATCGCCCCGCCCATCGTGGCGCGCATCACCACGGAGGTCGTGATCAGAAGGCCCAGGCCCAGGATGGCCAGGACCGACAGGTCCAGCAGAAGGCGTTCGATGCGATGCAGCATGTCTCTCTCGCGGGGAGGGTGGGGCGCGCCCGGGATCGGGCGCGCCCGGAGAGGCTCAGCGCTCCCAGGGGTAGCCCTGCGCGTCGCGCTCGTCCGCGAACTGGGTGAGCAGCGTCTCGTACTCGGCCAGGAGCGTCTCGCCGTTCAGGCCCGACTGGTTCGCGCGCTCGACCCATTGGGCGACGTAGCGGGTGCCCTGGGCGACCAGCTTGTCGCGCTCGGCGGCGTCCAGCTCGATGATCTCGACGCCCGCCTCGCGCATCGTCTCGATCGCCTTCGCGTTGTCGGCGGTGATGAGCTCGCCCAGCGTGTCGGCCATGGCGATGCCCGCCTCGGCCAGCGCCGCCTGCACCGCCGGGTCGAGGCTGTCATGCATGTCCTTGTTCATGAAGATGCCCAGCGCGCCGACCTGGCCCCAATCGAGCAGGGTGTAGCTGTCGATCACCTCCTGCTGCTTGAGCGCGGCGATGGCGTAGCTGTAGCCCTGGCTGCAATCCAGAAGCCCGGTGTCGAGACCCTGATAGGCGTCGTAGATCGACATCGCGACCATGTTGGCGCCGAAATCCTTGAACGTGTCGCCATAGGCGCCGACGCCGCGGACCTTCAGGCCCTCGATGTCGTCGACCGACCGGATGGCCGCGTCCTTGCAGCCGATATTCACCGCCGAGGTGGTGAAGGTGCCGATATAGACGAGGTTCTGGTCGGCCAGCTGCTGCTCGATGGCCTCGGAGGCCCGCATCAGCGCGTCGGTGGCGCGCATCCCGACCCAGGCATCGGCGTTGCGCAGCGGCAGGTCGGCGATGCCGTAGCCGATCATCTCCTGCGGGAAGTAGACGCCGATGACGGTGCCCAGATCGGCCACGCCGTCGGCGATCGAGCCCGCGGCCGCGTTCGCCTTGAAGAGCGCGCCGCCCCATTGCACGTCCACCTGAACCGCGCCGTCGGTGCGCGCCTCGAGATCGTCCACGAAGCTTTGCAGCGCGGCGGCGCGGGCGCCGCGGTTCGGGCCGGCCTCGCCCAGGATCAGCGTGGTCTGCGCGAAGGCGGCGGAGGCGGCGAGGCACAGCGCGGCCGCGGTGGTGGTCAGCAATTTCATGATGTCTCCTCCCAGAGATCCGCAATTTCACTATGCGGAACAGCGTTTCACAAACGTGACGGTAGAGAAGCCCGCCGCACGGCGCAACCGCGCCGGCGCGGGGGGGCGCCTCAGGCGGATTCGTGCAGGGTCAGGAAGGGCGCCAGCGCCTCGGGCAGCGTCGCGATGCCGAGGCCGGGGGTGTCGGGGACGGTCCAGCGTCCGGCGTAATCGCCCCCGAAGGCGTCGCGTAGCGCGTTCGGGTTCACGTCGACCTCCAAGAGGCCGTCGCCGCCCACCGCGGCCAGCAGATGCGCCGAAGCGGCCAGCCCGATCCCGCCGCCGAGGAAATGCGGGCAGTAGCGCCGGCCGGCGGCCACCGCCGCGCGCCCCACCGCGCGGCAGCCGGTGATGCCGCCCCATTTCGCGACGTCGGGCTGGATCACGGAGAGATGCCCGGCGGCGATGGCCGCGTCGAACTGCGCGCCCGCGAGGTTCTCGCCGCCCGCGAGCGGCGTGCCGCGGCGGGCGAGCCGGGCCCAGACCGCGTCCGGCGCGGTGGCGATCACCGGCTCCTCCAGCCAGGCGAGCCCGTCCACCGCGTCGAGGAAATCCGCCGCCGCATCCGCCTCCCAGGCCTGGTTCGCATCGGCCATGATCGCGATCCTGGCCTCGGCCAACAGGCGATTGACCTGCGCCGCTTCGCCCGGACCGAATCCGACCTTCACCTTGGCCGCCGGGAAGCCCGCGGCGCGGGCGGCGGCGACCATCGCGCCCGCCCGGGCGATCGGGATGCCGCTGGCATAGCAAGGTATCGCGTCGCGCGTGGCCCCCAGCATGCGCGCGAGGGGCAGGCCCCGCCGCCGCGCCGCGAGATCCCAGGCGGCGATGTCCAGCCCGGCGACGACTTGCGCGAACGGCCCCGGTTCGCCGCATTGCAGGGCACGGATGCGCGTGGCCGCGTCCAGATGGCGGAACAGCGCGGGCGGGTCGTCGAAGGCCTGCCTAATCAGCAACGGGGCCACGTCCTGCACCAGCAGGCGCACGCGATGCTCGGCGCCCGCGGCGGGCCAGTTGGCGAAGACCTCGCCCCAGCCGAAGCCGCCCTCGGCATCCTCGATCCGGACGAAGACGGCGGGCCGGTCGCGCATGATCCCGAAGGAGGTCGCGACCGGGTCGGTCAGCGGCTGGCGGAAGGCGAAGCCCTCGACCCGCGCGATCCGCAGCGGCGTCATTCGCGCAAGAGCCCCGTCAGGTAGTCGCCATAGGCGTTCTTGCCGAACATCGCCGCCCGCTGGCGCAGCGCATCGGCGTCGATCCAGCCCTGCTGGAACGCGATCTCGTCGGGGCTCCCGGCCTGCAGGCCCTGCCGCTCCTCCAGCGTGCGCACGAAATTGCCCGCATCGAGAAGCGAGCCGTGCGTGCCGGTGTCGAGCCAGGCGTAGCCCCGACCCATGGTCCGCACCGACAGCGCGCCGTCGCGCAGGTAGCTTTCCAGAAGCGCCGTGATCTCCAGCTCGCCCCGGTCGGACGGCGTGACGGCGCGCGCGCGTTCGGGCGCTGTGCCGTCGAGGAAATAGAGCCCCGTCACCGCGTAGTTCGAGGGCGCGACGGCCGGCTTCTCGACGATGCCGCGGACGCCGCCCTCGGGGTCGAACTCCAGCACGCCGTAACGCTGGGGATCGGCCACGTGATAGCCGAAGACCGTCCCGCCCTCGGGGCCGACATCGGCCATCAGGTCGGGCAGGCCGTGGCCGAAGAAGATGTTGTCGCCCAGCACCATAGCCGAGGGCGCGCCGTCGAGGAATTCCTCGGCCAGCAGATAGGCCTGCGCCAGCCCGTCGGGGCTGGGCTGTTCGACATAGTCGAGCCGCAGGCCCCATTGGGCCCCGTCGCCCAGTGTGCGGCGGAACTGGTCGCGATCCTGCGGCGTGGTGATGATCGCGATCTCGCGGATGCCGGCCAGCATCAGCACCGAGAGCGGGTAGTAGATCATCGGCTTGTCGTAGATCGGCAGGAGCTGTTTCGAGAGCCCCATGGTGATCGGGTAGAGCCGCGTGCCCGACCCGCCGGCGAGGATGATGCCCTTGCGTGTCATGGAATCTCTCCGAGGTCGTGCAGGATGTCGCGCAGGCCCGCGCGCCAGTCGGGTCGCGCCAGGCCGAAGGCGGCCTCGATCGTGCGGCAGTCGAGGCGCGAGTTGAGCGGCCGGGGCGCGGGCGTCGGGTAGTCGGCGGTCGGGATGTCGGTGACGGTACAGGCGAGGCCGGCCGTCTCGAAGATGGCGCGCGCGAAGCCCGCCCAGCTGATGTCGGGCGCGCCGGCGTAGTGATAGGTGCCAGATTGATCCGGCGCGTCCACCAGGGCCTGCGCGATGGTGGCGCAGGCGGCGGCGAGGTCGCGTGCCGGGGTCGGCCCGCCCACCTGGTCGGCCACGATGCGAAGACTGCCCCGGTCGCGGCCCAGCCGCAGCATGGTCTTCACGAAGTTCGAGCCATGCGCGCTGACCACCCAGGAGGTGCGCAGGACGGCATGCGGCCCGCCCGCGGCGCGCACCGCCGCCTCGCCCGCGAGTTTTGTGCGCCCATAGGCCGAGAGCGGGGCCGTCGACGCGTCGGGCGCGTGCGGCGCGTCGCCCGAACCGGCGAAGACGTAATCGGTCGAGACCTGGACGAAGGGGATGCCCAGCCCGGCGCAGGCCCGGGCCATGGCGGCGGGGGCGCGGGCATTGGCCAGATGCGCGCCGAATTCGTCCTCCTCCGCGGCGTCGACGGCGGTCCAGGCGGCGGCGTTGATCACGGCCGCGGGCGCGGCGCGGCGGATGGCGTCGGCGCAGCCCTCGGGATCGGTCAGATCGGCCTCCGTCCGGCCGAGGCAGCGCGTGCCCGGACGGCGCCCCAGCTCGGTGGCCAGTTGCCCGGTTCGTCCGATGACGAGGATCATCCCCCGGTCCCTAGGCGCTGGCCCACGCCCTGCCGGTCCATCAGCGGGCGCCACCAATCCTCGCGGTCGAGATACCAGTGCACGGTCCGCTCCAGCCCCGCCTCCAGCGTGACCGAGGGCCGCCAGCCCAGCTCGGCGCGGATGCGGGTCGGGTCGATGGCGTAGCGGGCGTCGTGGCCCGGGCGGTCGGCCACGAAGCGGATCAGCCGGTCATGCGGCGCGCCGTCGGGGCGCAGCCGGTCGAGGATCGCGCAGATCGCGCGGACGAGGTCGATGTTCCGGGCCTCGTTCTCGCCGCCGATATTGTAGCTGCGCCCCACCGTCCCGCGCGCCAGCACGGTCAGCAGCGCGTCGGCGTGATCCTCGACGAAGAGCCAGTCGCGCACGTTGGCGCCTTCCCCGTAGACCGGGATCGGCCGGCCGTGCAGCGCGTTCAGGATCACCACGGGAATCAGCTTCTCGGGGAAGTGATAGGGCCCGTAATTGTTGGAGCAATTGGTCAGCAACACCGGCAGGCTGTAGGTCTCGTGCCAGGCGCGGACGAGGTGGTCCGAGGCCGCCTTCGACGCCGAATAGGGGCTGCGCGGGTCGTAGGGCGTGTCCTCGGTGAACTGGCCGGTCGGTCCGAGCGAGCCGAAGACCTCGTCGGTGGAGACGTGGTGGAAGCGGAAGCCCGCAGGCCGGCCTTGTGCGATCCAGAAAGCGCGCGCGGATTCCAGCAGGTTGAAGGTGCCGGTCACGTTGGTTTCGACGAAATCGGCCGGGCCGTCGATCGAACGATCGACATGGCTTTCGGCCGCGAGATGCAGGACGGCATCGGGCGCGTGCCGGGCGAAGACCCGGTCGAGCGCCGGGCGATCGCGGATATCCGCCCGCTCGAACGCGTAGGCGGGATGTTCGGCCACTTGGGCCACGTTGCGGGGGTCGGCGGCATAGGTCATCGCGTCGAGATTGACGACGGCGTGGCCCGCCGGGATCGCGGCGCGTACCACGGCCGAGCCGATGAAGCCGCAACCGCCGGTGACGAGGATCTTCATGGCGCGTCCCAGGTGAAGGGGCTGTCGAAATCGGCGAGCGGCGGGGCGGCGCGGTCCTTGTCGGACAGGATCGGGTCGCCGGTCAGGCCCCAGTCGATGCCGCAGCTGTCCCAGCCCAGCGCGCCGTCATGCGCGGGCGAATAGGTGTCGGTGCATTTGTAGACGATCTCGGTCCCAGGTTCGCGCGTCGCGAAGCCGTGGGCGAAGCCCGGGGGGATCCAGAGCATGCGGCCATTGTCGAAGCTCAGCTCGTAGCCGACCCACTGGCCATAGTAGGGCGAGCCGCGGCGAATATCGACGGCGACGTCGAACAGCGCGCCGCGCCCGCAGCGCACGAGCTTGCCCTGCGCCCGCGGCGGGGCCTGGAAATGCAGCCCGCGCACCGTGTCGGCCTGCGCCGAGAGCGAGTGGTTGTCCTGCGCGAACTCGGCGGTGATGCCGGCGGCGGCGAAGCGGTCGCGGTTCCAGGTCTCCGAAAAGAAGCCGCGGGCGTCGCCGTGACGGACCGGGATCAGCAGCTTCACGCCCGGCAGGGCGGTGTCCTCGACGTGCATGATCCCTCGGCGTTGCGGCTCCGGCCCCATGACTAGCCGCTCGCGCTTAGGCTTTCCATAACCGCGTCGCGGCGTTTGACAGGTCGCGGGGCGGGCGGGCATGACGGCATCATGGCCGAAACCCGAACCGCGCCGCGTCACGCTCTCGTCACCGGCTCGGCCGGGTTCATCGGGCATCACGTCGCCGCGCGTCTGCTTGACGATGGCTGGCGGGTGACCGGGCTCGACGCGATGAGCGATTACTACGACCCCGCGCTCAAGCGCGCGCGCAACGCGCGGCTGGAGCCGCGGGACGGCTTCGCCTGGGTCGAGGGGCGGCTGGAGGATCCGGACGCCTTCGCGCGGGCCTGGGGGGCCGGGCCCTTCGACGCCGTCATCCATCTCGCTGCGCAGGCCGGGGTCCGGCACTCGATCGAGGCGCCGGGCGATTACGTCGATGCCAATCTGCGCGGGACATTTGCGCTGCTGGAGGCGGCGCGCCATCGACCGCCGGCGCATCTGCTGCTGGCCTCGACCTCCTCGGTCTACGGCGCGAACACGGCTATGCCCTACCGCGAGATCGACCGCGCCGATCACCAGATGTCCTTCTACGCCGCGACCAAGAAGGCCACCGAGGCGATGGCGCACAGCTACGCCCATCTCTACGGTCTGCCCACGACCATGTTCCGGTTCTTCACCGTCTACGGACCCTGGGGCCGGCCCGACATGGCGCCGTCGCTCTTCACCTCGGCGATCTTCGAGGGGCGGCCGATCAAGCTGTTCAACGGCGGTGACATGCGGCGGGACTTTACCTTCGTGGGGGACCTCGTCGAGCGGCTGGTCGCGCTGATCGACGTGCCGCCCGGCGACGCGCCGGCGGGCGATTTCGACAGCCTGAGCCCGGTCGCGCCGCACCGGATCGTCAATATCGGCACCGGCCGCCCGACCGAGCTGGCCGAGTTCGTCGCGTCGATCGAACGGGCCGCGGGCCGCGCGGCGCTTCGCGAGATGCATCCGATGCAGCCCGGCGACGTGCCTGCGACCTGGGCGGACACGACCCTGCAGGACGCGCTGATCGGGCCCCGCCAGGTCACGCCGCTGCAGACCGGCATCGACCGCTTCGTGGACTGGTTCCGCGATTATCACGGCGCCTGACCGGCCCGAGAGGGCAACGGGAACTGGACGATTTTCGCGCGGGCCGTCATGGTCCTGTCATCCAGTTGCCTCAGAGGGGCGGCGCGGAAACCGCGGGTCCGCCGAAGACGGGCCCGCAGAACAGGGAGAGAGAGATGACCAAGACCCGACTTCTGGGCGCCGTCGCGCTGGGCGCGATCGCCTTCGCCGCAGCGCCCGCCATGGCGCAGGACTGCCCGCGCGGCGATCTGGACGACCGCTATTGCGACACCGATGGCGACCTGATCGCCGACGTGCCCGCGGATCCGGCCGACCAGATCGACCCGGACACGCTGATCTTCGCCTACACCCCGGTCGAGGACCCCGCCGTCTACGCGACCGCGTGGGCCGATTTCCTGGCCTATCTGGAGGAGCAGACCGGCAAGAACGTCGAGTTCTTCCCCGTCCAGAACAACGCCGCGCAGATCGAGGCGATGCGCTCGGGCCGCCTGCATATCGCGGGCTTCAACACCGGCTCGAACCCGCTGGCGGTCAATTGCGCGGGCTTCCGGCCCTTCACTATCATGGCGGGCGAGGACGGCTCTTTCGGCTACGAGATGGAGATCATCACCCATCCGGAGAGCGGGATCGACGCCGTCGAGGACATCAAGGGCGGCCAGCTGGCCTTCACCTCCGAGACCTCGAATTCGGGCTTCAAGGCGCCCTCGGCGATCCTGAAGTCGGATTTCGACATGGAAGCGGGCGCCGATTTCGAGCCGGTCTTTTCGGGCAAGCACGACAACTCGATCCTGGGCGTCGCCAACCAGGACTACCCGGCCGCCGCCATCGCCAACTCGGTCAAGGAGCGGATGCTGGAGCGTGGCGTGGTCACCGAGGACCAGCTCAAGGTGATCTACACCTCGCAGACCTTCCCGACGACGGGATACGGCACGGTCTACAACCTGACGCCCGAGCTGCAGCAGTCGATCCGCGACGCCTTCTTCAGCTTCGAGTGGGAGGGCACGTCGCTGGAGGAGGAATTCTCCAAGAACGGCGAGGCGCAGTTCCTCGAGATGACCTACCAGGAGTTCTGGGACGTCATCCGCAAGATCGACGCCGCCAACGGCGTCAGCTACGCCTGCGAGTGATCGCGCGCGATTGACGACAGCGCGCGCGGCGGCCATGGGTCGCCGCGCGAGACATCCGGGGGGAGACGGACCATGCTGCGGCTCGAGAAGCTGGTGAAGACCTACAAGACGGGCGACCAGGCGCTGAAGGCCGTAGATCTCGAGGTGCCCTCGGGGCAGGTGCTGGCGCTGATCGGGCCCTCGGGCGCGGGCAAATCGACCCTGATCCGCTGCATCAACCGGCTGGTCGAGCCGTCCTCGGGCAAGGTCTGGCTGGCCGAGACCGAGCTGACGGGCCTGGGCCAGGGCGCGCTGCGCCGCGAACGCCGCCGGATGGGCATGATCTTCCAGGAATACGCCCTGGTCGAGCGCCTGACGGTGATGGAGAACGTGCTGTCGGGCCGGCTGGGCTATGTCGGCTTCTGGCGCTCGCTCGCCCGCCGCTTCCCGCAGAAGGACGTGGACGAGGCGTTCCGCCTTCTCGACCGCGTGGGCCTTCTGCACATGGCCGACAAGCGTGCCGACGAGCTATCGGGCGGGCAGCGCCAGCGCGTGGGCATCTGCCGCGCGCTGATCCAGGACCCCAAGCTTCTGCTGGTCGACGAGCCGACCGCCTCGCTCGACCCCAAGACCAGCCGCCAGATCATGCGGCTGATCTGCGAGCTCTGCGAGGAGCGGGGGCTGGCCGCGATCATCAACATCCACGACGTCGCGTTGGCGCAGCGCTTCGTGCAGCGCGTCATCGGCCTGCGCTTCGGCGAGATCGTCTATGACGGCCCGCCCGACGGGCTCAGCCCCGACAAGCTGACCGAGATCTACGGCGAGGAAGACTGGGAAGCGACGATCAAGAAGGACGACGAGGCGCCGGTGGAGGCCGCGGAATGAGCCATCGCGAACTCGACGACATGCTGGGCACCCGCTGGCGCAAGCCGCCTTTGGTCCAGCGCGCCTGGCTGCGCTGGGTGCTGGGGCTCGGGCTCCTGGTCTATCTCGTGCTGGCCATCGCCTCGGTCGAGGTCGACTGGGGCCGGGTCTATGATGGTCTGGACCGAGGCTGGGCCTTCGTGCTGGCCTTCACCTCGCCCGATTTCACCTCGCGCGCCTCCGACATCTGGAGCGGCATGCTGGAATCCATCGTGATGACGGTGGCGTCCTCGGTGGTGGGCATCCTGATCTCGATCCCGATCGCGCTGGGGGCCGCGCGCAACATCGCGCCGCTGCCGGTCTACATGATCTGCCGCGGCATCATCGCCGTCAGCCGCGCCCTGCAGGAGATCATCGTGGCGATCCTGCTGGTCGCGATCTTCGGCTTCGGGCCGCTGGCGGGCTTCCTGACGCTCAGCTTCGCGACCATCGGCTTTTTGTCGAAGCTGCTGGCCGAGGATATCGAGTCGATGGATCGCAGCCAGGCCGAGGCGGTCCGCGCGACCGGAGCGCGCTGGTCGCAATGGATCACCTACGGCATCCAGCCGCAGGTCATCCCCCGGCTCATCGGCCTGTCGATGTACCGGATCGACATCAATTTCCGCGAGAGCGCGATCCTCGGCCTCGTCGGCGCGGGCGGGATCGGCGCGACGCTGAACACCGCCTTCGATCGGTACGAATACGACACGGCGGCGGCCATCCTGCTGATCATCATCGGCATCGTGATGGCGCTCGAATATCTCAGCGGCATCGTCCGTGCGCGGGTGCAGTGACATGCCGGTGATCGAAACGACGGCCGGCCCCGCCTGGCGCAAGCGCACGACGGGCCAATCCATGGTCCGCTGGTTCGGATGGCTGCTGGGCCTCGCCGCCTTCCTGTGGTGCTGGGTCCGGATCTCGGAATCGACGACCTGGTTCTTCGTCTGGGACGCGCCGCGCATCGCGTCCGACATCTTCACCCGCGCCACGCCGCCGCGCTGGTCCTACATGGACAGCCTCTGGCTGCCGATCTGGGACACGATCAACATCGCCACGCTGGGCACCATGGCCGCGCTGGTCATGGCGGTTCCGGTGGCCTTCCTGGCGGCCAGCAACACCACCCCCTCGCGCGTCTTCGTGCGGCCCCTGGCGCTCCTGATCATCGTGGCGACGCGCTCGATCAACTCGCTGATCTGGGCGCTTCTGCTGATCGCGATCATCGGGCCGGGCGTCTTCGCGGGGATCTGCGCCATCGCCATCCGCTCGATCGGCTTCTGCGCCAAGCTGCTCTACGAGGCCATCGAGGAGATCGACCGCAGCCAGGTCGAGGCGATCACCGCGACGGGCGGATCGCGCTGGCAGGTCATGGCCTTCGGCATCGTCCCGCAGATCGCGCCCGCCTTCGCGGGGATCGCGGTGTTCCGCTGGGACATCAACATCCGGGAATCGACCGTGCTGGGGCTGGTCGGCGCGGGCGGAATCGGGCTGCAACTGCAGGCCTCGCTCAACACGCTGGCCTGGCCGCAGGTCTCGCTGATCCTTCTGGTGATCCTGTTCGCGGTGGTGATCTCGGAATGGGTCTCGGCCAAGGTCCGGGGCGCGATCATCTGAGCGATTTCGGCGACATCTTCGCGGGCTACGAGGCCGTGCGCGCGCGCCTGCCCGAGGCCGGGCCGGGCGGCGCCTGCGCGCCCGCGCGCGACCTGTCCGAGATCGCCGACGGGTTCGACATCTTTCTGCTGGACGCCTTCGGCGTGCTGAATGTGGGCGATGGCGCCATCCCCGGCGCTGTCGAGCGTGTCCACGCGCTGCGCGATGCGGGCAAGCGGGTGCTGGTCGTGTCGAACGCCGCGGGCTTCCCGCATGCGAAGCTCATGGAGAAATACGACCGGCTGGGCTTCGGCTTCGCGCCCGAGGACGTGGTGACGAGCCGGAAGGCCCTGCTGGCCGCGCTGACGGGCGAGGCCGGACGCCACTGGGGTGTCATGGCCAATCCCGACCTCGGCCGCGCCGATCTGGAGGGGCTGGACCTGCGGTTCCTCGGCGACGATCCGGCGGATTACGAGGCGGCCGAGGGGTTTCTCCTGATCGGCTCGGCCATCTGGACCGAGGCGCGGCAGGATCGACTGGTCCGGGCCCTTCGCGACCGCCCGCGCCCCGTGCTGGTCGGCAATCCCGATCTCGCTGCGCCGCGCGAGAACGGCGCCTCGCGCGAGCCCGGGCACTGGGCCCACGCGCTGGCCGATGCGACGGGCGTTGCGCCGCGCTTTCACGGCAAACCCTTCGCCGACATCTTCGACCTCGCCTTCGACCGGCTGGGTCACCGCCCCGGACGCCGCGCGCTGATGGTCGGCGACGCGCTGCACACCGACGTGCTGGGCGCGCAGGTCGCGGGCGTGGCCTCGGCGCTGGTGACGGGGCACGGGCTTCTGAAGGGGCGGGACGTCGCGGGCGCGATCGCGGCCAGCGGCATCCGGCCCGATTTCGTGGTCGAGACGACCTGACCGCCCCGCGCCGCTAGCCCAGCCCGTCGCGCAGGGTGCGCGCCAGCTCGGCCAATTGCGGACCCAGCGGCGAGGTCCGGCGCCAGACCAGCCCGATGCTGCGCGCGGGCGGCGGGTCGGGGAAGCGGCCGATGGCGACGGGGGCGGAACGCGCCTCGACCGCGACGGCCATCTCGGGGATCAGCGTGACGCCGAGCCCCGCGCCGACCATCTGCACCAGCGTCGAGAGCGAGGCGGCCTCCAGCCCGTGGCGCCGCGCGTTCGGCCGCAGCGCGCAGACCTCCAGCGCTTGGTCGCGGAAGCAATGGCCCTCTTCCAGAAGCAGCAGCTTCATCCGCGCCAGCGCCGCGGGGTCGGGCATCGGGCGGTCGGCCTCGGCCGCCGGGCGGACCAGCACGAAGGCCTCCGACAGGAGCGGCGCCTCGGCCAGCGAGGGCTCGGACACGGGCAGCGCGACGATGGCCGCGTCGAGCGTCCCCTGCTCCAGCGCCTCGACGAGCCGGGGGGTGATCGTCTCGCGCAGGTCGAGCTCCAGCCCCGGATAGGCGGCGGCGAGTGCCTCGGTCAGGCGCGGCAGGAGATAGGGCGCGACCGTCGGGATGATGCCCAGCCGCACCCGCCCCGAGAGCGCGCCGCGGGACAGGCGCGCGAGGTCGCCCAGCTCGTCCACATGCCGCAGGATGTCGCGCACGCGCCCCGCCACCTCGCGGCCCACGCCGGTCAGCGTCACCCCCCGCGGGCCGCGTTCGAAGAGCGCCACGCCCAGCGTCTCCTCCATCTCGCGGATCTGGACCGAGAGCGCGGGCTGCGAGATCGCCGAGGCCTCGGCCGCGCGGCCGAAATGCCCGTGCCGGGCCAGCGCCTCAAAATAGCGGAACTGTCGGAGGGTCAGGTTCTTCATAGGCTCTGGTTATAGAGCGGATTGGAAAATGCAACTTTTGCAAATGGCCCCGGGCTGGTATCGGGACGCATCATTCGGCCCCGCGCGGGCTTCGAGACGGGAGAGAGACGATGATGGACGGATCCGACAGCGGCGCGGGCAAGTGCCCGGTCATCCACGGTGTCACGCTTCACACCACCAACAAGGGGCGCACCAACAAAGACTGGTGGCCCAACGCGCTGAACCTGCGCATCCTGCACCAGAACCTGCCGCAGACGACGCCCACGGGCGAGGCCTTCGACTATGCCGAGGCGTTCAAGACGCTCGACCTGAAGGCGCTGAAGCAGGACCTGGCCGATCTGATGACCGACAGCCAGGACTGGTGGCCCGCCGATTACGGCCATTACGGCCCGTTCTTCGTCCGCATGGCCTGGCACTCCGCCGGCACCTACCGGACCGCCGATGGCCGCGGTGGCTCGTCCTCGGGCTCGCAGCGCTTCGCGCCGCTGAACTCCTGGCCCGATAACGGCAATCTCGACAAGGCGCGCCGCCTGCTTTGGCCGATAAAGCAGAAATACGGCGACGCGATCAGCTGGGCCGACCTGTTCATCCTGGCTGGTAACGTCGCGATGGAGACGATGGGCTTCAAGACCTTCGGCTTCGGCGGCGGCCGGGCCGATATCTACGAGCCCGAGGAGGACATCTACTGGGGCACCGAGGACACCTGGCTCGACGGCAAGGCGCGCTACGGCGACCAGTCCGAGGGCCGCTACCTCGAGAACCCGCTGGCCGCGGTCCAGATGGGCCTGATCTACGTGAACCCCGAAGGCCCCGACGGCCGCCCGGATCCCGAGCAATCCGCCCATGACATCCGCGAGACCTTCGCCCGGATGGCGATGGACGACGAGGAGACTGTCGCCCTGATCGCGGGCGGGCACACCTTCGGCAAGGCGCACGGCAACGGTGACGCGACCCTGCTGGGCGCGGAGCCCGAGGGCGCGGCGATGGAGGATATGGGCTTCGGCTGGAAGAACCCCTACGAGACCGGCAACGGCAAGCACACCGTCACCTCGGGCCTCGAAGGCGCCTGGACGCCCACGCCCACGACCTGGGATAATTCCTACTGGGAGACGCTCTTCGGCTGGGACTGGGAGCTGACCAAGTCGCCCGCCGGCGCGCATCAGTGGAAGCCCAAGCAGCCGGAAGCGCAGGACATCGTGCCCGACGCGCATGACGACGAGCGGCATCCGCCGATGATGGCGACCACCGATATCGCGCTGATCACGGACCCGGCCTATCGCAAGATCTCGGAGAAGTTCCGCGACGATCACGCGGCCTTCGCCGATGCCTATGCACGGGCCTGGTTCAAGCTGACCCATCGCGACATGGGCCCGAAGATCCGCTACCTGGGCGACGAGGTCCCGGCCGAGGATCTGATCTGGCAGGATCCGATCCCGCCGGTGGATCACCCGCTGGTCGACGCGGCCGATATCGCGGAGCTGAAGGCCAAGCTGCTGGCGGTCGTCCCGGCGCAGCAGCTGATCCAGACGGCCTGGGCCTCGGCCTCGACCTATCGCGGGTCCGACAAGCGGGGCGGCGCCAACGGCGCGCGCATCCGCCTGGCCCCGCAGAAGGACTGGGAAGCGAACCAGCCGGCGCAGCTGGCCGACGTGCTGGCGAAGCTGGAGGCCATCAAGGCGGAGTTCGACGCGAAGGGCGACACGAAGGTCAGCCTGGCCGACCTGATCGTGCTGGGCGGTTGCGCCGCGGTCGAACAGGCGGCCGAGGCTGGCGGCCACGCGGTCGAGGTGCCCTTCACGCCGGGCCGCACGGACGCGAGCGCGGCGCAGACGGATGCCGAGAGCTTCGAGCCGCTCGAGCCGCGGGCCGAAGGCTTCCGCAACTTCCAGGCGGTCGAGTTCACCGCCTCGCCGGAAGAACTGCTGGTCGACCGGGCGCAGCTGCTGACACTGACGGCGCCCGAGATGACGGTGCTGGTGGGCGGTCTGCGTGCGCTGGACGCCAACCATGCCGGCGGCAAGGACGGCGTTCTGACCGACCGTCCGGGCGTGTTGACGAACGATTTCTTCGTCAACCTGCTCGACATGGGCACCGAGTGGAAGCCGGAGAGCGAGGGCGCGACGCGCTATGTCGCGCGCGACCGCAAGACCGGCGAAGAGCGTTGGACCGGCACGCGCTGCGACCTCGTCTTCGGCTCGAACTCGCAGCTGCGCGCAATTGCCGAATACTACGCGCAATCCGACAAGGCGGAGACCTTCCTGAAGGACTTCGTCGCCGCCTGGACCAAGGTGATGGAGCTCGACCGCTTCGACCTGCACGGCTGACCCAAGCGCGATCACAAGAACCGGACGCGGCCCTTCGGGGCCGCGTTCTGCGTTTCAGGCCAGCATCGCCGCCACGTGCTCCCCGACCGCCATCGAGGAGGTCAGGCCGGGGCTTTCCATCCCGAACAGATGCACGAGCCCGGCCACCCCGTGATCCCCCGGCCCGCGGATCATGAAATCCGCCAGCGGTTCGCCCGGCGGCGTGATGCGCGGGCGGATGCCGCAGGTATCCGGGGCCAGCGCGCCGTCGGGGAGGCCGGGCCAGAACTTGCGGATCGCGTCGTAGAACGGCCCAGCATCCACATCGTTTCGATAGTCGATCACCGGCGCGTCGAGGTAATGGACCGAGGGTCCGAAGCGCACCTGGCCGCCGGTGTCGCGGATCGAATGGACGCCCAGCGAGGCCGCGTCCGGCGCGGGATAGATCAGCCGCTCGAAGGGCGAGGGGCGCCCGCCCAGCGAAAAGTAGCAGGCCTTCACGAAGTTCTGGACCGGTATCTCGATGCCGGGGTCGTCCATCGCGCGCGCCACGTCCCAGGCCCCGAGACCGGCGGCGTTGACGAGGTTGGTGCAGGTCAGGCGCGTGCCATGCGCATCCGCGATGTCGAGCGCGAAGCCCTCGGCCGTCCGCGTGACGCGGCGCAGGGGCGCGCGAAGGGCGAAATCCGCGCCTGCCGCCTCGGCCTCGCCCTGCAGCGCGTGCATGAAGGCGCTGGCATCGACCACGCCCGTCTCGGGCGAGACGAGGGCGCCGCGGCAGGCCAGTCCCGGCTCCAGCGCCTTGGCCTCCGCGCCGGGGATCACGCGCAGATCGCCCGCGCCGTTCGCGCGCCCGCGCGCGCAGAGCGTCTCCAGCTCCGCGAGCTGCGCGTCGGATGTGGCGACGATCAGCTTCTGGCAGTTGATGTGGTCGACGTGATGCGTCCGGCAGAAATCGTAGAGCATCTCGCGCCCGCGGACGCAGAGCCGCGCCTTCAGCGACCCGGGGGCGTAGTAGATGCCGGCATGGATCACCTGGCTGTTGCGCGCGGAGGTGTGGTGACGGCCCGAATCCTCGGCCTCCAGGACCAGCACCTCGTGCCCCGCCTGCGCCAGCGCGCGGGCGATGGCGGTGCCGATGACGCCCGCCCCGGCGACGACGGTCTGGACGTGGTCCGTCAATGCCCGGCGGGCGCCGCCGCGCCCTTCATCGCGACATTGACTAGCGCGGGCTTCCCGCTGGCCAGCGCGCGGTCCAGCGCGGCGTCGAGCCCGGCAGCCTCGGTCACGTATTCGCCATGCCCGCCCAGCGCGGCCACCGCCGCGTCGTAGCGCGCGCCGCTCAGGTCGCAGCCGATCTGCCGGTCGGCGCCGTAATCGCGGATCTGGATCTGCGCCTCGGCGTTCCAGCAGCGGTCGTTGCCGACCACGACGACGAAGGCCACGCCCTCGCGCGCGGCGGTCTCGAACTCGGCGAAGTGGAAGCCGACCGTGCCGTCGCCCACCAGCGCGATCACCGGCGCCTCGGGATCGGCCATCTTCGCGGCCAGCGCATAGCAGGGCCCGCCGCCGATCGCGCCCGAGATGCCGTTGGTGATGCGCCGTGCGGCGCGCGTCGTGGCCTGCGCCCATTGCCCGAATTCGCCGCCGTCGCAGATCACCACGCTTCGCGGATCGGCGTCGAGCTTGCGCTGCACCGCGGCGCCGATCTGGGCGGGCGAGATCCCGTCCGTGGCATCGGGCTCGGGCGGCGGGGCGTCGAGCAGGTCGGTCACCCGGGCGCGCCAGGCGTCACGATCGCCGCCCTGCGCGGCGCCGATCAGCGCCTCGGCCGCGTCGCGCGGATCGGCGGTCGAGGTCGCGGCGAGCTTGGTGCCGAGGTTGAGATGCGCGCGGTCGCGCTCGGCCGGGTCGGGCGTGACCAGGAAGACCTGCGCATCGTCGCGGAACGGCGCGCCGAAGCCGAGCGTGAAATCGACCCGCTTGCCCAGGCAGAGCACGACATCCGCCTCGCGCAGGGCCGCGCCCGCCTGGCCCAGCGCCGGATCGCGCAGGCCGCGCGGGCTTTCCATCAGGATGGAAGGGGCGTCCAGCGCGTCGACCAGCGCGTCGGACAGGCCCGGCTCGCGGGTGGGCGAGACCACGGGGCCCAGCAGGATCAGCGGCCGTGCGGCGCGGGCCATCGCCTCGGCGATGCGCGCGGCTTCGCCGCCGGCCATGGCCATGCGGTCGCGCCGGGGCGCCAGGGGCACGGGGGCGTCGCCCGCGTCGCCCTCGACCGCATCGAAGGCCAGCGCGACATGGACCGGCCCGGGGCGGCCGGACATCGCCACGCGCAGCGCGCGCGCCGTCGCGGGCCCCAGATCGGCGGGCTTGCGGGGCCGCAGCGACAGCTTGGTCAGGGGCCGGGTCATGCCGGTCTGGTCCATCTCCTGGAAAGCGCCGCGCCCGTCTTGCGCGACCGGGCTGTCCCCCGACAGAAGCAGCACCGGGCTGTCGGATTCGCGCGCGGTCAGAAGCGGACCCAGCGCATTGGCCAGCCCGCAGCCGGCGGTGACCAGAGCCACGCCGACCTCGCCCGTCATCTGGGCATGCGCCTCGGCCATGAAGACGGCCGCGCCTTCATGGCGGGTGTGCACGATCCGGATGCCCGCCGTGAGGCAGGCGTCGTAGACCGGCATGATCTGGTTGCCCGACAGCGAGTAGATCCGCGTAACGCCCGCCGCCTTCAGCGTCGCGATCAGAAGGTCCGCGCCCCTCATGCCGGGGTCCCCCGGCGGCGCGCGGCCTTCCAGCCGGCGCGCGCAATGGCGATCACCGTGATCGCGGTCAGCGACCAGAAGACCCAGGTGATCGGCCCCCGGAACAGGATCAGCGGCGAGGAGCCCGACATCAGCATCGCCTGCCGGAAATTGTCCTCGAGAAGCGGGCCGAGGATGAAGGCGATCAGGAAGGGCGCGGCGGGGATCTGGAACCGCAGGAAGAAGAAGCCGACCCAACCCATGGCGAACATGACGCCCACGTCGAACAGGTTGTTGTTCACGGCGAAGACTCCGTAGACGCAGAGGATCATCACCGCCGGGAACAGGACGCCGCGCGGGATGTCGGCCACGAACTTGAACGCCCTGATCGCGACCGAGCCGATGAAGAACAAAAAGACCGAGCTGACGATCAGCCCGATGAACAGCCCGTAGATGATGTCCACGTTGATGATGAACATCATCGGCCCGGGCTGCAGCCCGTGGATCATGAAGGCACCCATGATGATCGCGGTGATGACGTCGCCGGGTACGCCCAGCGCCAGGAGCGGGATCAGCGTCGCGCCCGCCACGCCGTTATTGCCCGCCTCGGAGGCGGCGACGCCCTCAAGCTCGCCCTTGCCGAAATTGGCCCTGTTGGGCGATTTCCGCCGCGCCTCGGAATAGCTGAGAAACGCGGATGGCGCCGCGCCGATGCCGGGGATCGAGCCCAGGAACACGCCGATCAGGCTGCCGCGGACGATGGATTTGAACGAGGCGAGGTATTCCTTGATCGTCACCCAATTGTCGCCCAGCGACCGGGTCTGCCCCTCATGCGCGCGGGGGTTCCAGACCATGGACAGGATCTCGGGAATGGCGAAGAGACCGATCAGAACGGCGATGAAATTGAGCCCGCCCATCAGGTTCGGGTCGCTGAAGGTGAAGCGGTTGGTGCCGTAGACGAGATCGAGCCCGATCGTCGCCAGGAGCAGCCCCAGAAGCGCCGAGAGCGCGCCGCGCAGCAGGCTGTCGCCCGAGACGCCCGCGATGATCGTCAGCGAGAACAGGATCAGCGTGAAGAACTCGGGCGGGCCGAAGGACAGCGCGAAGCTGGCCAGCCAGCCCGCGAACAGGATCAGCGCCAGGTTCGAGATCAGGTCCGCCGTGCAGGAGGCCCAGAGCGCCATGCCCAGCGCCTTGCCCGCCAGCCCCTTCTCGGCCAGCGGATAGCCGTCGAGCACCGTCGCCGAGGAAGCAGGCGTGCCCGGCGTCTTGATCAGGATCGCCGGGATCGAGCCGCCGAAGATGCCGCCCTTGTAGACGCCAAGCAGCAGCAGGATGCCGGTGATCGGCTGCATCGCGAAGGTGAAGGGCAGGGTCAGGGCGACGGCCATGGTGGCCGACATGCCTGGGATCGCGCCGCCGATCACGCCGATGAGGACGCCGAGGCCCAGCGCGAGGAAGGCCTCGACATTGCCGACCAGCGAGAGGCCGGCCATCAGGCTGTCCATCAGGCCCATGGGAAACGCTCCTTCACGGAAGTCTTATGAATTCGCCCTGCGGGATCGCGACCCCGGCGACCTTGGCGAAGAAGAGATAGAGCAGGAGCGGCACCAGGACCGCCGAGCCCAGCGCCCAGCCCGGGTGCCGCGTCTTCACCAGGAAGGCCAGCGCCGCAAAGGCCAGCATCGCCGTCCAGACGAGGCCCAGCCGCGGCAGGGCCCAGAAGGTGACGACCATCACCACGGCGGCCCCGACGAGCCGCGCGACGGCCTGCGGCCGGTCGTGGACATCCGACGCGGCCTTCTCGGCCCGCGGCAGGCGCAGCGCGGTCGCGATCAGGGACAGCCCGATCAGCGCGGTCAGCGCCGCCAGCGTGTTCGGCCAGAACAGCGGCGAGAGCACGATGTTGCGGACATTGGAGGGCGAGGACACCCAGGTCGGGATCGCCCAGAAGAGCAGGAGCGCGGCGACCAGCACGGCCCCGATGCCGAGCTGGAGATGCAGTCGTCGTTCGGGCAAGGCGGCTCTCCGGATGGATGGGGCGCGGCGAACGGGTGCCCGCCGCGCCCTGGCTCAGATCAGCCTGTCAGCCTTCGATGCGCATGCCAAGCTCGTCCACGAGCGCGCGGAAGGTTTCGTACTGGGTCTGGATGAAGGCATTGGCCTCCTCCGGGCCCATCAGCTCGATGATCGAGCCGCGGCTTTCCATCACGGTCCGGAAGTTCTCGTCCGACGTGGCCTCGGCCATCCACTCGCCCCACTTGGCCGCGACGTCGTCGGGCAGGTCCGCGGGGCCGGCGATGCCGGTCCAGCCCACGAGGCGCTCCAGCTCGGGCTTGCCCAGATCCGCGGCCGAGGGGGCGTCGAAGCCCTCGATCGGATCGGGCGTGGTCACCAGCAGGGGACGCATCTGGCCGTTGGCGATGAAGCTCGCCACCGAAGAGGAGTTGGTGCAGAGGAAATCGGCCGTGCCGTTGAGCACCGCCGTCGCCGCCGCGCCGCCGCCCTGCTGCGGGATATGCGTCGCGGTGTTGGCCGCGTCCTCGACCCCGAAGGCGTCGAGCACCATCACCGCGCCTAGGTGCAGGCCCGAGCCCACGCCCGAGGAGGAGAAGGCGACGCCGTCGCCATTGGCCTTGGCGATCAGGTCGTCCATCGACTGGATGTCGGACCCGGCGGCCACGGCGCAGGCGAAGGGGTTGATCTCGTAGACGTTGACGAAGCGGAAATCGTCCAGCGTGTAGGGCAGCGTCGCCTTCATCGCCGGGTTCACGCTGTGCGAGCCGACGCGCGCGAACAGCATCGTATAGCCGTCGGGTTGCGCGTTCTGCACCGCGACCGAGCCGGTGGCCCCGCCCGCGCCGGTGATGTTGGCCATGACCAGTGGCTGGCCCACGGCATTGCCCAGAGGCTCGGCGATGGAGCGGGCCGAGATGTCGGTCGCGCCGCCCGCGCCGTAGGGAATGACCATGTTGATGGCCCGTTCCGGATACTCGGCCCAGGCCGCCGTGGCGGTCAGTCCGGCCAGTGCAGCGGCCAGAACGCCCGTGCGAATTCGTGTCATGTCGATCCTCCCATTCCACGGACCGCGCCTTGGCGCTCCCTCCTCCCGAGGGGCGCGTGGCGGTCCTTGACAAAGGATAGGGTTAAGGAAAATCTATCAGAAAGCACCAAAAATTTACAGCTTACGAAAGTATTGCTTTCAATACGCGGTCGGGGAGGGCGCGGATGTCGATCCGGATGCTCCGGACCCTGATCGCGGTCGACGATCATGGGACTTTCAGCGCGGCCGCCGACGCGGTCTTCGTCACCCATGCCGCCGTCAGCCAGCAGATGAAGGCGCTCGAGGCCGAATGGGGCGTGACCCTGTTCGACCGCTCGCGCCGCACCCCGCAACTCACGCCCGTCGGCCGCGCCATGGTGGCGAAGGCCCGCAAGGTGGTGGCCGAATATGACGCGCTGGTCCCGTCCGTCCTGGGCGATGACGGGCTGTCGGGCGAGCTTCTGCTGGGCGCGGTGCCGACGACGCTGACGGGTCTGGTGCCGCTGACCGTCTCGGCGCTGCGCAAGGCCTGGCCGGACTTGCGGGTCCGGCTGCAGGGCGGGCTGACCAACGCGCTCCTGCGCGAGGTCGAGCGCGGGCTGATCGACGCGGCCATCGTCTCGCGCCCGGGCCACGTGCCGGAGGGGCATGTCTGGCACGAGGTCGCGGTCGAGGATCTCGTCCTTCTGGCCGCCGTCGACACCGAGAGCGACGACGTGCTGGAGCTGCTGCGCAGCCAGCCCTTCATCCGCTTCAGCCGCGACGCGGTCGTGGGCGCCACGATCGAGGCCTGGCTGCAGGACCGCAAGATCACCGTGACAGAGGTCATGGAGTTGGAGGGGCTTGAAGCGATTTCCTCGATGGTGCTGTGCAACATGGGCGTGGCCATCGCGCCGCGCCGCTCGGTCCACACGATGCGACCCTTGCCGCTCAAGCGCCTGTCGCTCGGCCCCGACGCGCCGAAGCGGCATCTGGGCGTGATCGCCCGCGCCGACAGTCTGAAGACCCGCGCCATCGACGAGCTGGTGCTGCGCCTGCGCGGCGCGGTCGCGGTGGGCGAGCTGACGCCCGAGACGGCGAGGCTGCGCGATGTCGTTTGAAATGGTGGCGCTCCTGCTGCTGGGCGCGGCCTCGGGCGGGTTCATCAACGGGCTGGCGGGCTTCGGCACGGCGCTTTTCGCGCTGGGGTTCTGGCTGCAGATCATGCCGCCGCTGCAGGCCGTCTCGATCGTCGTGGTGATGTCGGTCGTCAGCGGGTTGCAGGGCGTCTGGATCGTGCGGGCATCGATGTTCGAGCAGAAGCGCCGCCTGCTGCGCTTCCTGCTGCCCGCGCTGCCGGGCATCCCGCTGGGCGTCGCGGCGCTTGCGGTCGTCTCGGCGGATGCGCTGAAGCTGACCATCGCGCTCTTCATGCTGCTTTATGGCGGGTTCTTCAGCTTCCGCGCGGCGCTGCCCAAGCTCACCCGCCCGACGCCGGGGATCGACATGGGCGTGGGGTTCCTCGGCGGGCTGCTGGGCGGGGCGGCGGCCCTGTCGGGGGCTCTGCCGACCATGTGGTGCGCGCTGCGGCCCTGGCCCAAATCCGACGTCCGCGCCGTGCTGCAGCCCTTCAACGTCGCGGTGCTGGGGCTGACCGCGCTGACGCTCGCCTGGAACGGCGCCTACGGGCGCGAGACGCTGGTGCTGATCCTCGTCGCGCTGCCGGTGACGATGATCTCGGCGCAGATCGGGATCGCGGTGTTCCGGCGGCTGCAGGACGACCAGTTCCGGCGGCTGATCATCGCGATGATGCTGGTCTCGGGCGCGGTCCTGCTGCTGAGGGTCCTGGTCTGACCGGCCTCAGCCGATCAGTTCCTCGGACTTGTCGTCGGTCTCGCCGAAGCGCTTAAGCGTCGCTGGCCGCGTGCCCTCGTAGGCCTTCGCCAGCCCTTCAGAGATCCGCGCGTTCTCGCGCTCGAAGAGGCAATTCCCCTCCATGTCTGAGGCGACGATGAACGGGCCCATCCGCTTGCAGCGGATCACCCACATGGCCTGGGCGAGGCCCAGCTCCTCGTGCCAGTGCACGGCCTCGACGTTCTCGACGCCCCGGCCCAGCAGCGCGCCGGTGCCGTAGCCCACGGTCGACAGGTAGATCGCGCCGTTCGGTACGAAGTAGGACTTGTAGTCCTTCGAGCTCATGCCGCCCTTGCCGATCACCAGTTTCGCGCCGGATTTCTCCAGCCATTCGGGCAGCCATTTGGCGAAGCGGAAGGATGCGGTGGCGGTCACCGCGCCCATCTCGAAGCTGCCGTCGGGATTGATCCGCGCGGCCGGCGAGCAGTGGAAATTCGCCGCCGATTGCGAGGGCTCGATCGGGATGTTGGCCTTGTCCTCGAGCGCGCGTTTGTAGACGCCCTCGCGCGCCGTGTACATCAGCCCGTCAAGGTAGACGATGTCGCCCAGCCGCAGCTCGGCCAGCGCCTCGGGCGTGGGGGTGGTCGAAAGCACGATCTCTCTGGGGCTCATGTCGGGGCTCCTTCCAGGGTCTCGGCCAGAACGGCCTCGGTGTCTTCGCCCAAGGTCGGCACGCGGCCCGGCGGGCGGGTCCAGGGGGCACGGAACGGCAGGGTCGGCACGCGGACGCTGGCGCCGATCGGCGGCACGTCGATCCGCGCCCAGCAGGGGCTGTCGGCCATCTGCGGATGCGCCAGCATCTCGGGCAGGCTGCGGACGCGCGCGGCGGGAACCTGCGCGGCCGCCAGCCTGGCCTCCCAGCCATCGGCGGTGTCGGCCGCGAACAGGTCGGGCAGGGCGTCCGCGACGGTCTCGGCCGGGGCATCGGCCAGGTCGGGCCGGCCCAACGCCGTGGCGCAGCGCACGACCTGGGCGGGCGTGTTGGCCGTGACGACGATCTCGCCCTCGGCGCAGGCGAAGCGGCCCGAGAAGGGGCTGTCCGAGAAGGCGGCGTTCCCCGCCAACCCCCGGATCGCGCCAGTCGTTTCCTGATGCACCGCCTGCGGGCCCATGAAGGCCAGCAGCGCCTCCAGCATCGAGACCTCGACGCGCTGCGCCTCGTCCCGCCGGTTCAGAAGCGCGGCCAGCACCGCCGTGACCAGCGCCTGCCCCGCGACGTAGTCCACGATCGGGATGCCGGAGCGCACCGGCCCGCTCTCCGGTGTGCCGGTCATCGCCATCAGGCCCGAGATGCCTTGCAGGATGTGGTCATAGGCGGGCCGGTCGGACAGCGGGCCGTCCGGCCCGAAGCCGGTCAGGGACGCGAAGATCACGTCGGGTCGCGCGGCGCGGATGGCGTCGAAGCCGATCCCCAGCCGGTCGGCCACGCCGGGGCGGAAATTCTCGACCACGATATCCGCCGTCGCTGCCAGCCGCAGCGCCGCCGCGCGGCCGTCACCCGTCTTCAGGTCCAGCGCGACGGAGCGTTTGCCGGCGTTCTGGCTGAGGAAGCTGGCGCCCAGGCCGGCGGCGCGCATCGGCTCCGTCCCGCCATGGGTGCGGACGAAATCGTCCCCGGCGGGCCGTTCGACGCGGATCACCTCGGCCCCCATCAGCCCCAGCTGGTAGGTCGCGAAGGGTCCGGAGATCACATGTGTGAAGTCCAGCACGCGCAGCCCGTCCAGCGGGCGCCTCATTCCGCGGCCACGGCCTGGGGCTCCCATTCGACCGTCTCGCGCCGCTGGTAGGGCGTGAACCAGTCGGGATCGGTGCGATGCTCGACGCGGCCGTCGGCGAAGATGCGCGCCACGGCGCGGCGCGAGGACAGGCAGAAGGCGTGGACCGACATCTGCATGCCCCCCGTGTGGCAATAGCCGACCTCGATATGGCAATCGATGACCATCGACTTGCCTACGAAGCCCATCGCCCCCATGCCGATGGAGTTGCCCAGCTCCTTGAACTCCTCCTCCAGCGCGGCGATCTTCGGGTCCGGGTTGCGGTCTCCCACCGTGCGCAGGCAGGCGGCGCGCTTGCCCAGCACCATGCAGGTGTCCTTGCAGCCGCCCAGCCCGATCCCGATGATGGCGGGCTGGCAGGCCAGGCCGCGCTTCCCGAAGGCGACGAGGCTGTCGAGGTAGAAGCGCTTGATCCCCTCGATCCCGTCGGAGGGGAACAGCATCCGGTAATCGGTGCCGAAGAGCCCGCCCTTGTGGACGGTGATCAGGTCGATCCATTCCTCTCCGGGCGCCGCCGGCTCGTAGCCATATTCGATCTCGGGCGCGCCGATGCCGACATTGTTGTCGTGATCCGTCCGCCAGAGCGGATGGACCCGGTTGGGCCGCAGGGGCACGCCATTCGTGGCGTTCGCCGTGGCGCGGCGCAGCGCGGCCTCCAGCGCGACGGGGCCGCCTTCGACCCGCGTGTCGTTGCCCATCTTGACGTACCAGCGCGGCGTACCGGTATCGCCGCACATCGCGCGGCGATCCTCCTTGGCGGCCTGGTAATTCTCCAGCATCGCCTTCAGCACGAAGGAGGACAGGTCGCCCTCCTCGTCGGCGGCGGCCTGCTGCAGCCCGGACAGGTAGTCATCGGGGATCTCGATCGCGGCCTTGTCCATCAGCGTCTCGGCGGTCTTCTGGATCAGGTCGATGGATATCATCGCGGGGCCTCCTTTCGCGGGCGTCACTCGGCGGCGGCGACCAGCGTCTCGGGTTCGCCTTCGGGCAGGACCGTCTCGCCGGGGCGCACGATGGTGAAGCGCACCGGTTCGCGGTCGACGGCGACGGCGTCGCCATGCTTGCGGGCGACGGTGAAGTAGCTCTCCTCCATCGCGCCGGGTTCGGGGAAATCCTCGCGGTAATGCGCGCCGCGCGAATTCTCGCGCGCGAGCCCCGCGCGGGCGATCACGTCCGAGACCTCGGTGAGCGACGCCATGTTGAGCCAGTCGTGCCAGGTCAGGTTGAAGGCGAGGTTGCCACCATCCACGCCGGTCGCCATCAGCTCGCGGCGGATGTCGGCGACGCGGTCGATGCCGCGCCTCAGCCCGGCGGCGGTCCGCATGACGCCGACCTCCTCCCACATCGCCTCCTGCAGGGCGTGGCGCAGGGATTGGACCCGGCCCACGGTGCGGCTGAGCGGGTGGATTGCGCGGGCGATCTCGGCCTCGAGCACGGCCTCGTCGGGTTCGCGCAGACCCATCGCGGTCACGTCGCGACCCATCACGTCGCCCGCCACACCGCCGAAGACGGTGGAATTCGCGACCCCGTTGCCGCCCAGCCGGTTCGAGCCATGCGCGCCGCCCGCATCCTCGCCCGCGACGTAGAGCCCCTCCATCGCCGTCCGCGTGTCCGGATCGACCACGACTCCGCCCATGAAATAATGCGCGGTCGGCACCACCTCGACCAGGCCGCCCGCCAGGTCGAAGCCGCAATCGGCGCAACGCTTGACCATGCCGGCGAATTTCTTCGCCACGTTTTCGGGACCCAAATGCGCCATCGAGAGGAAGACCCCGACCTGTTCGGGGTCGTTGGCCTTGCGCATCTCGGCATAGATGCCGCGGCTGACCACGTCGCGCGTGGCGCGCTCGCCCTTGGCGTCGTAGTCGAACATGAAGCGCTGGCCGGAATGGGTCACGAGCTGGCCGCCCGCGCCGCGCAGCCCCTCCTCCAGCACGGTGCCGGTCATCTTGGTGTGGTCGCCCGCCAGAAGCCCGGTGGGATGGAACTGCACCATCTCCATGTCGCGCAGGGGAAGCCCCGCGCGCAGGGCCATGGCGAGCCCGTCCATCGTCTTGTCGCCCGAGGGCGTGTGGTACTTGTACATGGTCGGGCCGCCGCCCGTGCCCATCATCACCGTCTTGGCGCGCACGAAGCGGAATTTGCCCGTGCGCATGTCGATGAACAGCACCCCCGCCAGCGCCGAGCCGTCCTTGGTCGGGACCAGCCCGATGGCGCGGTGTTCCTGCAGCTTCTCGATCGGGCGCGACAGCACCTGCTCCATCAGCCGGTTGATGATCTCGATGCCGGTCAGGTCGCCCTTGTGGACGGTGCGGTCGGCGGTCTGCCCGGCGAAGGCCTTGTGGTGCAGCGTGCCGTCGCCGTTGCGGTCGAAAAAGCAGCCGACCTCGTTCTCCAACTCGCGCACGCGGGTCACGGCCTCCTCGCAGAGCCGCCAGGCCATGTCCTGGTCGGGCAGCCATTTGCCGCCCTCGATCGTGTCCATGAAATGCCGCGCGACGCTGTCGCCCGGCCCGAGCGCGACGTTGTAGCCGCCCTGCACCATCCGGGTGCAGCCGCATTTTCCGATCAGCCCCTTCACCGCCATGGTGATGCGCGTGCCCGCGGGCGCGGTCTGCTGGGCGTGGAGCGCGGCGAACATGCCCGCGCCGCCCGATCCGAGGATCAGGATATCGGTGTCGTGGCGTTCGATTTCGGGCTTCGACATGTCAGATCGCCTGCAGGAGAAAGGCCGTGCCGGTCAGGAACGACAGCGCCGCCGCCCCCGCCGCCAGCGTCTTCTGGCGCCCCGACCAGGGCAGCCATTCCAGCGCCAGCAGCCGCAGCCCGCCGAACATGTGGAGGGCGAGGCCGAGGACGAGGCCGAATTCGGCCAGCTTGACCATCGGGTTCGCGGTCAGCGCGAGGAACCCGTCCAGCGCCTCCGGCGCGGTCAGGGCCTGCGCCAGGACGACGAAGTGGAACGGCAGGAACAGCGCGAGCGCCAGCCCGGACGCGCGGTGCAGCGCGAAGGCCCACCAGAGCGGATGGTTGCGGTAGCGCGCGGCGGTCATTGCCCCGGCCCCAGCGTGACGGCCAGGACCGACCACCCCCCGAGCGTCAGCAGCAGCGCCCCCGCGCCCCACATCACCGCATCGAGCGCGCGCTGGCCCAGCCCCAGAAGCTCGTGCGCGATGACCCGCAGCCCGATGGATGCGTGGATCGCGACGGCGATCACGAAGCCGCCGTAGAACAGAAACCACAGGACCGAGCCCTGCGTCCGGCCCAGGATCTCGGCCGCGCTCAGCCCGCCCTGGATCGCGTAGATCATCACGCCCAGATGCACGAGCACGAAGGGCGCCATCAGCATCGCCGTGATCCGCTGCGCCATGTAGAGCCGCAGGTCCAGCATCAGCGCCGCCTCCAGGCGTGGCGCATGGTCTCGCGCTTCAGCCCCGCGATGGCGCGCATCGGGTTCAGGTCGTTGGGGCAATGCACCGCGCAGCTGCCCTGGCTGTGGCAGTTGTGACAGCCGCCGGTGCCCGAGACCGCATCCAGGATCGCCAGCCGGCCCGCATCCTTGGCGTCGTTGAAAAGCGTCCAGGCCCGCTGCAACGCCGCCGGCCCCAGATAGTCGGGGTTGCCCGCGACCGTGTCGCAGGCGGCGTAGCAGATCGAGCAGTTGATGCACTCGATGCCGGTATTGGCCTCGACCCGGCCGGCGCTGTCGGGCGCGATCTCCTCGATGGGCTCGGCGCGGGTGCGCGACGGGTGGTGCACGGCCTCCGCCTCGACCCATTTGTCGAAGAACGGATCCATGTCCGCGGCGAGGTCCTTGATCACGGGCAGGTTGCGCAGCGGCGCGATGGTGACGGGTCCGTCGCCCGAGACCTTCTTGACATGCGTCCGGCAGGTCCAGCGCGGCACCCCGTTCACCATCATCGCGCAGGAGCCGCACATCCCCACCCGGCAGGCGAAGCGATAGGTCAGCGTGGGATCGGTGTTCTGCTGGATCCAGGCGACCACGTCGAGCACGGTCTGGCTCTCATAGGCGGGCACCGTGTGGCGCTCGAACGCGCCGCCCGACGCGTCGCCGCGCCAGACCTCGACCGCCAGCGTGGCCTGGTCCTCGAAATCGTCGGTCCGCTCCGGTCGCGCGTCGAGCACCTGCATCCTCCCCATGGCGGGTGCAGCCTACACCGTCGGCGCAGCTAACCGAATACGCGAAATCGTAACGCCTCTCGTAAGTCGGGCTTACGAAAGGAGCAGGCGCCGTTCGGCCAGCTCGACCCAGTAGGAACAGCCTGCGGGGATGATCGCGTCGTTGAAATCGTATTCGGGGTGATGCAGCCCGGCCGAGGGTCCGTTGCCGATCTGGATATAGGCGCCGGGGCAGGCCTTGAGCATATAGGCGAAATCCTCGCCCCCCGTCGTCCGTGGCGCGTCGGTGTCGCAGGCGCCGGCGACGGCGCGCGCGGCTTCGGCGGCGTGATCCGTCTCGGCCGCGTGATTGGCCATGACGGGATAGGGTTCCTCCTCGAAACTGAATTCGGCGGTCGCGCCGTAGGCGGCGGCGGTCAGGTCGATCACCCGGCGCAGGTCCGCCACGGCCTTTTCGCGGGCGGCCTCGTCGAAGCTGCGGATCGTGCCGCGCAGCGTCGCGGCGTCGGGGATCACGTTGAAGGCGTCCGTCTCGGTGCGGAAGGCGGTGATCGAAATGACCAGCGGCTGCTGCGGGTCGGTGTTGCGGCTGACCACCGATTGCACCGCCACCACGATGGCCGAGGCCGCGAGCGTGGTGTCGACCGTGTTGTTGGGCCGCGCGGCATGGCCGCCGCGCCCACGCACCGCGATCCGGAAGCTGTCGACGGCGGCGTAGAACGGGCCCGGGCGGATCGCGAAGGCGCCCGCGGGCAGCAGCGGCGAGTTGTGCATGCCGTAGATCTCGGCGATGCCGAAGCGCTCGATCAGGCCGTCGCGCATCATCGCCTCGGCCCCGGCGCCGCCCTCCTCGGCGGGCTGGAAGACGACCGCGACGGTGCCCGCGAAATTGCGCGTCTCGGCCAGGTAGCGCGCGGCGCCCAGCAGCATCGCGGTGTGGCCGTCATGGCCGCAGGCATGCATCTTGCCGGGCACCGTGCTCGCGTGGTCGGCGCCGGTCGCCTCGTGGATCGGCAGCGCGTCCATGTCGGCGCGCAGCCCGATGGTGCGGCCGAGCGCGCGCCCGTGGATCAGCGCAACGACGCCGGTGCGGCCGATGCCCTCATGCACCGCGTCGCAGCCCATCGCGCGCAGCGCGCCCGCGACCTTCCGGGCCGTGCGCCCGACATCGTAGAGCAGCTCGGGGTTGCGATGCAGGTCGTGCCGAAAGGCCGTGATCTCGGGGTGGAGTTCGGCGAAGCGGTTGCGGATGGCCATGGCGTCCTCGGTCTGGTTCGCGCGCCAAGCTGCACGCCCGGCGCCCGGAAGGGAAGCGCCGGGGATTGCGTCCGCCGCGCCGGTCGATCCATTGAGGGGCGGGCCGCCCCGGCCCGACCACCGAAGGAGGCCGCCCGAGATGTTCCGGCGCCATCATGGATGAGTTCGGCGCCGGCCTCCTGCGGGCCGGTCAGCTCGTCCTGTCGCTCGATGGCGAGCTGATCGAGATCACCGCAAGGTCGCTCTTCGTGACGCTGACGGCGCTTGCCATCGGCTGCGCCATCGCGATGCCGCTCGGCGCCTGGCTGGCCATCCGCCGCTTCCGCTTCCGCCGCGCGGTGATCGCGGTGATGAACGCGCTGATCGGGCTGCCGCCCGTCGTGGTGGGGCTGGCCGTCTACCTGATGCTGTCGCGCGGCGGGCCGCTCGGGGTTCTGGGCCTGCTCTACACGCCCTGGGCGATGATCCTGGCGCAGGTCGTGGTGATCACGCCGCTGGTCGCCTCGATCGCGCATCAGGCGATGCGCGACCTCTGGGCCGAGTATCACGACCTGCTGATCTCGCTGAACGCGACGCGGGCGCAGCGCGTGGCGGTACTGCTCTGGGACGGGCGGCGCGCGCTGCTGACGGCGGCGCTGGCGGGGTTCGGGCGGGCCATCGGCGAGGTGGGCGCGGTGATGATCGTCGGCGGCAATATTGACGGCGCGACCCGGGTGCTGACCACGGCCATCGCGCTCGAGACCGGGCGCGGCGACTTCGCCGTGGCGCTGGGGCTGGGCGTGGTGCTGATCGCCCTGTCCCTCGGCGTATCGGGTGCCAGCCACTGGGCGCTCCGGACCGAGCGGCGGGGGCGGTGGTGAGCGCGCTGCCGTTGGAATTGCGGGGCGCGGGGGTGCGCCGGGACGGCCGGCTTCTGGTCGGGCCGGTCGACCTGCGGCTGGAGGGGACGGGCGTGACCGCGGTGATCGGGCCGAACGGGTCGGGCAAGTCGATGCTTCTGCGGCTGATGCACGGGCTGGAGCGGCCGGTGGGCCGCGTCGATTGGGCCCTGCCCGAGGCGGAGGCCCGGGCGCGGCAGGCCCTCGTCGCACAGCGGCCGATCGTCTTGCGGCGCAGCGTGCGGGCGAACCTGGCCTTCCCGCTGCGCCTCGCCGGCTTATCCCGCGCCGCGTCCCGCGCGCGCGCCGAGGCGCAGGCCGCCGCCTTCGACCTGGGCGAACAGCTGGCGCAGCGCGCGACCAGCCTGTCGGGCGGCGAGGCGCAGCGGCTGGCGTTGGCCCGCGCGCTGATCACCGACCCGGAGGTCCTGTTCGCCGACGAGCCCTGCGCCGCGCTCGATGGGCGCGCCACCCGCGCCATCGAGGCCCGGCTGGCGCGGGCGGCCGCCACCACCCATGTGGTGCTGGCCACCCACGACATGGGCCAGGCCCGGCGCATCGCGACGCGCGTGGTCTTCATGCTGCACGGTCGCGTGGCCGAGGCGGGCCCGGCGGCGGCCTTCTTCGCGGGCCCCCGCACCCCGCAGGCCGCGGCCTTCCTGAAGGGGGATATCGTCGAATGATCCGCCTGCTCGCCGCCCTTCTCCTGCTCGCCCTTCCCGCACGGGCCGAGGTGCTGCGCATGGCCGTAACCACCAGTTTCGTGAATTCCGGCCTGTCCGAGGTGCTGGTCCCCGAGGCCGAAGCCGCGACCCATCTGGACATCCAGCTTCTCGTGGTCGGCAGCGGACAAGCCCTCCGCCTCGGGGCGGCGGGCGATGTCGATGCGGTGCTGGCGCATTCCCGCGCCGCCGAAGACGCCTTCGTCGCGGCGGGCCATGCCCCTTACCGGCGCGAGATCATGTATAACGACTTCGTCCTCGTCGGCCCGGCGGACGATCCCGCCCGCGTCGCGGGGGCCGGCGGGGCGGCGGCCGCGCTGGCCCGGATCGCCGATGCCGGGGCCCCCTTCGTCAGCCGCGGCGACGACAGCGGGACGCATCTGGCGGAGCTGCGGCTCTGGGAGGCCGCGGGGATCGCGCCCGAGGGGCGCTGGTACCGGCCCATCGGGGCCGGGATGGGTGCGGCGCTGAATGCCGCGCGGGGCATGGGGGCCTATGTGCTGAGCGACCGGGCGAGCTGGCTCAATTTCGGCAATCGCGACGGGCTGGCCCTGCTCTTCGCGGGCGATCCGATGCTCTTCAACCAATACGCCTTCCTGCCGGTCGACGCCCGGGCGCACCCCTCCGTCAACGCCGCCGGCGCGGAGCGGCTGGAGGCCTGGCTGACCTCGGACGCCGCGCGCGACCTGATCGACGGCTACCGGATCGCGGGCGAGCGGCTCTTCACCTGGAACGCGCGCTGAAGCTCAGAAGCCGACGCGGTCGCCACCTTTCAGCCGCAGCATCTCCCGCGCCTCGGCCGGGGTGGCGACTTCGTGGCCGAGGCTTTCGATCAGGCCGCGCGCCTTCGCCACCTGCTGCGCGTTGCTGGTCGCCAGCTCGCCCGGCGCGATCCAGAGGCTGTCCTCCAGCCCGACGCGGACATGCCCGCCCAGCGTGACCGACTGCGCGGCCACGGCCATCTGGTTCTTGCCCGCGCCCAGCACCGACCAGAGGTAGTCGTCGCCGAAGAGCCGGTCGGCGGTGCGTTTCATATGGGCCACATCTTCAGGATGCGCGCCGATGCCGCCCAGCAGGCCGGAGACCGATTGCACGAAGAAGGGCGGCTCGATCACGCCGCGGTCGGCGAAATGCGCCAGCGTGTAGAGATGGCCGATATCGTAGCACTCAACCTCGAAGCGGGTGCCGTTCTCGGCACAGCTGCGCAGGATGTACTCGATATCCTTGAAGCTGTTCCGGAAGGGCCGGTCGACGGAGCCTTCGAGGAAGGGGCGTTCCCAGTCGTGCTGGAACGTCTGGTAGCGCGCCAGCATCGGGTAGAGGCCGAAATTCATCGTGCCCATGTTGAGCGACGCGACTTCGGGCGCGAAGGTTTGCGCCGGGCGCACCCGCTCCTCGACCAGCATGGCGGGCGAGCCGCCGGTGGTGATGTTGACGACCGCGTCGCAGCCCTGCCGGATCACGCCCAGGATGGGCGCGAAGGCCTCGGGCGACTGGTCGGGCGCGCCGGTCTCGGGGTCGCGGGCGTGGATGTGGACGAGGGCCGCGCCCGCCTCCGCCGCGCCGACGGCGGCTTGGGCGATCTCGGTCGGCGTGACGGGCAGGTGCGGCGACATGCTGGGCGTGTGGATGGCGCCGGTGACGGCGCAGGTGATCATGACCTTGCGGGGCATGCGGTCCTCCGGTTCTGATGGCCACGGTGGAGGGGGCGGCGATGGACATGCAACTGAAAGGCGCGCGGGTGATCGTGACCGCCGGCGCGGGCGGCATCGGGCGCGAGATCGCGATGGCCTTCCGCGAGGAGGGGGCGCGGGTCGCGGTCTGCGATCTGGATCCGACGGCGCTGGAGGAGCTGTCATCCGAGGCGCCCGAGATCTTCGCCGAGATCTGCGACGTGGCCGAGACGGCGGCCGCCGCGGGCTTCGTCGCCCGGGCGGTGGCGCATCTGGGCGGGCTGGACGCGCTGGTGAACAACGCGGGCATTGCCGGGCCCACCGCCCCGGTCGAGGAGATCGATCCCCATGACTGGGCGCGCACGCTGGAGGTCTGCCTGACGGGGCAGTTCAACATCACCCGCGCGGCGGTGCCGGCCCTGCGCGCGAGCCGGAACGGCTCGATCACCAACATGTCGTCGGCTGCCGGACGGCTGGGCTTCGCGCGGCGCGCGCCCTACGCGGCGGCGAAATGGGGCGTGGTGGGGTTCACCAAGTCGCTGGCGCTCGAGCTCGGGCCCGACGGCATCCGCGCCAACGCGATCCTGCCGGGGCTGGTGGCCGGGGACCGGCAGCGGCGGGTGATGGAGGCGCGGGCGCAGGCCCGGGGCATGGGCCTGGCGGAGATCGAGGCCGAGGCCTTCGCCCATGTCTCGATCAAGGACTACGTGACCGCCCGCCAGATCGCCGATCAGGTCCTGTTCCTCGCCAGCCCGCGCGGGCGCACGATCTCGGGACAGGCCATCGCCGTCGACGGCGACCTGGGCATGCTGGGGTGAGGACCGATCCGGGCCGCGAGGCCCGGCGATCGCGCCGGCCGGAATGTCGATCCGCTCAGCCGCGCCTTCGCGGCGCACGTCGCGCGGCAGGGCCGCGTCCCAGATCGCCGTGCTACCGGTCCAGGCTGCTCATCAGCGAGCGCGGATCGACCGCGCCGATGACCGTCCCGTTCTCCTCGACCGGCACCGGCTCCGTGCGGTGGGCGACCAGCGGGATCAGGTCCTTGATCGGGGTCGCGACATCCACCGCGTCGCCGGTGCCGTCGGTTCCGGGCCGCATCGCGTCGCGCGCGGTCAGCACGCCGAGCGGGTTCATGTGGGCCACGAAGTCGCGCACGTAGTCGTTCGACGGCTTGCCGAAGATCTCGGCCGGGGCGCCGAACTGCACGATGCGCCCCCCTTCCATGATGGCGATCTCGTCGCCCAGCTTGAACGCCTCGTCCAGGTCGTGGCTCACGAAGACGATGGTGCGCTTCAGGCGCTGCTGCAGCTCCAGGAGCTCGTCCTGCAGCCGCGTGCGGATCAGCGGGTCGAGCGCGCTGAACGGCTCGTCCATCAGGAGGATCGGCGCGTCGGTCGCGAAGGCGCGGGCCAGGCCCACGCGCTGCTGCATGCCGCCCGAAAGCTCCGAGACGCGGTGATCGGCCCAGTCGGTCAGGCCGACCAGCTCGAGCTGGCGCTCGACGGCGGCGTCGCGCTCGGCGCGGGACAGGCCGGCCAGTTCCAGCCCGAAGCCCACATTCTCGCGCACGCGGCGCCAGGGCAGCAGGCCGAATTGCTGGAACACCATCGCGACGCGGCTCTGGCGCAGGCGGCGCAGCTCGCGGGGCCGGGCCTTGGTGACCGAGACCATGCCGCCGCCGCCCTCGATCCGCACCTCGCCGCGCGCCACGGGATTGAGCCCGTTCACCGCGCGCAGCAGCGTCGACTTGCCCGAGCCCGACAGCCCCATCAGCACGAGGATGCCGCCCTCGCGCACCGTCAGGGTGCAGTCGTGGACGCCCAGGACCTGGCCCGTCCGCTCCTGGATCTCGGCCCGGCTGAGGCCCTCGTCCATCAGCGGCAGCGCCGCCTCGGGATTCGCGCCGAAGACGATCGAGACGTTGTCGAACTCGACGGCGGGCGGGGCGTCGGGATTGCGGGTCATTTGCGCTCCATCCGCAACATGCGGTCGAGGATGATGGCGACGACCACGATCACGAGGCCGCTCTCGAAGCCCAGCGAGGTGTTCACCTGGTTGAGCGCGCGCACCACCGGGACGCCCAGCCCGTCGGCGCCCACCAGCGCGGCGATCACGACCATCGACAGCGACAGCATGATGGTCTGGTTCAGGCCGGCCATGATCTGCGGCAGCGCATAGGGCAGCTCGACCTTCCACAGGACCTGCCGCGGCGTGGCGCCGAAGGCGAGGCCCGCCTCGCGAAGTTCGGTCGGCGTCGAGGCGATGCCGAGCTGGGTCAGGCGGATCGGGGCGGGCAGCACGAAGATCACCGTGGCGATCAGGCCGGGCACCATGCCGATGCCGAAGAAGACGATGGCCGGGATCAGGTAGACGAAGGTCGGCAGCGTCTGCATCAGGTCGAGCACGGGCCGCATCCCGGCATAGAGGCGCGGCCGATGCGCCGCGGCGATCCCCACCGGCACGCCGATCGCCATGCAGACGACGCAGGCCGACAGGACCAGCGTCAGGCTTTCGGTCGTCTCCTCCCAGTAATCCTGGTTGAGGATGAACAGGAATCCGAGCGCCACGAAGAGACAGACCTTCCAGCTGCGCTGCAGAGCCCAGGTCAGCGCGACGAAGGCGGCGATCACGAGGAGCGGATGCGGCGTCTGCATCACCCAGAGGATTGCGTCGATCATCGCCTCCATGACCAGTGACAGCCCGTCGAATAGCGCGGCGAGGTTGGTCTGCAGCCAGTCGAAGCCGCTGGCCGCGGCCCGCCCGACGGGCAGCTTGTTTTCGGTCAACCAGTCCATGGGGTCCCTTCCCGGGCGGGGTGTCGGGGGGCGGGCGGCCCGCCCCCCGCGTCAGTCTCGATGCGCTTACTGCAGCGCGGCGGTCACCGCCGCCATGGCGTCGCCGCCATCCTGCGTCGTGACGCCGTCGAGCCAGCCGTCGAGCACGCCCGTATTGGCGGTCAGCCAGTCGCGCGCGGCATCGCGCGGATCGGCGCCGCCATCGAGGATCGCGCCCATGATCTGGTTTTCCATGGCCAGCGAGAACTCCATGTTCTGCAGAAGCTGGCCCACGTTCGGGCATTCCTCGACATAGCCCGCGCGGGTGTTGGTGTAGACCGTCGCGCCGCCGAGGTCGGGGCCGAAGAAATCGTCGCCGCCTTCCAGGTAGGTCAGCTCGAAATTGGCGTTCATCGGGTGCGGTTCCCAGCCGAGGAAGACGATGGGCTCGTCGCGGCGCGACAGCCGGTCGACCTGCGCCAGCATGCCCTGCTCGGAGCTTTCGACGACCTCGAATTCCGACAGGCCGAAGGCGTCCTGCTCGATCATCGCCTGGATCAGGCGGTTGCCGTCATTGCCGGGCTCGATTCCGTAGATCTTGCCGTCCAGCGCGTCGGCATTGGCGGCGATGTCGTCGAAGCTGTCGATGCCCAGCGCGGCGGCGGCGGCATTGGCGGCCAGCGTGTACTTGGCGCCTTCGAGGTTCGCGCGGACCGTCTCGACGGTTCCGGCCTCGCGATAGGGGGCGATATCGGCCTCCATCGTGGGCATCCAGTTGCCCAGGAAGACGTCGATGTCGCCCTCAGCCATCGAGGTGTAGGTGATCGGCACCGACAGGACCTTCACGTCGGGCTCGTAGCCTAGTGCGTCCAGCACGACGCTGGCGACCGCGGTGGTGGCGGTGATGTCGGTCCAGCCCACGTCCGAGAAGGTGACGGTCCCGCAGCTGTCCTGCGCGGCGGCGGCGCCGGCGGTCAGCGCGAGGGCCGAGACGGCGGAAAGAATATGACGGGTCATGTGAAGTCGCTCCCTGTTGACGTTGTTTGGGGCGGGTTATATTGACTGACTAGTCAATCAACAACCCCACCCCTTGGATCATTGGCCGGAGTATCTTGTGCCCCGCACCGGAATGGAACCCCTGCGCCGCGACGCGCTGATCCGCGCCGCGATCGACGAGATCGCGGAAGGCGCGGGCCGCGACGTGACCGTGGCCCGCATTGCCAAGCGCGCCGGCATGTCGCCGGCGCTGGCGCATCACTATTTCGGGTCGAAGGATCGGATGCTGCTGGCGGCCATGCGCCGGGTCCTGTCGGATTTCGGCGCCGAAGTGCGCGCCGGCCTGGCCCGGGCGGACACGCCGCTGGAGCGTCTCGAGGCGATCATCCGGGCCTCGTTCGGGCCGACAAACTTCCGACCCGAGGTCGTGGCCGCCTGGCTCGCCTTCTATGTCGAAGCTTTCGCCGGCCCCGAGGCGCGGCGGCTGCTGCATGTCTATCAAGGCCGCCTGCGCTCGAACCTGCTGCACGCGCTGCGCCCGCTTACCGCCGAACCCGAGCCGTTGGCCGAGGGGATCGCGGCCCTGATCGACGGGCTCTACGTGCGCCAGGCCCTGCGCCGCGACCGGATGACGCCCGAGGCCTCGGCCGAACTGGTCATGGACCACGCCCGCGCCGCGATCGAACGAAAGGACGCCCGATGACCCGCCCCGACGCGCAGCCCCGCGCCTCGCATTTCGTCGACGGCGCCTATCTCGAGGACGGTGCCGGTACCCCGATCCCGGTGCGCTATCCCGCGACGGGCGAGACCGTGGCCACCGTCCACGCCGCGACGCGGGCCGTGATCGACCGCGCGCTGGACTCGGCGACCCTCGCCCAGGCCGACTGGGCCGCCACCGACCCGTCCGAGCGCGGCCGCATCCTGCGCCGCGCGGCCGATCTGATCCGCGCGCGCAATCGCGAACTGTCGGAGCTGGAGACGCTCGACACCGGCAAGCCGCTGCAGGAGACGCTCGTGGCCGACGCGGCTTCCGGCGCCGATGCGCTGGAATATTTCGGCGGGCTGGCCGTGGACCAGACCGGGACATCCATGTCCTTCGGCGCCGACTGGGCCTACACGATCCGCCGCCCGTTGGGCGTCTGCGCCGGGATCGGCGCGTGGAACTACCCCACCCAGATCGCTTGCTGGAAGGCCGCGCCCGCGCTCGCCACCGGCAACGCCATGGTCTTCAAGCCGTCCGAGGCGACGCCGCTCTGCGCGCTGAAGTTGGCCGAGATCCTGGTCGAGGCCGGGCTGCCCGCGGGCCTGTTCAATGTGGTGCAGGGCATGGGCGAGGTCGGCGCCGCGCTTTCCACTGACCCCCGCGTGGCCAAGGTGACGCTGACCGGCTCGGTCCCCACGGGCCGCAAGGTGCACGCCGCCGCCGCCGAGCGGATGAAGCACGTCACGATGGAGCTGGGCGGCAAATCGCCCTTCATCGTGTTCCCCGACGCCGATCTGGACGATGCCGTCTCGGCCGCGATCAACGCGAATTTCTATTCCTCCGGGCAGGTCTGCTCGAACGGGACGCGGGTCTTCCTGCACGGGGATATCGCGCAAGACTTCACCGACCGGCTGATCGCCCGCACCCGCAACGCCCGGATCGGCGATCCGCTGGACGAGGCCACGGATTTCGGCCCGATGACCACCGAGGCGCAGATGCAGACCGTCCTGCGCCACCTCGACACCGCCCGCGCCGAGGGCGCGACCGTCGCGCTGGGCGGCCATCGTATCGACCGTCCCGGATGGTGGATCGAGCCCACGGTGCTGACCGGTCTCACCGACGACATGACCTGCGTGCGCGAGGAGATCTTCGGCCCCGTCCTGTCGATCCTGACCTTCGAGGACGAGGACGAGGTGATTGCGCGCGCCAACGCGACCGAGTTCGGCCTCTCCGCCGGCCTCTTCACCCGGGACCTGGCGCGCGCGCATCGCGTCGTGGCGCGGCTGCAGGCCGGGACCTGCTGGATCAATCAGTACAACCTGACGCCCGCGGGCCTGCCCTTCGGCGGCTCCAAGGCGTCGGGCATCGGGCGCGAGAACGCGCGCGCCGCGATGGATCATTTCACCGAGATCCAGAGCGTCTATGTCGGCATGACCCCGGTCGAGGCGGCCTACTGACATGACCCGTCTCATCGCGGATTACGTCGTCGTCGGGGCGGGTTCGGCGGGCTGCGCGATCGCCTATCGCCTGGTCGAGGCCGGGCATTCGGTGCTGGTGGTCGAGCATGGCGGCACCGATGCGGGCCCGCTGATCCAGATGCCCGGCGCGCTGTCCTTCCCGATGAACATGGCGCGCTACGACTGGGGCTATTTTTCCGAGCCCGAGCCGTATCTGGGCGGCCGGGTGCTGGCCACGCCGCGGGGCAAGGTGCTGGGCGGGTCGAGCAGCATCAACGGCATGGTCTATGTCCGCGGCCATGCCCGCGATTTCGATCACTGGGCCGAGGCTGGGGCCATGGGCTGGGCCTTTCGCGACGTGCTGCCCTATTTCAAGCGGATGGAGAGCTGGCACGATGGCGGCCATGGCGGCGACCCCGCCTGGCGCGGCACGGACGGTCCGCTCCACATCACGCGGGGGCGGCGCGACAACCCGCTCTACGACGCCTTCGTGCAGGCCGGGCGGCAGGCGGGCTACCAGCTGACCGGCGACTATAACGGCGAGAAGCAGGAAGGCTTCGGCCCGATGGAGCAGACGGTCTGGAAGGGCCGCCGCTGGTCCGCCGCCAATGCTTATCTCAAGCCCGCCCGCGCCACGCAGCGCTGCGAGGTCGTGCGCGGGCTGGTCGAGCGCGTCGCGTTCGCCGAGGGCCGCGCTACGGGCGTGTGCCTGGCGGGGGGACAACTGGTGGAAGCCCGGGCCGAGGTGATCCTGGCCGCCGGCGCGATCAATTCGCCCAAGCTGCTGATGCAATCTGGGATCGGCCCGGCCGACCACCTGCGCGAGACCGGGATCACGGTGCTGCGCGACCGGCCGGGCGTGGGCGGCAACCTGCAGGACCATCTGGAGCTCTACGTCCAGATGGCCGCCAGCCAGCCGGTCACGCTGTTTCGCTACTGGAGCCTGCTGGGCAAGGCCTGGGTCGGGGCGCGCTGGCTCTTCACGCGGACCGGGCCGGGGGCCACGAACAATTTCGAAAGCGCGGCCTTCATCCGCTCCGCCGCCGGGGTCGAATATCCCGACATCCAGTTCCACTTCCTGCCGCTCGCCGTGCGCTACGACGGGCAGGCGGCGGCGGAGGGGCATGGCTTCCAAGCCCATGTCGGGCCCATGCGCTCGGCCTCGCGGGGGACGGTCCGGCTACGCTCGGCCGATCCGGCGGCGGCCCCGCGCATCCGGTTCAACTACATGAGCGACCCGCAGGACTGGGCCGATTTCCGCAAAACCATCCGCCTGACGCGCGAGATCTTCGAACAGGACGCCTTCGCGCCGTTCCGCCGGCACGAGATTCTGCCGGGCGAGGGCGTCCGGACAGATGCCGGGCTGGACGACGCGATCCGGGAGCATGTGGAGAGCGCCTACCACCCCTGCGGCACCTGCCGGATGGGCGCCGCCGACGATCCCGGCGCCGTAGTCGACCCCCAGACTCGCGTGATCGGCGTCGACGGCCTGCGCCTCGCCGACAGCTCGATCTTCCCGCGGATCACCAATGGCAACCTGAACGGCCCCTCGATCATGGTGGGCGAGAAAGCCGCCGATCACGTCCTCGGACGGCAGCTGCCGCCCGAGGAGGCCACGCCATGGATCCACCCCGATTGGGCCACGGCGCAGCGCTAGATCAGACGGGGGTCACGCCGGGCACGGCCTCCGACAGCCAGAAGCCGCCGCTGTCGTAATCCCAGGCCGGCACCTTCATCCCAACCGAGCCGTCCGCCCTCGGTTTCGTCGCCGCCAGCGGCTGCGCGCGCAACGAGGGCCCCGCGAAGCGGACCGCGTGGTCGGATCCGGTGTCGGGGAAGCCGCCGTCGCCGCCGGGGCGGTTCGAGAAATTCGCCTGCCACAGCATCCGCACGCTGGCCGTGCCGGGCGCGAAATTGTCGAAGCGGTTGCGGCCGGACCGGTCGATCCCGCCGATATGGTTGGCGCAGCGATACCACGCGTCCGCGCCCGGCAGCACGCTCCACGGCATGATTGCCGCCTTGAAGACCGCGCCACTGTCGGTGTTGGCCAGCGGCGTGCCCACCGGCCAGACGCCGCCGGGATCGTCGGGGTTGGCGAGGCTCGCGGGAAAGGCCGTCTTCAGCGTGATCCGCCCGGCCACGCGATCGACGCCCGCCGCGTCGAACAGGTCGAACGCGGTCAGGCGGCTGTAATGCGAGTAGGTCCGGCCGGCGGCGTTGCGATAGCCGTAGATGACGACGCCCCGCGCGTGATCGGCCCCGCCCGCGTCGTTCCAGCCCGTCCCGTCGGTCAGTACGATCTCCATGTCACCGGGCGCGAGCGGCGCGGCCAGCGTCGTCAGGCTGTCCGTGCCGCCATTGGCCCAGCGCATGTGGTGATGCGGCAGGATCGCGAGGCCGTCCGCGTCGAATCCCTCGAAGCCGATGGCCTGCTTGTGGCGGTTGCCGTCGCCGAAGGCGGACCAGTCGCCCGCGATGTCGTCCTGGAACACGAGGCAGCTTGCCGCGTAGACGCGGTTCGGATCGACGGGGACGCGCTCCGCGGCGACGAGGTCCGCGCCGAGATGGCCGCGATAGACGAAGGCCGCGGGCAGGTCGGGCGTCTCGGACCCGTCCGCCGTCATGCCGGCGGGGATGTTGTAGCCGGTCCCGAGGCTGCCCGTGCCGTTGGTGACCAGGTCCCCGCCGCGCGAGGCGATATAGGCGGCCGTCACCGCCCCGCCGGCTCCGAAGGCCGGATCCGTGATGCCGTCCACGCCCGAGGGGAAGCGCACCCGCCCGTCGGCGGCGGTCACGACCAGCGCGTCGCGCCAGCTTCCGCCGTCGGCGCTGACCTTCACGCGCAGGTCGTCATCGCCCGACAGCCCGATCTCGGCGCGCCCCGACCAGTCCGATTGCCACAGCAGCGATGCCGTCTCTGACGCGGCCCCTTTGTTGAGCTTCAGGCGCATGCCCCCGCCCGCATGGGTCAGCAGCACCGCGTCCGACGCCACGGCCAGCCTGTTTTCCGAATCGGCGCCCGTCGCGATCCCAAGCTGGTCGAGCGTCTCGGGCGGCGCGGCGACGGCTTGCCAGGCGGTCCCGTCCCAGCCCAGCAGCCCCGCTTCGGCCACCGACCAGGCCAGCCAGCCCGGTCGCGGCGCGTGGAAGCGCCAGGCGCCGTCCTCGCGCGCCGCGATCTGCCCCTCGCGCCCCGCGAAGGCGTCCGAGGCGCCCGGCCCGACGATCCAGCGGTCGCCTTCGTCCGGTGTGGCCGGCGGGGCGGAGAGCCTGTCCAGCACCGAAAGCTGCACGATCGCGTCCAGCGTGCGCAGCGCCTCGTTATGCGTGATGTGTTTCTGGGCCTGGTTTCCCTGGATGTAGGGAAGCTCCAGTCGGGTGGATCGTTCGGACGATTGGGTCATCGGGGCATCTCTCCTTGCTGGAAGGGGACGCTCTGGCCGAACAGTTAACGGCGTCTTAGGCCTCGCCGCCGGCCCGGGGGCGCGGGTCCCGCCCGGTGTTGCCGCATTGCGCCGCTCCTGGGCCCTTGCGCCGCGCCCGCACCTTCGCCCTAATCCCGCCAAACGTGGATGGTGCAGCCATTCGCGCGGTCCCGGGCCGGCGGCGGCGCCGTCCGGGCCGGTCGTTTGGCGTTTGAAGGTTAGGTTGAGCAGATGAAGATTGCGATGATTGGCACGGGCTATGTCGGCCTCGTCTCGGGCGTGTGTTTCTCGGATTTCGGACACGCGGTTTGCTGCGTCGACCGCGACCCCGCCAAGATCGAGATGCTCGAGGCCGGACGCCTTCCGATCTACGAGCCCGGGCTGGAGGACCTGCTCGCCCGCAATGTCGAGGCCGGGCGCCTCAGCTTCACGACCAGCCTGACCGACGCCGTCGACGGGGCCGACGCGATCTTCATCGCGGTGGGCACGCCGACGCGGCGGGGCGACGGCCACGCGGACCTGACCTATGTGATGTCCGCCGCCGAGGAGATCGCGAAGGCCCTGACCGGATATGCCGTGGTCGTCACCAAGTCGACCGTGCCCGTCGGCACGAACCGCAAGGTGGCCGAGGTGATGCGCGCCGCCAACCCGGAGGCCGCGTTCGACGTGGCCTCGAACCCCGAATTCCTGCGCGAGGGGGCGGCGATCGACGACTTCATGCGCCCCGACCGCGTCGTCGTCGGCGTCGAGACGGCCCGCGCGGGCGAGGTGATGTCCGACATCTACCGCCCGCTCTACCTGCGGGACTTCCCGATCATGGTCACCGACCTCGAGTCGGCGGAGATGATCAAATACGCGGCCAACGCCTTTCTCGCGACGAAGATCACCTTCATCAACGAGATCGCGGCGCTCTGCGAACGCGTCGGCGCGGATGTGAAGAACGTCTCCAAGGGCATTGGCATGGATGGCCGGATCGGAAACAAGTTCCTGCATGCCGGGCCCGGCTACGGCGGGTCGTGCTTCCCCAAGGACACCGCCGCGCTGGCACGGATCGGGCAGGAGCACGCGATCCCGATGCAGATCGTCGAGACGGTGATGCGCGTCAACGAGGGCGTGAAGACCCGCATGATCGAGAAGCTGCGCGACCTCTGCGACGACAGCTTCAACGGCCGCACCGTCGCGGTGCTGGGCGTGACCTTCAAGCCGAACACCGACGACATGCGCGCCGCGCCCAGCCTGACCATCGTGCCCGCGCTGGTGGGCGGCGGGGCGCATGTGCGCGTCGTCGATCCCGAGGGCCGACGCGAGGGCGAGGCGCTGCTTCCCGGCGTGCATTGGTGCGAAGACCCCTACGAGGCGGCGAAGGGCGCGGATCTGATCGTGCTGATGACGGAATGGAACGAGTTTCGCGCGCTCGACCTGCGCCGCATCGCGACGGGCATGGCGACACCGCGGATGGCCGATCTGCGCAACATCTACGATCGCGACGACGTCATCGGCGCCGGGTTCGAAGCCTACGAGGCCGTCGGGCGCTGACTTGAAGATCCTCTTCATCCACCAGAACATGCCCGGCCAGTACCGCGAGCTTCTCGACTGGCTGCGCGGGCAGGGCGGGCATGAGCTCGTCTTCCTGACCCAGCGCCGCGACCTTCCCGAGATGGCCGGGGTCCGAAAGATCGTCTACCGCCCGCACCACGTCCCGAAGGACGGCGCCTACGGCCTGTCCCGCGTCTGGGAGGAAGCCGCCGGCGCGGGCTATGGCGCCGCGCTCGCGATCGCACGGCTCAAGTCCGGCGGCTTCGTCCCCGACATCGTGCTGGGCCATACCGGCTGGGGCGAGATGCTGTTTCTCAAGCAGGTCCTGCCGGACACGCCGGTCCTGGGGTTCTTCGAATACTACTACCGCGAGCATGGCGGGCCGGTGAATTTCGACCCCGAGGAGCCGGCGACGGACACCGCGCCCTTCCTTCTGCACGCACGCAACGCGATCCCCAACTCGATGCTCCACGTGGTCGATCGCGGCCTCGCTCCGACCCGCTGGCAGCGCGACTGCTTTCCCGACCCGTTCCAAGACAAGCTCTACGTCTGCCATGACGGCATCCGCACCGACCGGCTGGGCCCCGATCCCGAGGTTGCGCTCGAACTGGGCCGGGCGGGCCGGGTGACCCGGGCCGACGAGATCTTCACCTATGTCGCCCGCAACATGGAGCGCACGCGCGGCTTTCACGTCTTCATGCGCGCGCTGCCCGAGATCCTCGACGCGCGACCCGAGGCGCGCGCGCTGATCGTCGGCGGCTCCGGCGCGTCCTACGGCAAGGCCAGCGCGGCCGAGGGGGGCTTCCGGGCCGAGATGGAGCGCGAGGTCGGCCACCGGGTCGACTGGGACCGCGTGCATTTCCTGGGCCAGCTGCCCTATCGCGACTTCCGCAAGGTCGTGCAGATCAGCCGCTGCCACATCTACCTGACCATGCCCTTCGTGCTCTCCTGGTCGCTGCTAGAGGCGATGGCGATGGAGGCCACCATCGTCGCCTCGGACGTCCCCCCGGTCCGCGAGGCGATCACCCATGGCGAGACGGGCCTGCTGGTCGATTTCTTCCGCCCGGGCGACCTCGCGGCGCAGGTCGTGGATGTGCTCGCCCGCCCCGAGGCCCATGCCGAGCTGGGCCCGGCCGCGCGGGCGCATGTCGTGAAGACCTACGATTTCCTCGATATCTGCCTGCCGCAGCACATCGCGCAGATCAACGCGCTGGTGCCCGCCGATCGCCGCATCGCGCTCTGAGCCCGGGCCGCAAGCCCATTGACCCCCGCCCCCGGGCGCGCCATTCCCCGGCGCCATGACCGATCCCCTCGACACCGGCCGCGAGGTGCTGCGCACCGAGGGCGAAGCGCTTCTGGCGCTGGCCCGCGACATGCCCGCCGATTTCGCCGCGGTCGTGGCGCGCATCGCCGACGCGCCGGGCCGCGTGATCGTGACCGGCATCGGCAAGTCCGGCCATATCGCCCGCAAGATTGCCGCCACGCTCGCCTCGACCGGCACCCGCGCGCTCTTCGTGCATCCGGCGGAGGCCAGCCACGGCGACCTCGGCATGATCGGGGTCGAGGATATCGTGCTCGCCATCTCCAATTCCGGTGAGACGGTCGAGCTGCGCGACATCGTCGCCCATACCCGGCGCTTCGGGGTGACGCTGATCGGCCTGTCGTCGCGCGCGGAGTCGACCCTGATGCAGCAGGCCGACCTGCGCCTGACCCTGCCGCGCCTGCCCGAAGCTTGCGGCATCGGCATGGTGCCCACCACCTCGACCACGCTGACGCTGGGGCTGGGCGACGCGCTGGCCGTCGCGCTCCTGCGGCTGCGCGGCTTCCGGGCCGAGGATTTCTCGGTCTTCCACCCGGGCGGCAAGCTCGGTGCGCAGATGGCGCGGGTCTCGCAGATCATGGCCTCGGGCGACCGCCTGCCGCTGGTCGAGGTCGCGACGCCGATGGGCGAGACGCTGGTCGAGATGACCGCCAAGGGCCTCGGGATCGCCGCCGTGACCGAGGACGGGCGGCTGGCGGGCGTCATCACCGATGGCGACCTGCGCCGGAACATGGATCACCTGATGGACCGCCGCGCGGGCGAGGTCGCGACCCGCGACCCGCTGACCGTGCCGCCCGACATGCTGGCCGCCAAGGCGCTGGCCATCCTGAACGAACGCAAGATCAACGTCCTGATCGTCTGCGAGGACGATCGCCCGGTCGGCGTGCTGCACATCCACGACCTGCTGCGCGCCGGCGTCGCCTGAGGAGGGCCCATGAAGACGGCCATCGTCATTCCCGCCCGCTACGCCTCGACCCGCTATCCCGGCAAGCCGCTGGCCGAGCTGCGCCAGAAGGATGGCAGCGCGAAATCCCTTATCCGCATGACCTGGGAGGCCGCGCAGACCGTCGCAGGGAACCACGCGATCCACGTCGCCACCGATGACGACCGCATCGCCGAGCATGCGCGTGGGTTCGGCGCCTCGGTCCTCATGACCTCCACCGAGGCGAAGAACGGCACCGAGCGCTGCGCCGAGACGCTGGACCGGATCGACGCCGACCTGATCGTGAACCTGCAGGGCGACGCGCCGCTGACCCCGCCCTGGTTCGTCGAGGCCCTGATCGCGCGGATGGCCGAGGATCGCGAGGCGGCGGTGGCCACGCCGGTGCTGCGCTGCGACGCCCATACCTACGAGATGTTCGTCGAGGATCGCCGCGAAGGCCGCGTCGGCGGCACGACGGCGGTGTTCGACCGCAAGGGCCACGGTCTCTATTTCTCGAAGGAGGTCATTCCCTATATCGACCCGGGCAAGCGCCCCGACCCGATCCCGGTCTTCCACCATGTCGGCGTCTATGCCTACCGCCCGGATGCGCTGCGCGCCTATGTCGAATGGCCCGAGGGCGAGCTGGAGCGCCGCGAGGGGCTGGAACAGCTCCGCTTCCTCGAAAACCGCGCCACCGTCGCCTGCGTCGAGGTCGAGGCGCGGGGCCGCGTGTTCTGGGAACTCAATAACCCGGCGGACATTCCCCGGATCGAAGCCGTGCTAGGAGCGTGACCATGGATCCCATCGCCAGCCGCATCGTCGACGTCTCGGGCATCCCCGTCGGCGGGTCCGAGCCCTTCGCCCTGATCTCCGGCCCCTGCCAGCTCGAAAGCCTCGACCATGCGCGCATGATGGCCGAGCGGATCGCGGCGGCCTGCGCGCCCACGGGAACCCGCTTCGTCTTCAAGGCGAGCTACGACAAGGCCAACCGCTCCTCGCTTGGGACTGAGCGGGGCCTCGGGATGGAGGAGGGGCTGCGCATCCTCGACGCCATCCGCACCGAGTTCGGCTGCCCTGTCCTGACCGACGTGCACGAGCCCGGGCACTGCGCCCCCGCGGGCGAGGTCTGCGACGTGCTGCAGATCCCGGCCTTCCTGTCGCGCCAGACGGACCTTCTGCTGGCGGCGGGCCGGACAGGCCGGACGATCAACATCAAGAAGGGCCAGTTCCTCGCCCCCTGGGACATGGCCAATGTCGCCGCTAAAGTCGCGAGCGCCGGCAACGAGAAGATCCTGCTCTGCGATCGCGGCACCAGCTTCGGCTACAACACGCTGGTCAGCGACTTCCGCGGCCTGCCCGTGATGGAGGCGACGGGCTACCCGGTGGTCTTCGACGCGACCCATTCCGTGCAGCAGCCGGGTGGGCAGGGCGGCCGGTCCGGCGGGCAGCGCGAATTCGCGCCGGTTCTGGCCCGCGCAGCCTGCGCGGTCGGCGTCTCGGCCCTGTTCATCGAGACGCATGAAGACCCCGACAACGCCCCCTCGGACGGGCCGAACATGATCCCCGTCGATCGGATGGAAGCGCTGATCGGCGAGTTGCGCGCCTTCGACGACCTGCGCAAGGGTCGCTGAGGGGCGTCAGCCCGGCACCATCGCCTTGATCGCCGCGACGTGGCTGGCCTGCGTGTCGGCCAGGTCCTCCGCCATCTCGCGCGCCGCCGCCCGCGCGTCCGGGACCACGCGGTCCACCAGCCCGAAGGCCAGCGCTTCGGCGGCGTCCAGCCGCGCGCCCGCGGCGAGGATCAGCTTCGCGCGCGCCGGGCCGACCAGCGCGGCCAGTCGCGCGGGGTCCGACGGTTGCGGCAGGTAGCCCAGCTTGGCCACCGGATAGAAGAAACTGGCCTGCGGCACGGCCAGCCGGATGTCGCAGGCCAGCGCCATCCCGAAGGCCCCGCCGGCCAAGGTGCCGTTCAGCGCGGCGACCGGCAGGCCGGGAAACGCGGCCACGGCGCCCGACAGCCGCTCCCAGAGCGGCGAGGTCGCGAGGCCCGCACGCGCCTCGTCCAGGTCGGCGCCGGCGCTGAACACCGTGTCGCCGGCTCCGGTCAGCACCAGCAGGCGCGTGTCATGGGCTGCCTCGACGGCTTGGGCCAGATCCTCCAGCATCGCGGCGGTCAGCGAATTGGCGCGCCTGGTTCGGTCGATCGTGAGCGTCAGGACACCCGCCGCCGTCTCCTGCCGGATCACGTCAGGCCGATGCGGGCGCGCAGGCCCTCCTCGCGCAGCGACAGCTCGGTGCCGCGCAGGTCGTCGGCTTCGGGCGTGCACATCCACACCAAGGTCTGCGCGACCCATTCGGGCGAGATGTGATCGTCCCAATCGAGCTCCGCGACCGGACCGACGCCCGAGGCCTTGATTTGCCGCTGCATTTCGGTCGCCACCGTTCCCGGCGACAAACCCATCACGCGCAGCCGCTCGCCATGCTCGGCATGGGCGGCCTCGGTCAGCATCTTCGCGGCGGCCTTCGAGGTGCAATAAGCCGACCAGCCCGGCAAGGCCCGGTGCGCCGCCCCCGAGGAGATCGTGATCAGCGTCCCCGACCCCTGCGCCTCCATCACCGGGATCGCGGCGCGCAGGCCGTGATAGACGCCCTTGACGTTCACGTCGATCACCGTGCCCCAGGCCTGCGGGTCCAGCTCGGCCATGTCGCCGATGGGTTCGATCACGCCGGCATTGTTGATGACGACGTCCAGCGATCCGAAGGCCTCCTGCGCCGCTTCCACCGCGGTCGCGACCTCGTGCCAGCGCGCCACGTCGCAAGGCACGGCCAGCGCCTGGTCGGAGCCGATTTCCTTCGCGAGATCGGCAATGGCGTCCGTGCCGCGGGCGAGCAGGACCACGCGGGCCCCGGCCGCGGCGAACGCGCGCGCCGCGCTGGCGCCGATCCCGCGCGACGCGCCGGTGATCAGGACGGTCTTGCCCGCAATTGCAGTCGTGTCGGTCATGGGGGCCTCCGGTTGACCCGGTCGTCGGGGTCGGCTTGAGTTGTCGGCATATCTCTACAGGAAGCGTCACCATGTCGAAACATGCCTTCGCCGGGGCCGCGGCCCTCCTTCTCACGACCGCGCCCGCGGCTTGGGCCGAGCTGTCCGGCCCGGCGCTCTGGGCCGATTGGCAGGATTTCTACGGGCGGTTCGGGGGCGCGCTCGTCGCCGCCGACGAGCGCTACGAGGACGGCGTGCTGACGCTCGACGGCGTCCGCTTCGAAAACGATATCGGCGGCGCCGCGACCCGGAGCGAGGGCTTTGGCCCGATCCGCATGGTCGAGCAGGATGACGGCAGCGTCGCGATCGAATTGCCGCAGAGCTTCGAGATCTCGACCACGACGACGGTCGACGGCGAGAGCATCACGCAATCCGCGCAGCTGGCCAACGAGGGCCTGGAAATCGTCGCGCGCGAGGACGGCGCGCAGCGGGTCTACGACATGGCCGCCGACAGCGTGAGCTGGTCGATGGCGGATCCGGCCGGCGACGAAAGCGCGAGCCTCGGCATGATCCTGACCGGCCTCGTCTCGACCTACATCTCGGGCGGCGAGGATCCGAATGCCTTCGCGCAGACGCTCTCGGCGGATGGCGCGGCCGTCACCGTCGAGGCGACGGGGACGGAGGCGTTCTCGATGGCCTACGCGATGGAGGGCATCGCGTCGGATTTCGCGGGCGTTCTCGCCGGTGCGCCCGGGGGCGACGTGACCTCGCTGGCCGACCTTGGCCTCGTCTATGGCGGCGAGATGACCCATTCCGGCAGCACGCTGTCGCTGGACGGCACGGGCGACCAGGGTCCGTTCACGCTGACCGGCCAGTCGGAGGCGGGCGGCATCGAGGTCGCCATCGACGAGACGACGCTCAGCTACGGCGTCCGGTCGCAGGGCGGCGGCGTCACGGTCCAGACCGCGGCCTTCCCGCTGCCGGTCTCTGCCGCGATCGCCGAGCTGACGAGTTCGGTCACCCTCCCGGTCGGCGCGGGCCCCGAGGCGCGCCCGCTGGGCATGGAGCTCGTACTGCGCGACCTAGTCGTAGACGACTCGATCTGGAGCCTGTTCGACCCGACCGGCCAGCTGCCGCGCGATCCTGCGACCGTCGTCGTGGATGTCGACGGCAGCGCGGTGATGACCGCCGACCTCTTCGGCGGACCGGAGGCGATGGCCCGGCTGCAGGGCCCGCCGGGCGAGCTGGAGGGCGTGACGATCAACGAGCTGGTGATTTCCTTCGCCGGGGCGGAGTTGCGCGGATCGGGCGACCTGGACTTCCCGACCCCCGATCCGACCACACCCGTGGGCTCGATCACCCTTGCGCTCGACGGTGGCTTCCAGCTGCTCGACAGCCTCGTGGCGCTGGGCTTCGTCCCGGCCGAGCAGGCGGGCTTCTTCAAGGGCATGGCCGGCGCGGTCTCGCGCCCGGTGGGCGACGACCAGCTGGAATCGACCATCGAATTCAGCGAGGGCGGCGGCATCAGCGCGAACGGCATGCCGCTGCGCTGACGCGGGCCCCGCGACCCGATCCGGAAGCGCCCCGCCCTCGTGCGGGGCGTTTCCTTTCGGGCCGCCGCCTTGTGGGCCGGGGGTCGGCGGACTACCTCAGCGTCATCCCCACGCGAGCGAGCCCATGCAAGATCTCTCCGACCTGACCGACGCCCTGCTCCACGCCGCCAAGACGGCCGGGGCCGAGGCCGCCGACGCCCTGGCGGTCGACGGCACCTCGGTGTCGATCGACGTGCTGAAGGGCCGGCTCGAGCATGCGGAGCGGTCCGAGGGCGTCGAGATCGGTCTGCGCGTCCTGATCGGGCGGCGACAGGCCTGCGTCTCGGCCAGCGACACCCGGCCCGAGACCCTGTCGCGCATGGCCGAGCGCGCCGTGGCGATGGCCCGCGAGGCGCCCGAGGATCCGCATGTGGGTCTCGCCGATCCCGAACAATTGGCCCGCGACTGGGACGTGGCGGGGCTGGACCTCGTCGATCCGGCGGATCCGCCCAGCCCCGAGGCGCTTCAGGACATGGCCGCGCGCGCCGAGGCCGCCGCGCTGGCCGTCGACGGCGTCAGCCAGGTGTCCGCCGCCGGCGCGGGCCATGGTGACCGGCGCATCTGGCTGGCCGCCACCAACGGCTTCGCCGGGGGCTATCGCCGCACCGGAACCTCGCTTTCCTGCGTCGCGATCACCGGCGAGGGCACGGGGATGGAGCGGGATTACTACGGCGACAGCCGCATCCATTTCGCCGATCTCGACGACCCCGAGACGGTCGGCCGGATCGCGGGCGAGCGCACGATCGCCCGGCGCGGCGCCACCAAGCCGCCCACCGGCGCCTGGCCCGTGATCTACGACGAGCGGGTCGCGGGCGCGCTGATCGGGCATCTTCTGGGCGCGATCAACGGCACGAGCGTGGCGCGCGGCGCCAGCTTCCTGCGCGACGCGCTGGGCGCGGCGGTGCTGCCCGCGGGCCTGTCGCTGACCGAGGACCCGATGCTGCCCCGCGTCTCGGGCTCGCGCCCCTTCGACGGCGAGGGGCTGCCCGTCGCCCGCCGCGACATCGTCCGCGACGGGGTGCTGACCGGCTGGGTCACCGACCTTGCCACCGGACGGAAGCTCGGCACCGGCAGCACCGGGAACGCCGCGCGTGGTACCTCCGCGCCGCCTTCGCCCTCGACCTCCAACGTGATCCTCACGCAGGGCGAGCGCAGCCGCGCGGAGCTGATGGCCGAGATGGGCACGGGGCTTCTGATCACGTCGATGATCGGCTCCTCGATCAACGCCACGACGGGCGACTATTCCCGCGGCGCCTCGGGCTTCTGGGTCGAGAACGGCGAGATCGTCCGCCCGGTCAACGAGTGCACTGTGGCGGGTAACCTGCGCGACATGCTGCGCAGCATCGTGCCCGCCAACGACGCCCGCGCTTGGGTCGGGCGGCAGGTGCCGTCGCTTCTGGTCGAGGGGCTGACGATTGCCGGTGACTGACGCCGCCGCCGACCGCGCGCTCCTCGAGGACGCCGCCCGCGCGGCGGGCGAGATCGCGCGCCGGTATTTCCGCGCGCGGCCCGAGATTTGGGAAAAGGATGACGGCCAGGGCCCGGTGACCGAGGCGGACCTGGAAATCGACGCCATGCTGCGGGCGATGCTGACCGCCGCGCGCCCCGATTACGGCTGGCTGTCGGAGGAAAGCCCCGACGATTCCGACCGCCTGACCCGCGGGCGCGTCTTCATCGTCGATCCGATCGACGGCACCCGCGCCTTCATCAAGGGCGAAAGCGATTTCAGTCACGCGCTGGCCGTCGTCGAAAACGGCGCGCCGCTGGCCGCGGCCATCCACCTGCCGATCAAGGACCGGATGTACACTGCCGCCCAGGGGCAGGGGGCCAGCCGCGACGGCACCGTCATCGCGCCTTCGGGGCGCGGCGACTGGGACGGCGCGCGCGTGCTGGGCGCGAAGTCCAACTTCAAGCCCGAACGCTGGGCGCAGGGGCGCCCGCCCGTGGCGCCCGCCTTCGTGCCCTCGCTGGCCTACCGGCTGGCGCTGGTGGCGGAGGGCCGCTTCGACGCGATGGTGACCCTGCGCGCCAGCTGGGAATGGGACATCGCCGCCGGCGCGCTGATCGTGACCGAGGCCGGCGGCACCGCACAGGACCAGCGCGGCCGCCCCCTGCGCTTCAACAACCCGCATCCGCAGGTCGACGGTGTCGTCGCCGGGACGCGCGCGGTCCAGGCGGCGCTGGTCGCGGGGCTGGCCTGACCCCTGTCGCCCGCAACCGGCCTGCGCTAAGCCTGCCGAAAACCAGACAGGAGCCCTTCATGGTCCAGCGATTGCATCTCGTCTTCGGCGGCGAGTTGGTGAACCCCAGCTCGACGCAGTTCGCGGATGTCGACAAGATCGATATCGTCGGCATGTATCCCGATTACGCGAGCGCCTACGACGCCTGGAAGGGCGCCGCGCAGCGCACCGTGGACGATGCGCATATGCGCTATTTCATCGCCCATATTCATCGCCTGCGCGACGAGGAGACCGAGGCGTCGCCCACCGAGGAGCTGGGCTGACCGCGATGCCGCCGCAGTCGGCCGCATTGGCGACCTATCTGGCCTGGTCGAACCGGGCCGTCGGGTTCGGCGAGCGGACGCTGCGCCGGCGGCTCGACGCGGGCAAGGAAGATCCTGCCCGGCTGGACGAACGCCGCGGTCTCGCGTCGCTGCCCCGGCCGGAGGGTCAGCTCATCTGGCTGCACGCGGCCTCGGTCGGTGAAAGCGTCTCGCTGCTCGAGATGATCCGCCGCATGGGCGAGGAGCAGCCGGACCTGCATTTCCTGCTGACCTCCGGGACGGTGACCTCCGCCGTCGTGCTGGCCGATCGGCTGCCGCCGCGGACGCTGCATCAATACGTACCGCTGGATGTCCGTCCCTGGATGCGGCGGTTTCTCGACCATTGGGCGCCCGATATCGCGATCCTGGCCGAGGGCGAGATCTGGCCCGCATTGCTGCACGAGACCCATGCGCGCGGCATTCCGATCGCGATGATCAACGCCCGCATGACCGAAGCCGCGCATGGCCGCTGGCGCTGGCTTCGCGGCGCGGCCCGGTCGCTGATGCACCGCATCGAACACGTGCAGGCGCAGGAACAGGCGACTGCCGACCGGCTCGTGGATCTCGGCCTGCCCCTCGCGCGGCTCGAGATCACGGGCACGCTGAAGGAGGGCTCCGCCGCGCTTCCCCATGATGAGGCCGAGCGCGTGCGGCTTGCCGCCGCGCTGGAGGGGCGGCCCTGTTGGCTGGCGGCCTCGACCCACGAGGGCGAGGACGAGATGGCCGGCACGGCCCATGCGGTCGCGCGCCGGTCCTGGCATCGCTTGCTGATGATCGTGGCCCCCCGCCACCCCGAGCGGGGCGACGCGGTGACCGCTGCCTTCCGCGCCGCGGGCTGGCGCGTCGCGCAGCGCGCGCGCGGCGAAGACATCACGCCCGAGACCGAGATCTACGTGGCCGACACGATGGGCGAGATGGGGCTGTGGTACCGGTTGAGCCCAGTGTCGTTCATGGGCGGCTCGCTCGTGCCGATCGGCGGCCACAACCCCTACGAGCCCGCCGCGCTGGGCTCCGCCATCCTGCACGGCCCCCATGTCGAGAACTTCGCCGATATCTTCCAGCGTCTCCAGGAGGCCGAGGCCGCCCAGATCGTGCCCGGTCCCGATGCGCTGGGGCCCGCCGTCGCCCGCGCGCTGGAACCCGACGAGGCCGCGCGCCTGGCCCATGCCGCATGGGAAGTCTGTTCGGCCGGGGCCGATGTGACCGAGCGGGCGATGGACCTGCTCTTCGCCATGCTGGACCGCACCGGCTGATGCGTGCGCCGGGCTTCTGGTCCCGTCCCGCGGGGTTTCGCGCGGCTGCGCTCGCGCCCTTTGCGGCGCTCTATGCCCGGACAACGGCGCGCCGCGTCGCGCGGCCCGGCCTGCGGCTGGACGTGCCGGTGATCTGCGTCGGAAACCTGACCGCCGGCGGCACCGGCAAGACGCCCACCGTGATCGCCCTGGCCGAGCGCCTGTCCGCGCGGGAGGTGACGGCGCATGTCGTCTCGCGCGGCTATGGCGGGTCGCTCGACGGGCCGGTGCGGGTCGATCCGGCCCGGCACGACGCCGCGCAGGTCGGGGACGAGCCGCTCCTGTTGTCGGCCTTCGCGCCGGTCTGGGTGGCCAAAGATCGTGCGGCGGGCGCGCGTGCCGCGGTAGCGGATGGGGCGCAGGTCGTGCTGCTGGATGATGGCTTCCAGAACCCGGCACTGGAAAAGGACCTCTCGCTCGTCGTCGTCGACGCGGGCGCGGGCTTCGGCAATGGCCGGGTCATCCCCGCGGGGCCGCTGCGCGAACCCGTGGCCGACGGCCTGAAGCGCAGCGATTTCACACTGTCGATCGGAAGCGACGATCAGCAGGCGCGCCTGGACCTGCCCGAGCCGCCGCCGCGTCTGCGCGGCCGTCTCGCGCCGCTGCCGACCGGGATGGACTGGCGCGGCCTGCCGGTCTTCGCCTTCGCGGGCATCGGCCGGCCGGAGAAGTTCTTCGAGACGCTGCGCGCGCTCGGCGCCGATCTGAAGGGCAGCGAGGCGCTGGGCGACCACCAGCCGCTGACCCCGGCGCTGCTGCACCGGCTGGGCGAACGGGCGGCCAGGCTCTCGGCGCAGCCCGTCACGACGGAAAAGGACGCCGTGCGCCTACCCGCCGCGCTGCGCGGGCGCGTGCTGACCCTGCCGGTGCGGCTGGAGCTGGAGGACTGGGCGCCGCTCGATGCGGCGCTCGACCGGCTCGGCCTTTAGGCCGCCTCGTCCACGAGCTGGCCGATCTGGCCCAGGCTCATGTTGCCCGTGTGCATGTCGCCGTTGATCAGGAAGGACGGGGTCGAGCGCACGCCGTCCCGCTCCGCGTTGGCCTGGTACCAGGCGACCAGGCTCTCGGCCTTGGCGGCATCCTGCATGCAGGCATCCAGCGTCTCCTGATCCATGCCGGCCTGTGCGCCGACGCGCTTGAGCGCCGCCGCCACGTCCGCCGGCTCGCCTGCGCGGGCCCAGTCGGATTGCGTGCTGTAGAGCAGCTCGGCCACGCCGAAATACCGCTCCGGACCGGCGCAGCGGGCGACCATCGCGGCCCAGAGGCCGTAGCGGTCGAAGAACACCTCGCGATAGGTGAAATGCACCTTCCCGGTGTCGATGTAGTCGCGCTTGAAATCCTTGAACGTGTCGTTGTGGAAATCGGCGCAATGCGGGCAGGTGTAGCTGGCGTATTCCACCACCTTCACCGGCGCGGCCGGATCGCCCAGCGTGATGTCGGGGATGGGCACGCTGCCCTGCGCGCGCGCGGAGATGTCGAACGGCGCGGTGCCGTCGCCGCGTCCGAAGGCCAGCATCCCGGCGCCGGCGAGCGCGGAGGTGGCAAGGAGGGTCAGGGCGGTGCGTCGCGTCAGCATTGTCTTCTCCGGTAAGGGGTCGCGGCTCAGCCGCGCGGTCTCGATATGATGTTCTCTGCCAGCCGTTCAAGCGATGACCGGAGCCCGTCATCCGATACGCCCGCCGCCGTCTTCCGCGCGGCGTCGCGCAGGGCGGGGTCGGGGGCGGGCTTGGGCTTCGGTTTCGGCGTGAAGGCGGCCTGGCCCTCGGCGAAGCCGGTGGGCGCGGTCTGGGTGATCGCGATGCGGCTGATGGCGTTGTAGCCGTAACAGGCGTTCACTTTCTCGCGGAGCGCGGGCAGCTTCATCTCCAGCATCGGGGCCTGCGCGCCCGTCGTCAGAAGCGTCAGGACCGCACCGATGCCGCCCCGCGGGAAGGCCACCTTGACCGGGCGGCTGATCGCGGCCACGTCGGGACCGGCGATCTCGGCCCAATGGGTCAGCAGCCGCGTCTCGGAAAAGCCGCGCGACTCGCCCATCCGGCCGATGTCGCGCGCCACCAGCGTCGAAACGCGGCGGGGGCCTTTGCGATGCTGTGCCATCGGTCGCGGTTCCTCCTGTCGCCCGCTACCCTACATGGGGAATCGGGACGCGAAACAGGGGATTGGGTCACCAATGCGTGAAAGATCGGCGCGGCTTCTCGACTGGTACGACGTTCATGCCCGCGACCTGCCATGGCGGGTGCCGCCCGCATCAAGCGCGCGGCCCGACCCCTACCGCATCTGGCTGTCGGAGGTGATGCTGCAGCAGACGACGGTGGCGGCGGTAAAGGACTATTTCGCGCGCTTCACCGCGATCTGGCCGGATGTGCACGCCCTGGCCGCCGCCGAGGATGCCGAGGTCATGGCCGCATGGGCCGGGCTCGGCTATTACGCCCGCGCCCGCAACCTTCTGGCCTGCGCCCGGGTCGTGTCGAACGAGCTGGACGGTGCGTTCCCCGACACCGAGCCGGCGCTGCTGAAGCTGCCGGGCATCGGGCCCTACACGGCCGCCGCAATCGCGGCGATCGCCTTCGACCGCCGCGCCGTGGTGGTCGATGGCAACGTAGAGCGGGTGGTGACTCGCCTCGAGGCGATCGAGACGCCGCTGCCGGCCGCCAAGCCCGCGATCCGCGCCGCGACCGACGCGATCACACCCGCGGTCCGGCCGGGCGATTTCGCGCAGGCGATGATGGATCTGGGCGCCACGATCTGCACGCCGCGATCTCCGTCCTGCATGCTGTGCCCGCTCGCCGAGGATTGCGGCGCCCGGATCGCCGGCATCGCGCCCGACCTGCCGCGCAAGACGCCGAAGGCGCCCCGGCCCGAACGGCGCGGGCATCTCTACATCGCGCGGCAGGGCGAGCTCTGGCTGATCGAGACGCGGCCCGGGCGCGGTATGCTGGGCGGCACGCTGGGCTTTCCGACCTCCGACTGGTCCGACGCGCCCGATCCCGCACCCCCCTTCGAGGCGCCCTGGCGCGAGCTGGGCGAGGTGCGGCACGGCTTCACGCATTTCCAGCTCACGCTGACGGTCCATCACACCGACCAGCCCGGGAACCCCGATCGCGGCGCCTATGCCCCGCTCGACCCCGACGCGCTGCCCACCCTGTTCCGCAAGGCCCACGCGCTGGCGACGTAGCGTTTCCATCCGCCGCATTGGCCGGGTTTCGCGCTTGCGGTAAGCTCGCGCGACGACGATCCGAGGACGCGACGCATGACCATCACCGCCTACCCGGACGCGGCCCTGCGCAGGCCCTGGGCCGCGCTGCCCTTCTGGCTTTCGCTGACCATGGTGCCGGTGATCTGGCTGGGCGCCGTCCTGGGCGGGGCCTGGGTGCTGCTGGTGCCGGCCTATGCCTGGCTGGGCTATTCCGCGCTGGACCTGCTCACGGGCGAGGAGGAGCGCAACGCCGATCCGAACCGCCGCGACGGCCTGGGCTGGTACCGCGCGATCACGCTGATCTGGGCGCCCATGCAATTCGTCACGCTGTTCGGCCTGATCTTCTACGCCACCCGCGCCGATCACCTGACGCCGCTGGCGCTTTGGGGGCTGTTCTTCGGCGTGGGCGTGGTCTGCGGCACGATCGGCATCAATTACAGCCACGAACTCATGCACCAGAAGCCGCGGCTGGATCGCTGGCTGGGGGACATCCTGCTCTCGATGGTGCTCTACTCGCATTTCCGGTCCGAGCATCTCCTGGTGCATCACCGCTACGTCGCCACGCCCCGCGATCCGGTGACGGCGCGCTACAACGAGGGCTTTCACCGCTTCTTCCCACGCGTCCTGTGGCAATGCCTGACCTCCGCGCTGGGCGCGGAGCGGGACATGCTGGCGCGCCGCAAGCTGCCCGCCTGGCACCGGAGCAATCCCTTCTGGCGCTATGCCGCGCTGCAGGGCGGGATGCTGGCGCTGGCCATGGCCCTGGGCGGCTGGCTGGGGCTGGTGCTGTTCCTCGTGCAGGCCTTCACCGCGATCTGGCAGCTCGAGCTGGTCAATTATGTCGAGCATTACGGCCTCACCCGCCGCCATCTGGGCGACGGCAAATACGAACCCGTGCGGCCGCATCACTCCTGGAACTCGGCGCAGAAGGCGTCGAACTGGCTGCTGATCAACCTGCAGCGCCATTCCGACCATCACTACAAGCCCGACCGCCCCTTCCCGTTGCTGCAGACCTATGGCGATGACGAGGCGCCGCAGCTGCCCGCGGGCTATCCGGTGATGACCGCGGCGGCGATGGTGCCGCCCGTCTGGCGGCGGATGATGAACCCGCGGGTGCGGGAATGGCGGCGCAAGCATTATCCCGATATCGCGGATTGGTCCGCCTACAAGACCGCCAGCAACCCGCTGCCGCGCTAGCGGGGGCGCCGCCCGAAGCGGCGCCCGCGCGGTCAGTTCGACAGGCCGCGCCGCTGCATCTCGAGCGGGATGTTGAACAGCCCGCCGCCCGTCGAGACGTCGGTCTGCATGTCGCCCAGGATCACCGTCGTCTGCGAGCCGCCCTCGTCGGTGATTACCCATTGGCGCAGCGTGACGGGCGCGGGCGTGAAGACCAGCTGGATGTTGCCGTATTGCGGGTTGGCCGGATCCTGCAGCGTGACGGCGGTCTGCGTGTCGTCGCCCTCGTGGCGCACCACCATGCCCGAGCGGCCGAGATTCACCTGTTCCTCGAGGATCAGGTTCAAGGGCGTCTGCGACAGCGGGTACTGCTCCGGCGCGGTGTTCGAGACGGGGTCGAAGACCGCGACCTGGCCGCCGCCGGCGATCACCAGCCCGCGATTGGGCGCGTCGTAATCGAACCGCGCACGCCCCGGGCGGCGCAGCGTCAGGTCGCCGGTCGAGATCGAGCCGTCGGCATTGACCTGCGTGAATTCCGCCTGCGCCGAGCGGAAGGAATTCAGGTAGTTCGAGATCTCCTGAACGGAGATCCGGGCCTGCGCGGGCAGGGCGGCGGCGGCGAGCGTTGCGGTCAGGGCGAAGGTCGCGAGGATGCGCATGGAGGGACTCCGGGATCAGGTCGGCTGCGATATAGGGCCGATCTGCCGCGATGTCCCGCCGCTATGCGATGACGGCGCCGCGATAGGCGCCGACCCGCGTCAGCGGCGCCGATTGGCCGGATGCTGCGAGGCCGAGAGGATATGATCCGCCCCGTGCAGGATGTGCTGGGCGTGGTGCACGATCTTCGGATCGGGCGGCACCGCCACCTTCGGGTCCCGGTCGGGATAGTCGAAGCTGGACAGGAAATGGCGCATGCATTCCAACCGCGCGCGCTTCTTGTCGTCAGACAGGATGACCGTCCAGGGCGCGTCGGCGGTGTCGGTGTAGAAGAACATCGCCTCCTTCGCCTCGGTGTAATCCTCCCACTTGTCGAGCGAGGCGCGGTCGATCGGCGAGAGCTTCCAGCGCTTGAGCGGATCGGTCTTGCGGCTCTCGAAGCGGCGGCGCTGCTCGGGGCGGGTGACCGAGAACCAGTACTTGTAAAGCCGGATGCCCGAGCGCGTGAGCATCCGCTCGAACTCGGGCGTCTGGCGCATGAATTCCAGGTACTCGTCGGGCTCGCAAAACCCCATGACGCGCTCGACGCCGGCGCGGTTGTACCAGGACCGGTCGTAGAGAACGATCTCGCCCGAGGTCGGCAGATGCTTGATGTAGCGCTGGAAGAACCACTGGCCGCGCTCCTCCTCGGTGGGCTTGTTCAGCGCCACGACCCGCGCGGCGCGGGGATTGAGATGCTCGGTGAAGCGCTTGATCGTGCCGCCCTTGCCGGCCGCGTCGCGGCCCTCGAACAGCATCACGACCTTCTGGCCGGTCTCCTGCAGCCAATGCTGCACCTTCAGAAGCTCGACCTGAAGCGCGGCCTTCTCCGCCTCGTAACGCGCGCGTGCCAGCTTCTTGGAATAGGGATAATGCCCGGCCTCGGGCGCGACCTTCAGGACCGGCTCCTCGGCCGGGACGATCTTCGACTGCTTGTTCATGACGCGCGCCTCCATCTCGGGTCCGGCCATCTTGATGCCCGGCCCGCGATGGGCGCGCCTTGACCTCGGTCAACGCAAACGCGGGGCGCGCTCAGCCGTTCGGGTCGGGCAGGAGGATGTCGCGCTTGCCGACATGGTTGGCGGGCGTGACGACGCCGTTCTCCTCCATCTGCTCCACGAGGCGCGCGGCCTTGTTGTAGCCGATGCCCAGCTTGCGCTGGATGTAGGAGGTCGAGCATTTGCGGTCGCGCGCGACGATCTCGACGGCCTCGTCGTATTGCGCGTCCTCCGAGCCAGTGTTTCCGCCCAGCCCCAGCACCGCGTCGATATCGGAGGTCACCCCCTCGTCGGGGCCGTCCAGCACGGATGCGGCGTAATCGGGCGGGCCGAAGCTCTTGAGGTGGTTGACGATCTCCTCGACCTCCTCGTCGGAGCAGAAGGGCCCGTGGACGCGGGTGATCTTGGAGCCGCCCGCCATGTAGAGCATGTCGCCCATGCCCAGAAGCTGCTCGGCGCCCATCTCGCCCAGGATCGTGCGGCTGTCGATCTTCGAGGTGACGTGGAAGCTGATCCGCGTGGGGAAGTTCGCCTTGATCGTGCCGGTGATGACGTCGACCGACGGGCGCTGCGTCGCCATGACGAGGTGGATGCCGCTCGCCCGGGCCATCTGCGCGAGGCGCTGGATGCAGGCCTCGATCTCCTTGCCGGCGACCATCATCAGGTCGGCCATCTCGTCCACGATGACGACGATATAGGGCATCTTCTCGGGCACCGACTCCTCGGTCTCGAAGATCGGGTCGCCCGTCTCGTCGTCGAAGCCGGTCTGGACGGTGCGCGAAAACAGCTCGCCCTTGGCCAGCGCGTCCTTCACCCGCCCGTTGTAGCCGTCGATATTGCGCACGCCCATGCGCGACATCTTGCGGTAGCGCTCCTCCATCTCGCCCACGACCCATTTGAGCGCGACCACCGCCTTCTTCGGGTCGGTGACGACGGGCGACAGCAGGTGCGGGATGCCGTCATAGACGCTGAGTTCCAGCATCTTGGGGTCAATCATGATCATCCGGCACTCGTCCGGCGTCAGCTTGTAGAGCAGCGACAGGATCATCGTGTTGATCGCCACCGACTTGCCCGAGCCCGTGGTGCCCGCGATCAGAAGGTGGGGCATCTTGGCGAGGTTCGCGACGATGGGCGCGCCGCCGATATCCTTGCCCAGCGCCAGCGGCAGCGCCTGGTTGCCGTCGCCGAAATCGCGCGCCGACAGGATCTCGCGCAGCACGACCCTCTCGCGCTGCTCGTTGGGCAGCTCGATCCCGATGATCGAGCGGCCCGGCACCGTCGACACGCGCGCCGAGAGCGCCGACATCGACCGCGCGATGTCATCCGCCAGCCCGATGACGCGGCTGGCCTTCAGGCCCGGCGCGGGCTCCAGCTCGTACATGGTGACGACGGGGCCCGGGCGGACCGAGACGATCTCGCCCTTCACGCCGTAATCGTCGAGCACCGCCTCCAGCATGCGCGCGTTCTCCTCGAGCGCCTCGTCGCTGAGGTGATGGCGCTCGATCGAGGCCGGGTCGGCCAGCAGGTTCAGCGGCGGCATCTCGTAATCCGCGACATTGTCCTCGAATTGCAGCGCCGGCTGGGCTTCGGCCTGCGCGCGCTTGGACGGCGGCACGGGCTTCGCGGCGGGCTGGACGACCTTGCGGTGCAGGGTCTTCGGACCGGGCGCCGGCGCCGGCGCGGCGTCTTCGATCAGCGCGTCGGTCTCGAGATCCGGCGCCTCGGTGAAGTAATCGGGCTGCTGCGGCTGCGGCATAGCCGCCGGGGCGGCGGTCCGCGCGGCGGCGGTCAGCACCGGCTCGGCTCGCGCCGCCGGGGTGGCGGGCGGCTGGCGCAGGGCCTCGGAGATGGTGGCGCGGCGGACCCGGGTGCGCACGGCGCTGGCGATGCGCGCGCGCACGCGGTCGTCATCGGGCATGTCGGGATCATGGGCCAGCAGGGGATCGGCGCGGCGGCGTTCGTCGCGCGCCTCGGAGCGGCCCAGCGCGGGCAGCCAGGACATCAGCCCGCGGCGCGGCGCGTCCTCCTCCTCGAGCTCGTCCTCGTAGATCTTCTCGGGCTCCGTCTCCACGGCCCGACGCTCGCGCAGCGCGGCGGAACCGCGCAGGGTCGCACCGGCCGCGCCGCGCGCCGCCGACCCGGTGGCGAGGCGGAAGAGGTGCAGCGCATTGCCGAGACCCGCGAGGAACAGCAGGGCCGCCTTGCGAAGGTCGTCGCGGGTGAAGCCCAGAACCCAGGCCCCGCTCAGGACGGCGAGAATGGCGATCATCCCGGTCAGGAGCTTCAGGCCGATCGTCGCGGTGATCGGCAACAGCGTGAGCAGCGCGCCCAGCAGCGTGTCGCCGAACAGCCCGCCCAGTCCGAAATCGTGGCTCCAGCCCGCGCCGGGCACCATCGTCGCGCACCAGAGCGACAGGATCGGCACCCAGCCCATCACGAAGAGCGCGCGCGGCAGGGCCCGCTCGGACCCCTGGTGCAACGCGAAGCGCAGGCCCCAGGCGATGAGACCGGCGGCTAGGCCCAGGCCACCATAGCCGACGATCAGGTAGACCGGCGCGGCCAGCGTCGCGCCCGCCATGCCCAGCCAGTTGCGCGGCGCCGCATCGGTCGCCGCCAGCCAGGACGGGTCGTCGGGATGGTAGGAGCCCAGCATCATCGCGACCAGCAGGCCGGCGATGACCATCAGCGCGCCCAGCCCCTCGCGCCCGCGGCGGGCGAGGCTGATCTGCAGGTTGCTGTCCAGAAGGGGATCGCGCTGTCTGACTTGGTACGCCATGTCCGTCTCGCTCCTCAGTCTCGGAGGCAGTCGCGCAGGCGGGTCAACCCGTCCACGGTCTCGTCCAGGGGCGCGACCAGGGCCGCGCGGATATAGGTCTTGCCGGGATTCCCGGCCTCGGTGTCGCGGGCCAGGTAGGCGCCGGGCAGCACCTTCACGCCCGCTTCGGTCCAGAGCTTCAGCACCGCCGCCTCGCCGTCGCCGATGGCGGGCGGAACCGGCAGCCACAGGAAGAAGCCCGCATCGGGGATATGCGCGTTGCCGAGGATTTCGCGCGCGGCGTCGAACTTCGCGGCATAGAGCGCGCGGTTCTCCACGACATGGTCCTCGTCGGCCCAGGCGCGTGCCGCGGCCATCTGCAAGGGCAGGGGCAGGGGCGCGCCGGAATAAGCGCGCAGCTGGCGCATCCGGGCGATGTTCCGGGCCCCGGAGACGGCGAAGCCCGACCGCAGCCCGGCCAGGTTCGAGCGCTTCGACAGCGAATGGAAGGCCACCACGCGGTTTGGATCGGCGCCGACTTCGCGCACTGCCTCCAGCACGCCCACGGGCGGCGTACCGCAATAGATCTCGGAATAGCACTCGTCGGCGAGGATGATGAAATCGTGCCGCTCCGCCAGTGCCAGCAGGTCGCGCCAATAGGCCATCGAGGCGCAGGCGCCCTGCGGGTTGGCGGGCGAGCAGATATAGACCAGCGCCGTGCGGTCGAGCAGCGCTGGATCCAGCGCGGCGAAATCGGGGAGATGCCCGGTCTCGGCGGTGGCGTTGACATAGACGGGCTCGGCCGCCACGGCCAAGGCGGTCACGGCATAGACTTGGTAGAACGGGTTCGGCGTCAGCACGACGGGCCGCTGGCCGTTCTTCGTCTCGGGGCAGAGCGCCATCGCGACGTTGTAGAGCCCTTCGCGCGTGCCGTTCAGCGCCAGCAGGTCGGTCGCGGGATCGGCGGTCCAGCCGAAGCGGCGGTCCAGCCAGCCGGCGATGGCCTCCAGCAATTCGGGCGCGCCCTCGTTCGGGGGGTAGGACATGAAGGCCGCGGCATGGCGCGCCACCTCCTCGGCCACGAAGGCCGGCGGCGGATGGCGCGGATCGCCGATGGTCATCTGGATCGCGGGCTCGCGGCCGGGCGCACGTTCTCCGATCAGGCGACGAAGCCTGGGAAACGCGTATTCCGGCAGCGCGGAGAACCGCTCTGGATCGTTCATGCCAACATGCCTCGCGCGGGTGCTCTGACGGCCCCGTCAGCGGGCACGATAGCCCGAGGGCGCGTGCGGGGTCCAACGAAAAGGCGAGGCCCGTCAGGGCGGTGTGGCTTTCAGGTCAGGGCGGCCTCCATCGCCGCGCCGAGGCGCAGCAGCCGCTCTTCCTGCCCCGGCGGGCAGAGCGCCATCGCCCCGCAGGAGGGCACGCCCGTCGGCAGCGTCAGCCCGCACAGGCCCAGCACATTGCCCACCCGGGTGTTGCGCAGCGCCATCAGGTTCTCGGACACGTAGTATTCGGCATCCTTCAAGAGCCGCTCGCGATCGGGCGGCAGGATGGCCGAGCTCGGCAGCAGGACGGCGTCGTATCCGGCCGTCTGGCGCAGGAACTCGGCCTGCGCGGCGGCCCGCGTGCGGTAGGCGGCCAACACGTCGGCCCCGGTCGCGTCGCGCCCGCCGCGGAAGCGCTCCAGGATCTGCGGGAACATCTTGTGCGGCGCGGCCTCGATGACATCCCGCCAGATCGCGTAGGCTTCCGGCGCAAAGAGAAGCGGCGTCAGGTCCATCGCGGTTGCGACCGGTTCGAGCGCGTCGCGCTCGATCGTGGCCCCGGCGTCGCGGAAGCGGTCGACGGCATGCTTGAAGGCCGCCCGCGGGGCGTCGCGGCTGCTGTCGTGGTAATCGGCGAGGACGAGGAACCGCCGGCCCTTCAGCGTCGCGCCCGCCAGTTCCGCGGGCCGCCCGCCGTCCAGCAGGGCCAGCGCCAGGGCCGCGTCCTCGACGCTGCGCGTCAGCGGGCCGATCGTGTCCATGCTCTCGACCAGCGGGACCGTGCCCGCCACCGGCAGGCGACCGAGCGAGGTCTTCAGCCCCACCAGGTCGTTCCAGGCGGCCGGGTTGCGCACCGATCCGCCGGTGTCGGACCCGATCCCGATGGGCGCCAGCCCGAAGGCCACCGAGGCCGCCGCGCCCGAGGACGACCCCCCGGGCACGAGCTTCGGGTCGTTGCGGTTGGGCGGCGTCGCCGTGATCGGGTTCAGCCCGAGGCCCGAGAAGGCCAGCTCGGACATATGCGTCTTGCCCAGGCAGACCGACCCGCCCAGCGTCGCGGTGGCCAGGACGACGGCGTCGTCCTGCGGCACCCGGCCCTTGAGCAGCGCCGTGCCCGCCTCGGTCGCGACGCCCGCGCTGTCGAACAGGTCCTTCCAGCTGATCGGCACGCCGTCCAGCGGCCCGCGCCGCAGCCCTTCGCGGGCGCGCGCGGCGGCGGCCTCGGCCTCGGCCCGGGCGCGGTCGGGCGTTGTGGTGGTGAAGATCACGTCGCAATGCGGGCTGGCGTCGATCGCGGCGAGATAGGTCTCGCAGAGCTCGCGCGGGTCGATCTCGCCCGCGGCGATGCCGCGGCCCAGCGCGCCGCCGGTCATCCAAAGCCAGTCCTGCATCTCGTCCCCCGCGTCGATTTCGCGCCACGCTATTGCGCGGGACGGCGTTGGACAATGCCGCGCGCCCGCGCATATGGGAGGCCATGGATACGGATGTGATCATCGTCGGCGGCGGGCTGACCGGGCCGCTGACCGCGCTCGCGCTGGCCGATGCCGGACTGCGCAGCATCGTGCTGGACGCGCGCGACCGCGACGCCTTCGAAGCCGGCGATTTCGACGGCCGTTCCTACGCGATGGCGCTGGGCTCGGTGCGGGCGCTCCGCGCGCTGGGGCTCTGGGAGAGGCTCGAGGCCGACGCCCAGCCGATCACCGGCATCCGCGCCAGCGACGGGCGCGCGGGGGAAGGCGCTTCGCCCCTGCACCTCGCCTTCGACGCGGCCGATATCGGCGAGGCGTTCATGGGTCAGATGGTCGAGGACCGGCATCTGCGCCCCGTCCTTTTGGCCGCCTGCGACGCCGAGCCGAAGATCGAGATGCGCTTCGGGGTTACCGTCACGGCCCAGGCCGCGAACGGGCCCACCATCACCGTCGAGGCGGCCGGTGCGACGCTGACCGGCCGGCTTCTTCTGGGTTGCGACGGGCGCGGCAGCGGTGTGGCCGAGCGCGCGGGCATCACGCGCGCGCGCAAGGAATACGGCCAGACCGCGCTGGTCTGCGCGATCGAACACGACAAGCCGCATCACGGCATCGCGCATCAGTTCTTCATGCCGCCCGGCCCGCTGGCGATCCTGCCGCTGCGCGGCAATCGCGCCAGCCTCGTCTGGACCGAGACGCCCGAGGTCGCGGCCGAGCTGGCCGCGCTGGACGAGGCGGCGTATCTGGACGCGCTCCGCCCCCGGATCGGCAGCTTCCTCGGCGATTTCCGCCTCGTCGGCGCGCGCGGGACCTATCCGCTGGACCTGACGCTCGCGCGCGACTTCGCGGCGGATCGCGTCGCGCTGGTGGGGGATGCGGCGCATGGCATCCATCCCATCGCGGGGCAGGGCCTGAACCTCGGGGTGAAAGACGTGGCCGCGCTGGCGCATGTGCTGGGCGACGCCCGCCGGCGGGGCGAGGATATCGGCGCGCCCGACGTGCTGGCCCGCTACCAGCGCTGGCGCCGTTTCGACACGGCGGCGATGGGGTTCGCCACCGACGCGGTGAACCGGCTTTTCTCGAATGACAACCCGCTGCTCCGCCTCGGACGCGACCTTGGGATGGGAGCGATCTCGGCGCTGCCGGGCCTGCGCAAACGCTTCATCCGCGAGGCGGCCGGGATCTCGGGCGACCTGCCGCGGCTGATGCGCGGCTGACGGTCAGTCGAGGCGCCGGGCCTCGTCGGCCAGCATGATCGGGATGCCGCCGCGGATCGGATAGGCAAGCCCCGCCGATTTCGACACCAATTCCTGCTTCTCGGCGTCGTAGCTGAGCGGGCCATGGGTTTGCGGGCAGACCAGCGCCTCCAGCATCCGGCGGTCGTGTTCGGGCGCGTCGGTCATTGCAGCGTCTCCTCGCCGGAATTGCCGCGCAGGGCGAATTCCATCAGCGTCACCACCGTCTCGCGGCGCGTGGCCAGCGACGGCGCCTCAAGCAGCGCCTGCTTCTCCTCGGGATCGAAGGGGCAGAGCATCGAGAGCGAGTTGATCAGCAACTCCTCGTCGGCATCCTTCAGGCTGTCCCAATCGGTCGACAGCTCCTGGTCCTCGAAATAGCGGCGCAGCAGGTCCAGGAAGGCCGGGCGATCGAAGCCGGTATCGGACTCAACCCGGCCGAGATCCCGCTCGAACCCGGTCCAGGTCACGTCGGCTTTCAGATAGGGCTCGAAGCCCGAGATCTCGCGCATGATCCGGAAGCGCGACACGCCCGAGAGCGTGATCATGTAGCGCCGATCCTCGGTCTCGCTGAGCTGCGTCAGCCGCCCCGCGCAGCCGATCGACTGCAAGGCCCGCCCGTCGGATCCCTTCTGCGCCCGCGGCTGGACCATGCCGATGAGACGATGCTCGGACTTGAGGCAATCGTCGATCATCTGCAGGTAGCGCGGCTCGAAGATGTGCAGCGGCAGGCGCGAGCGCGGCAGGAGCAGCGCACCCGGCAGGGGGAAGACGGCGAGGGTCTCGGGCAGGTCTGAGGCGCGATACATCATCCGCAGGTAGCCCGCCCGATCCGTCAGGCAAAGATCATCGACGAAAGCTTCCGGCGGCCTTTCAGAACGGCCGGATCCTTGGGCCCGGCCGCGTCGAAGATCATGAAGAGCTGGGTCCGCGCGGCGCCGTCGTTCCACTCGCGGTCGCGGCGGAACAGCTCCAGCAGCTGCTCGATGGCCGCCTCGGTGTCGCCCTGCGCCTGCAACGCGGTCGCGAGGTCGAAGCGGGCCTGGTGATCGTCGGGATCGGCCTCGACGGCGGCGGTCAAATCGGTGACGGGGCCCGCCGCTTCGGCCTGACGGGCCAGCGCGATCTGCGCCGCCGCGGCCTCGATCTCCGCGGTGCCGGCGACGGCGTCCGGGGCGGTGTCGACCATCGACTGCGCCTGGTCCAGCTCGCCCAGCGCGACATGCGCGCGGATCAGCCCGCCCAGCGCGGCGGCGTTCTCGGGATCTTCGCCCAGGATCGCGCCGAAGGTCTGCGCCGCGTCGACGGCCGCACCCTCGCTCAGCATCTCCTCGGCGGCGGCGATGGCCTCGGCCAGCCCCTCGTCCTCGCCCGCGCCGCCCATCGCGGCGATGCGGTCCACGAAGGCCTTCACCTCGGCCTGGCTGATCGCGCCCTGGAAGCCGTCGACCGGCTGGCCCTGCCAGAAGGCATAGACGGTCGGGATCGACTGGATGCGCAGCTGTGCGGCGATCTGCTGGGCCTGGTCGACATCGACCTTGGCCATCTTCACGCGGCCCTTGGCGGCGGTGACGGCGGCTTCCAGCTGCGGACCCAGCGTCTTGCAGGGGCCGCACCAGGGCGCCCAGAAATCCACGATGACCGGGACCGTCTGGCTGGCCTCGACCACGTCGGCCATGAAGTCGGCCTCGGTCACGTCCTTGATGAGGTCCGCGTCGGGGGCGGTTTGCGGCTGGCCCAGTTCGATCATGGCGGCGTCTCCCGTTTGGCGTCGGGCGCTATATGCGCGCGGGCGCGTCGGTTTCCAAGGTGGCCCGTCGGCTCAGAGGTCGAAGGTCGCGAGAACCGGGGCGTGGTCCGAGGGCTTTTCCCAGCCGCGCACATGGCGCAGTACGCGGCTGGAATGCGCCGCGTTGGCGATGTCCGGCGTGGCCCAGACGTGATCGAGACGGCGGCCCTTGTCGGCCGCGTCCCAGTCGCGCGCGCGGTAGGACCACCAGGAATAGAGCTGCCCCTCGGGGATGTCCTTGCGCGTGATGTCGACCCAGCGCCCGGCCTCCTGCGTCTTGCCCAGCGCCTCGACCTCGATCGGCGTGTGGCTGACGACCTTGAGAAGCTGCTTGTGCGACCAGACGTCGTCCTCGCGCGGGGCGATGTTTAGGTCGCCGACAAGGATCGACTTCTCGGGACGCGCGCCGTGAAAGGCGTCCCGCATCGAGGCGAGGTAGTCGAGCTTCTGGCCGAATTTCACGTTCTCCGCGCGGTCGGGAATGTCGCCGCCGGCCGGCACGTAGAAATTGTGGATCGTCACGCCGTTCTCGAGCCGGCCGGCGACGTGGCGGGCATGGCCGAGATCGGCGTGATCCTCGGCGCCTGCTTCCTCCAGCGGCAGCTTCGACAGGATCGCGACGCCGTTATAGCCCTTCTGCCCGCGCGCCACGCGCCACTTGTAGCCCAGCGCCTCGAACGCGGCCGTGGGGATCTTCTCGACCGGCGATTTGCATTCCTGCAGGCACAGGATGTCCGGCGCCTCCTCCTCCAGCAGGCGGGCGACCAGATCCTCGCGCAGACGGACCGAGTTGATGTTCCAGGTGGCGAGGGTGAAGGACATGGGCAGCGGGCTCCGACGTGGCGTGGTCGGCACACCTAGCCCGGCGGCGGGGGCGGGGACCACCCCCGCCCGTCAGAGCTGTCGCACCAGCAGGTCGCGGAACGGCAGAAGCCGTTCGATCCGCGCGGTCAACGCGGGCACCAGCCCCGCATCGCGCCAGTCATCCGGCAGGGGCAGCCCCAGCGCGAGCGCCTTGCGGCGCAGCAGATCGCCATGCGGATGGTCGGGCGCATAGGGCTTGGGCACGCGTTTCAGCGGCTCGGGCCCGATATCGGCGAGCCGGCCGCCCGACGCGGCGATCAGCCCCGCCAATTCGTCGCCATGCGCGTCGACCATTGCGCGGTACCGCACCAGCCCGTCCTTCCCCAGCCCGGGCATGCCGCAGCCGACGAAGGTCGCGGCGGGCTCGACGCCGAAATAGAAGGCGGGCGCGGTCTCGCCGCCGCCGGGCGGGGCCCAGAGCATCGCCAGCATCGTCTTGTAGGGCGATTTGTCCTTCGAGAAGCGCACGTCACGATGGATCCGGAACAGTTTGGGCCGGTGCGCATCGCCGCTGATCCGGGCGATCTCCTCGGCCATGATCTCGGCCAGCAGCTTCGCCGGTCCTTCGATATCGCGCTTCCACGCGTCCTTGCGCGGCTCGAACCAGTCGCGCGTGTTGTTGCGGGCCAGGTCGCCGTAGAAGGCCTGAACGCGATCCAGCCAGTCGTCGAACCCGTCGGACATGCGCCGTCCCCTTTCGGCGAAAAGCTAGCGCGGCGACGCCATCGCGGCCAGCGCGCGCTGGGTCCGGCCAAAAAAAGGGCCGGACGCGGACGCCCGGCCAGTCCAACAGGGAGGTGCGTCCGATAGACCGCGAACGCGTCGGTATCCTCAGAGTAGGGCGTGAAATTCCTTTCCGTAAGGTAAATCAAAACTACGCAATCGCGAATTTCCCAGCCTGTGGCCCGGGAATCACGCCATCAGGCGATAGCCCCCGCTCTCGGTGACCAGCAGCCGCGCGTTCGAGGGGTCGGGTTCGATCTTCTGGCGCAGGCGGTAGATATGCGTCTCCAGCGTGTGCGTGGTGACGCCCGCATTGTAGCCCCAGACCTCGTGCAGCAGCACGTCGCGCGCCACCGTGCCGTCGCCCGAGCGGTAGAGGAACTTGAGGATGTTCGTCTCCTTCTCGGTCAGACGGATCTTCCGGTCGTCCTCGGTCACCAGCATCTTCTGCGCCGGCTTGAACGTGTAGGGCCCGAGCTGGAAGATCGCGTCCTCAGACTGCTCATGCGTGCGCAGCTGGGCGCGGATCCGCGCCAGAAGCACGGGAAACTTGAACGGCTTGGTGATGTAGTCGTTCGCCCCCGCGTCGAGCCCGAGGATCGTGTCCGCATCGGTATCGTGGCCGGTCAGCATCACGATCGGGCATTTGACGCCCTGCTTGCGCATCAGGCGGCACAGCTCGCGCCCGTCCGTGTCGGGCAGGCCCACATCCAGCACCACGAGGTCGTAGGGCTGCTCCTTCGCGCGGGCCATGCCGGTGGCGCCGCTATCGGCTTCGAACACGTCGAAATCCTCGGTCATCACCAGCTGTTCGGCCAGCGCGTCGCGCAGGTCGTCATCGTCGTCCACCAGCAGGATCTTTTTCAAATTGGCCATCGTCGCCTCCGGAACTCTTCGCCCCGAAAGTGTCGCAAGGACCGCGCCGCGCCAAGATGGCGGGCGCGCGACTCACGGCGACGTGTCGCCAAGGGGCGAATTGTTTCATATGTGAAGGCGGCGTGCGGGCCCGCCGCGCGCAATGTTACAGGGAGTCCCGATGCTCGAGCCGCAGCCCGCCGAATTGCTCGCCCGCGCGCGGGGCGATCTGCGCGTGGGGCTGCCGGTCGCGATCGGCGACTGGTTGATGGCCAGTGTCGAGACGATCCGCCCCGAACGCCTGGCGGCGATGCGGGCTGCCGGGCCGCTGGTGATGGGCGTTTCGGGGCGCCGGGCCGCGACGCTGAAGGCGCGCGCCTATGATGGCGACATCGCGCGTATCGCCGTGCCCGAGGGGGCGGACGCCGCCTGGCTGCGCGCGGTGGCCGACCCGGCGGACGATCTGCGCATGCCGATGAAGGGGCCGCTCTCGACCCTGCGGAACGGCGACGCGGACCCGTGGCGGCGCGGCGTGGCGCTCGCCAAGACCGCGCAGCTCCTGCCCGCCGTGATCGGCGTCGCGGCAGCGCCGCCGCCGGGGATCACGGTGCTGCCCGCCGACCTGCCGCTTGAGCCGCCGCCCGACGAGGTGGCCGCCGCGCGCGTGCCGCTTGCCGTGCACCGCGCCGGCCGCGTCCATGTCTTTCGCGAGGGGCTGGCCGGGGAGGAGCATTACGCCATCGAGATCGGCCGCGTCGATCGCGCGGCCCCGGTCCTGGTGCGCCTGCATTCCGCCTGTTTCACCGGCGACGTGCTGGGTTCGCTCAAATGTGATTGCGGCCCGCAGCTGCATGCCGCGATGGCGGCGATGGCGGGGGCCGGGGGCGGGATGCTGCTCTATCTCAACCAAGAGGGGCGGGGCATCGGGCTCGCCAACAAGATGCGCGCCTACGACCTGCAGGATCAGGGCTTCGACACGGTCGAGGCCAATCACCGGTTGGGCTTCGAGGATGACGAGCGCGATTTCCGCATCGGCGCCGCGCTGCTGCGGCGGATGGGGATCGGGTCCGTCCGGCTGATGACCAACAATCCCCGCAAGCTGCAGATGATGGAGGGGCAGGGGATCGCGGTCGCCGAGCGCGTTCCGCTTCATGTCGGCCTGACTCCCGAGAACGCGGCCTATCTGGACGTAAAGCGGCGCAAGTCGGGGCATCTGGAGTGACGGGCGCGCGCCAGCCCGGCTGGCTCGCCCGGGGGGCGGCGACAGGGGCGGGCTCCGAGGCCGCTCCGTCCGGCCAGAGGAAGACCGGGCCCGAGGATCTGGTCGTTACGCCCGCGGGCCTGCGGTTCCGGGGACGGCGGCTGGCCTGTACGGTCGGGCGCGGCGGCGTGCGCGCCGACAAGCGCGAGGGCGACGGCGCGACGCCCTCGGGGGTGCACCGGATCGTCGGCATGCTCTACCGCCCCGACCGAATGGCGCGGCCCGCCGATTGGGCCGTCCCAATCCGGCCGCGCGACCTCTGGTGCGACGACCCGCGCCACGCGGATTACAACCTGATGGCGCGCGCGCCGCTCGACGCTTCGGCCGAGCGGCTGATGCGGCCCGATCCGCTCTACGACCTCGTCATCCTGACCGGCTGGAACTGGCCGCACGCCGAACGCGGGAGGGGCAGCGCGATCTTCATCCATCGCTGGCGGCGGCCGGGCGCCCCGACCGAGGGCTGCGTGGGCCTCGATCCGCGCGACCTGCGCTGGATGGCCCGGCGTATCGGTTTCGGGACGCGGCTGGTGGTGCGCGGCTAGGCCGTCACCCGTTCGCCGAAGATGGCCGAGCCCACGCGCACATGCGTGGCGCCCAGCGCGATCGCCGCCTCGAAATCGGCGGACATGCCCATGCTGAGCCCCGCGAGGCCGTTGCGTTCCGCGATCTTGGCCAGCAGCGCGAAATGCAGGCTGGGGGTCTCGTCCACCGGCGGGATGCACATCAGCCCCGCGACGGGCAGGTCCATCGCGCGGACCTCGCGGATGAAGGCGTCGGCCTCGGCGGGCAGGATGCCGGCCTTCTGCGCCTCCGCGCCGGTGTTGACCTGCAGGAAGAGCTGCGGGCACTGCCCGATCTCCTGCGCGATATCGGCGATGCGGCGCGCGATCTTGGGGCGGTCGACCGAGTGGATGGCGTGAAACAGCTCCAGCGCCGGGCGCACCTTGTTGGATTGCAGCGGCCCCAGCAGGTGCAGCTCGATACCCTTGTAGCGCGCCATCCAGTCGGGCCACTTGCCCTGCGCCTCCTGCACGCGGTTCTCGCCGAAGACGCGGTGGCCGGCCTGCAACACCGCCTCGACGCGGTCGGGCGGCTGGACCTTCGAGACGGCGATCAGCGTCACCTCGGCGGGCGACCGCCCGGCGCGGTCGCAGGCAGCTTCGATGCGGGCGGTGATGTCGGGCAGGGACAAGGCGGCACCTCGGGACTGGCGGAGGCCCCGGTCATGCCAAACGAAGAAGGGCGGGCACAAGGCCCGCCCTTCGACTGAGATCCGATCCGGGTGGATCAGAAGTTCATGCGAACGCCCAGCGAGAAGCGGTCGGCGTCGGCCGAGTCCGCGTCGAAAGTGGTGTCGAGCGGGTCGCCATCGAGGTCGGGGATCGAGATATCCGAGTGACCGTAGCCGGCCTGGATAATCGCACCACCGCCCAGATCGTAGTTGGCGGCAATGCCGTAACCCTCGATCTCGACACCGGCGTCATGGTCATACTGACCATAGTTCACGCCGACCGAGAACGCACCGAAGGAGTAGCCGATGCCGACGCCGATATGATCGGTATCTTCGCCGGGGGTGAGGAAACGACCACCGACGACACCGGCGCTCGGAAGATCACCGCCAGCGAAAGCAGCGACATTCGCGCCCTGAACCGGAAGATGGTTTTCGTAGGTCACATAGCTCAGGCCAGCGGTGAAGCCGTTGGCGAAGGTGGCGGTAACCGAGGCGCCCAGCGCGTCCACGTCGATGTCCTGAGCAGCGTTCGGACCGCTATCCGAGTCGTCGTCGAAGTAGATCGACGCCATCTGGTAACCCAGGCCGAAAGCCAAGTCAGTGCCACCGAAGGACGTGTCATACTTGAAGCCGATGCCGAAGACATCGTCGTTGTCACGCGGGCTGAAGAAGCCGTCGCCGGTCGTCGCGGTAGCAAACGTGTCCTGCGAGTCGTTCAGCTCGGCCGAGATGGCGAAGCCGAAGTTGCCGAAGGAATAGTCGTAGCGGACGATCTGGCCATCATACAGGCCGTCGAGGCCCGAGTTGCCGTTGTAGCCAGCATGCTCGGTGTGGTCGTCGGCGATGGCGCCAGCGGCGAAGGCCACCTCGGTCAGGGCCCAGTCGAGCGCGCCGTCGGTGTCGCCCATCGTCAGGGTGCCGAAGGCGCCCGAGAGGAAGACCGAGAAGTCGTCCTCGACGTCGTTGGCGATACCGTCCTGAGCTTCTTCGAGGCCGATGGAAGCGCCAAAGACGAGGCCGTTGTCGGTTTCGCCGGACAGGGTGAACGTCACGCCGATATCGGTGAAGAAGCCGATGTCGGTTTCGGCCTCCGAGATCGAGCCACCGGTGACGACGGTCGTGCCGCCCGCGGTAACAGCGTCAACAACGACGAAGCCACCCGGATCGAAGATACCCATCTCGGCGAAGCCCGAGAGGGTGACGTCGGCCGAGGCAGCGCCCGTCAGGGCAACCAGCGCGGTCGAAGCAAAGAGAACTTTTTTCATAGTTTTCCCTCGTTAGAAGTTCGTCCCCACCACGGGAATCGCGTTGGGCGTAGGGAGCATTTCCAACATCCCGCATGTTGCCGCAAGGAAGCCCCTGCACCGCCACGGGTTTTGCCCCCGGCCATGGTGCAAGGGCGCAACAGTGCTTTCCCGGCCCCGCCGTGCCCGCGAGCCCGGGCGTGCGGCGCGCGCGCGGGCTTGTTCGCAAGCGGGCGAATGGGCTAGGCATCTGCGCAGGATCACAGGGGGACGCAGGATGCCGCGCACAACCGCAATCACGGCCATCGGGGGGCTGGCGCTCGTGACGCTCCTGGGGGGCTGCGGCGGATCGATCTTCGGGCAAGACCGCGACACCCGGATCGCCAACCAGAGCAACCCGACCGCCGAACTGCGCGCTCGGCGCGCCAATTCGCGGCAATCCTCGGTGTTCGACCTGTTCGAGGTGAACGACGACCCGAACGTCACGCTCGAGGTGAACCGCTATCTCTGGGCCGCCTCGCTGGACGTTCTGTCCTTCATGCCGGTCGCCAATGCCGATCCCTTCTCGGGGATCATCCAGTTCGGCTACGGCACGCCCCCGGGCGGCGGCCGCGCCTACCAGGCCACCGTCTACGTCCAGGACCCCGCGCTGGACGCCCGCAGCCTGAACGTCGCGCTCCGCACCCGCGGCGGACCCGTCAGCCGCGAGACGCAACGCGCCATCGAAGACGCGATCCTGACTCGCGCGCGCCAGCTTCGCATCCGCGACAGCACGCTGTAAGCGCGCGCCCGACGACCTTTTGTTCCGACCGGCCCGCGCGGCCGGATCCCGAGGACCGACGCGATGAGCTACGACCCCTCCGCCATCGAGGCCCGATGGCAGCAGGCCTGGGCCGAGGCCGACCTGTTCCGGGCCCGGCGCAGCGAGAAGCCGAAATACTACGTGCTCGAGATGTTCCCCTATCCCTCGGGGCGCATCCATATCGGGCATGTGCGCAACTACACGATGGGCGACGTGATCGCGCGCTACAAGGCGTCCTGCGGCTTCAGCGTGCTGCACCCGATGGGCTGGGACGCCTTCGGAATGCCGGCCGAGAACGCGGCCATGGCCTCGGGCGGGCATCCGAAAGACTGGACCTACCAGAACATCGAGGTGATGCGCGGCCAGATGAAGCCGCTGGGCCTGTCGATCGACTGGTCGCGCGAATTCGCCACCTGCGATCCGGAATATTACGGCCAGCAGCAGGCGCTGTTCCTCGACATGCTGGAGGCCGGGCTGGTCTACCGCAAGCCCGCGGTCGTGAACTGGGACCCGGTCGACATGACGGTGCTCGCCAACGAGCAGGTGATCGACGGCAAGGGCTGGCGCTCCGGCGCGGAGGTCGAGCGGCGCGAGCTGACGCAATGGGCCTTCGCCATCTCGACCATGGCCGAGGACCTGTTGGACTCGCTCGAGGGGCTGAAGGACTGGCCGGAAAAGGTCCGCCTGATGCAGGAAAACTGGATCGGGCGCTCCCGCGGGTTGCAGATGACCTTCGCGCTGTCGCAGCCCGTCCACGGCCATGACGGCATCGAGATCTACACCACTCGCCCCGACACGCTGCGCGGCGCGTCCTTCATCGCCATCGCGCCCGAGCATCCGCTGGCGAAGGCGCTGGCCCGGGACGATACTGATCTGGCGAAATTCGCCGTCGATGTCCGCCGCGGCGGCACCACCGAGGAGGCGCTGGAGAAGGCCGAGAAGCGTGGCTACGACACCGGTCTGACGGTCGCCAACCCGCTGGGCGGCACGCTGCCCGTCTGGGTCGCGAATTTCGTGCTGATGGATTACGGCACCGGCGCGATCTTCGGCTGCCCCGCCCATGACCAGCGCGATCTGGACTTCGCGCGCAAATACGACCTGCCCGTGGTGGCGACCTTCAAGCCGGTCGGGGCCGAGGATTTCGCGATCGCCGACGAGGCCTTCGTGCCGCCCAAGACCGAGACGGTCGCCTATATCGACAGCCCCGCGGGCCTCGGCACCGCCACGGGGACGGAAGGGATCGAGGCGACCATCGACTGGGCCGAGGCGCAGGGTATCGGCGAGGGCCGGGTCCAATACCGCCTGCGCGACTGGGGCCTGTCGCGCCAGCGCTACTGGGGCTGTCCGATCCCCGTCGTGCATTGCGACGCCTGCGGCGTGGTGCCCGAGAAGAAGGCGAACCTGCCCGTCCGCCTGCCCGACGATGTCAGCTTCGACATGCCCGGCAACCCGCTGGACCGGCATCCGACCTGGCGCGACGTGTCTTGCCCGGCCTGCGGCGCGGCGGCCCGGCGCGAGACCGACACGATGGACACCTTCGTGGACTCCTCGTGGTATTTCGTCCGCTTCACCGCGCCCGATGCCGACACGCCCACCGTGCCCGAGGACGTCGCCTACTGGATGAACGTGGACCAGTATATCGGCGGCGTCGAACACGCGATCCTGCACCTGCTCTACAGCCGCTTCTTCGCCCGCGCGATGAACGAAACCGGCCACTTGCCCGACAGCGCGCGCGAGCCCTTCGAGGCGCTGTTCACGCAAGGCATGGTCACGCATCCGGCCTATGTCACCAAGGACGATCGCGGCCGCACGGTCTATCACCTCCCCGAGGAGGTCGACCTTGCGACGAAGACCGTCACCGCGACGGGCGAGGCCATCGAGATCGTACCCGCGATCAAGATGTCCAAGTCGAAGAAGAACGTCGTCGACCCGATGGATATCGTCGCCAATTACGGCGCCGACACCGCGCGCTGGTTCGTCATCTCCGACAGCCCGCCCGAGCGCGATTTCGAATGGACGCCCGAGGGCGCGGAGGCGGTGCACAAGCATCTGCGCCGCGTCCACCGGCTGGCCGAGGATATCGCCCGCGCCGACCGCGCTCCGAACGCGGCCGATCTGGAGCTGCGCCGCGCCACCGCCCGCGCCATCCGGGAGGTGACCGAGGGTATCGATGGCTTCGCCTTCAACAAGTCCGTCGCCAAGCTCTACGAGTTCACGAACACGCTGAACCGATCCGATGCCGGCGCAGGGACCCGTAAGGATGCGATGCGCGTGCTGGCGCAGCTGATGGCGCCGATGACGCCGCACCTGGCCGAGGAGGTCTGGCACCTGCTGGGCGGCGAGGGCTACGTCATGGAGGCGCCCTGGCCCGTCGCCGATCCCGAGCTTCTGGTCGAGGACAGCGTGACGCTGCCGATCCAGGTCAACGGCAAGAAACGCTCCGAGATCACGGTGCCCAAGGCGATGGACAAGGCGGGTGTCGAGGCCGCGGTGATGGCCGACGACGCCGTGCAGCGCATCCTCGACGGGGCCAGCCCGAAGAAGCTGATCGTCGTGCCCGGGCGGATCGTGAATGTCGTGGTCTGAGATCTCCCGCCGGGGCCTTTTGGCCGCGGCGCTGGCCGTGCTGGCGGGCTGCGGCTTCGCGCCGGTCTACGGCCCCGCGGGCGAGGCGGCCGCCTTGCGCGGTGCGGTGCTTGCGACCGAGCCCGATACCGACATCGCCTTCGCCTTCGTCCGCCAGATCGAGGAGCGGCTGGGCCTGCCCGCGACGCCCCGCTACGACCTCGAATACGCGCTCGTCACCGACGAGGTCGCGCTGGCCATCGACGGGTCGAACAACATCACCCGCTTCAACATCGAGGGCCGGCTCGACTGGACGCTGTCGCCCGTCGGCACCGACGCGCCGGTGCTTTCGGGGCGCGAGACCAGCTTCACCGCCTATTCGGCCACGGGCTCGACCATCTCGACCCTCGAGTCCGAGCGCGACGCCCAGCGCCGCCTCGCCGTGATCCTCGCCAATGCCGTGGTCGCCCGGCTGCTCGCCGAAGCGCCGCGCCTCGACCCGTGAACCTGCACGGCGCGGCCGCCACGCGCTTCTTCGCCCGGCCCGATCCGGGCACGGCGGGGGCGCTGATCTACGGCGCCGACGCGATGCGCGTCGCGCTGAAGCGGCAGGAGCTTATCGCCAATCTCGCCGGGCCCGAGGCCGAGGCCGAGATTCGCCTGACCCGCATGACCGGGGCCGATGCGAAAGCCGATCCCGCCGCGGTCACCGACGCTGTGAAGGCCGTGGGGTTCTTCCCCGGCCCGCGCGTGGTCTTCGTTGACGGCGTGACCGAGCTTCAGGCTGCCCCGATCCTCGCCGCGCTGGGCGACTGGGCCGAGGGCGACGCCGCGCTGGTGGTGACGGCCGGCTCGCTCAAGAAGACCTCCAAGCTGCGCAAGGGGTTCGAGGGCCATGCCAAGGCCGTGGCCGTCGCGCTCTACGACGACCCGATGGGCCAGGAGGAGATCGAGGCGGCCATCGCCGCCGAGGGGCTGCGCCTGACATCCGAGGCGCGGCGCGACGTCGAGGCGCTGGCCGCCGCGCTGGACCCGGGCGATTTCCGCCAGACGCTGACCAAGATCGCGCTCTATGCAGGGGCCGAGGAAGCAACCCCCGAGGCCGTCGCCGCCATGGCCCCCGCCACCGTCGATGCCGAGACCGACGAGGTGATCGCCGCCGCCGCCGAGGGCCGCGCGCAGGCGATCGGCCCGCTGATGCAGCGCCTGGGCGGGCAGGGCGTCGCCGCGGTGCAGCTGGTGATCTTCGCCACCCGGCATTTCCAGCAGCTGCATGCCGCGGCGGTTGGCGGCGGCGTCGGCAACCTGCGCCCGCCGGTCTTCGGCCCGCGCCGCGACGCGATGGACCGGCAGGTCCGCGGCTGGGGCGCGGCGAAGCTCGAGCAGGCGCTCGCCCTCCTGATGGAGACCGACCTGACCTTGCGTTCATCCTCCCGCGCGCCTCAGATGGCGGTGATGGAGCGGGCGCTGATCCGGCTCGCGATGATGGCGCGGTCCTGACGGGGCCGCCGGGGAGGGGCGATGCTGAAACTCTACGGCCAGGTGAAGTCCCGGGCGATGCGGCCGCTCTGGCTGCTGGAGGAGCTTGGGGCCGAGTTCGAATTCGTCCCCGTCATGCCGCGATCGCCCGAAGCCTTCGCCGTGTCGCCGCACGGCAAGATCCCGGTGATGGAGACCGAGGAGGGGCCGCTCTTCGACTCGGTCGCGATGATGACCATGCTGGCCGACCGCGCCGGCCGGTTCACCCATCCGGCGGGCAGCTATCTGCGGGCCCGGCAGGACGCGCTGACCAACACCATCAACGAGACCTTCGACGCCGTGCTCTGGTCCTATGCCAAGCACAGTTTCGTGCTGCCCGAGGACCAGCGCGTCCCGGCGGTCAAGGACAGCCTGCGCTGGCAGTTCGGCCGCTACGCGGAGGTGATGGAGAAGATCCTCGGCGACGGCCCCTTCCTGATGGGCGAGGAGCCGGTGATCCCCGATTTCCTGCTGGCGCATTGCTGCGGCTGGGCGGCGGGCCTCAAGTTCGACCTGCCCGAGGGGCTGCGCGAGCACATGAACCGCATGCGGGCGCGCCCCGCCTTCCGGAAGGCCGTCGCACATGGCTGATCTGGGTGTCTGGGGCATGGGCTCGATGGGCCTCGGGATGGCGGGGTCGCTTCTGCGCGCGGGGCACCGGGTCGTGGGCCACGACGTCCGGCCCGATGCCGTCCTGGATGGCGGCAGCGAGATCGCGGTCGGCGATCTGGATGCCGCGGTTCTGGTCGTGCTGAACGCCGCGCAGACCGAGGAGGTGCTGTTCGGCGCGGGCGGCATCGCGGGCGAGATGCGCAAGGGCGCCGTCGTCATCGCCTGCGCGACGGTCGCGCCCGATTTCGCCCGCGACATGGCCGGCCGCTGCGCGGCGCTGGGGCTGCATTATCTCGACGCGCCGATCTCGGGCGGGGCGGTGAAGGCCGCGGAGGGGAAGCTGTCGATCATGGCCGCCGGCTCGCCCGAGGCCTTCGCCGCCGCGCGCCCCGCGCTCGACGCGATGGCCGAGACGGTGTTCGAGCTGGGCGCGGTCGGCGCGGGCTCGGCGATGAAGGCGGTCAACCAGATGCTGGCGGGCACCCATATCGCCGCCATGGCCGAGGCGATGGTCTTCGGCATGACCCAGGGCGTCAGCCCGGCGCAGTTCATGGAGGTCATCCCCGCCTGTGCCGGCACGTCCTGGATGCTCGAGAACCGCGGTCCCCATATACGCGACGGCGATTACACGCCGCGCTCCGCCATCCCGATCTGGCTCAAGGATCTGGGCATCGTGGGCGACATCGCCAAGGCCGCCGGGATCGAGATGCCGCTGACCGAGACCGCGCTGGCCCGCTTCCGCGCCGCCGCGGAAATGGGGCTTCAGGCCGAGGACGACGCCGCCGTCGCGAAGGTCTACGCCGCCCAGGCCGGGGTGACCCTGCCGTGAGCGCCGAGGCGCGCCTGCGCGAGACGCTCTGCCTTCTGGCGCGGTCGCTCTTCGAGCGGGGGCTGACGCATGGCTCGACGGGCAACATCTCGGCGCGCACCGAGGATGGCGGCCTCCTCGTCTCGCCCACGGGCACCAGCTTTGGGCGGCTCGACCCCGGCCGGCTGGCCCGGTTCGACGCCGATGGCAATCATGTCGACGGCGATCGGCCCACCAAGGAGATGCCGCTTCACAGCGCGTTCTACGACACGCGGGGCACGGCGGGCGCGGTGGTGCATCTGCATTCCTGCCATTCGGTCGCGCTGTCGCTGCTGACCGAGCCGGGGGAGGAATTCCTGCCGCCGCTGACGCCCTACGGCATGATGCAGCTCGGCCCGGTGGAACTGCTGCCCTTCTTCCTGCCCGGCGATCCGGCCATGGGACAGGCGGTGCGCGGGCTGGCGGGCAAACGCTCGGCGGTCATGCTGGCCAATCACGGGCCCGTGGTCGCGGGCCGTGACGTGGAGGCCGCCTGCAACGCGATCGAGGAGCTGGAGGCCACGGCGCAGCTGGCGCTCCTGACCCGCGGCCTGAACCCGCGCGCGCTGACCGGGGCGCAGCAGCGCGCCGTGATCGCGCGCTTCGACCTGGAGTGGGACGCATGAGATTTTCGGCCAATCTGGGCTTCCTCTGGCCCGAAACGCCGCTGCCCGACGCCATCCGCGCCGCGAAGAACGCGGGCTTCGACGCGGTCGAGATGCATTGGCCCTACGACGTGCCGGCAGGCGAGGTGAAGGCGGCGCTGGAGGAGACGGGGTTGCCCTGCCTCGGGCTCAACACGCGGCGGGGCGAGACGAGGGGCCTGTCGGCGATCCCCGGCCAGGGCGTCGCCGCGCGCGAGGCGGTGGACGAGGCGGTGGCCTACGCGCGCGCCATTGGCGCGGGTGCCGTGCATGTCATGGCCGGTATAGCGGAGGGCCCGCAGGCCGAGACCGCCTATCGCGAGACGCTGCACTACGCCTGCGACGCCGCGCCCGACCTGACGATCCTGATCGAGCCGCTCAACCGCTACGACGCGCCGGGCTACTTCCTGACCACGACCGGGCAGGCCGCCGTGCTGATCGACGCGATGGGCCGGGCGAACCTGAAGCTGATGTTCGACTGCTACCACGTGCAGGTGATGGAGGGCGACCTGACCCGCCGCTTCGGCGACATCCGCGAGATCGTGGGCCATGTGCAATTCGCGGGCGTGCCCGACCGGGGCCGCCCGGATCGCGGCGAGATCGCCTATGATCGGCTCCTGCCCGCGCTGGACTGGGACGCGCCATTCGGGGCCGAATACCGGCCCGAGGGCGCGACCGAGGCATCGCTGGACTGGTTGCGGGACTGGCGCTGAGGGGTCGGACCGCGGGGGCTAGCCCCCCGGATCCCCGAGGGTATTTCCGGCCAGAGGAAGACGGGCCCCGGCATGGGCCGCCGCGGCCCGCCCCGCATGACGTCCGGTGGCGAGGCAGGCCGTCAGCAGGTAGCCGCCGGTGGGCGCCTCCCAGTCGATCATCTCGCCGGCCGCGAAGGTGCCGGGGCGGGCGCGCAGCATCAGGTCGCCGTCGAGCGCGTCCCAGCGCAGCCCGCCCGCGGTGCTGATCGCCTGGTCCATGGGGCGTGGGCCCTGCAGTGGGATGGCCAGGGCCTTGAGCAGGGGCGCGAGGTCGTCGGGCAGGGGGCGCGCGACCTCGTGGACCAGTGCGATCATCGCCGGAGTCAGCCCCAGCTTCCGGAGCCGGTTCGACAAGCTGCCGGTCGCGCGGGCGAGACGTCCGCGCAGGGCGTCGATGGCGAGATCGGGCTTGAGATCCAGCGCGAGCGGCGCGCCGGCGCGCAGCTCGGGCGTCAGCGGATAGAGCCCGCCGCCTTCCAGCCCCTCGGCCGAGAGGGTGATTTCGCCGCGATGGGTTCGGCCGCCGACGATCAGGCCGATATTCTTGAGCGGGCTGCCGAAATGGCGGGCCATATGCGCGGACCAGTCGACGCGGAAGCCGATATTGCTGGGCGCGAAGGGTGCGACCAGATCGGGGAGCCGCGCTGCCCATTCCCCGTCCGAGCCGAGCCTGCGCCAGGACGCGCCGCCGAGCGCCAGAACGGTCGCGTCGGGCGATGCCCTCGTGCCGTCCGCGAAGGTCAGCGCATCGCCGTCCCAGCCGGTCCAGCGGGCGCGGCGGTGCAGGGTGACGCCCGCGGCGTCCAGCCGGGCGAGCCAGGCGCGCAGCAGGGGCGAGGCCTTCATCGCCGTGGGGAAGACCCGGCCGGTGGAGCCGACGAAGCTCTCCTGGCGCAGCCCCGCCATCCAGGCGCGCACCGCGTCGGGGCCGAAATCGCGCAGGAACGGAAGGAGGTGCGGGCAATCATAGGCCGCCGCGAAATCGCGCTCGACCTTGGTGATGTTCAGGCCCGACTTGCCGGCCATCAGGAACTTGCGGGCGGGGCTGGGCATGTGGTCGTAGACCGCGACGCGCGCGCCCGCGCCGGATGCCGCCTCCGCCGCCATCAGCCCGGCGGGCCCCGCGCCGATCACGGCGACGCTTGCCTGTCTGCGCTCTCGCTCCATCCTGTGGGCCATGGCGCAGACGATCCCCGAAGGCAACGCGGTCGACCCGGAGACGGGCTTGCCGCTTTGCGCGCTCTGCGAACGGCCGATCCCCGCGGCGGCGAAGCAGAGCCTGCATCACCTCGTCCCGAAGCTGCGCGGGGGCAAGGGCGGGCCGGTCGTCCTGATGCACCAGATCTGCCACAACGAGATCCACGCCAGCGCCTCGGAAGCGGAGCTGGCGCGGGTCTGGAACACGCCGGAAGACCTGCGCCGTCACCCGAGGCTGGCGAAGTTCATCGGTTGGATCCGCAAGCGGCCGCCCGAGTTCCACTCGAAGACGCCGGGGGCGCGGCGGGGGTGGAAACGGCGCTGAATTTCGTGGGTGATCCACGGGTGATCTGCGGGTGATCCGTGTCGGACGTGATTTGCGGCGCTCAGCCCTTGGCGTCGGGCAGGAACGGCGCGTCGTCGCCCCAGACCTGCCGCACCCGCGCGTCGCGGCCGCAGCCTTCGCGGTAGCGCTTGTAGGCCACGGATTTCGGGACGGCCAAGCCAACCGAGGAGAAGGCGAGCCGTTCGTCGGACTTGTAGTAGTCCTGGTGGTAGTCGCCCACGGGGTAGAATTCGGAGGCGTCGCGGATCGGGGTGACGATCTCGCGGCCGAGCTCGGCCTCGGCTTCGGCCAGGGCGGCCTCGGCGGCGGCACGCTGCTCGGGGCCGTCGACGAAGATCGCGGTGGTGTATTCGAGGCCGCGGTCGCAGAACTGCCCGCCGGCATCGAGCGGGTCGATCGAGCGCAGGAACAGGTCCACGACCTCGCGGTAGCTGATCTGCGAGGCGTCGAAGGGGATGCGGACGGCTTCGATATGATCGCCGCTAGCGCGGTATTCGGGATCGGGCGTGGTGCCGCCGGTGAAGCCCGAGACGACGTCGCCCACGCCGCCCACGCTTTCGAAATCGGCCTCGACGCACCAGAAGCAGCCGCCCGCGACGATGGCGGTGGCGTCGGTGTCCTGCGCGGCGGCGGGCCGGGGCGCGAGGGCGAGGAGGGCGAGGGCGGGCGCGAGGGATCGGGCGAGGGGCATTGCAGGTCTCCTTTGACTTCCGAACGTGCGGCGGGCGGGGCGGGTTGCGCCAGCCCCCCTCACGGCTTCGTGGTCAGGAGCGCGAGGCCCGTGATCGCGACATCCGCCGCGAAGGCGCGGCCCACGGCGAGAATGCCCAGCCGCCGGACCCGTGCGGGATCGAAGGGCGCGTCGGTCCGGTGCGCGTCCAGTTCGGCGAAGGGCGCGGTCACGCGGGTCCAGCGCGGCGGGGCGGTGAAGCTCATGCGGTAGGATTGCCAGGGCCGCGTCAGGTCGGCCGTGCGCAGCCGCAGCTCGTAGCTCTCGCCGTTGCCGAAGGCGTCGAAGGTCAGCCCGGAATAGGCCGACAGATCGACGGGCCGGCCATAGGGGTCGAGATCGGCGGCCATCTGGATGAAGCCGCCATCATTGTCGAGCGAGACCTGGCCGGTGAGCCGGGCAGCGTCGCGCCCGTCCACGGTCTCGCGCGTCACGCGGCCCTGCGAGACGCCACCCATCACCGTGTCGGCGACGAATTCCCAGTCGAGATCGAGTTGCATCGCGGAGCCTTCCTTGCGTCAGCGCAGCCAGCGGAACACCAGCGGCGCGCAGGTGATGACCAGCATGATGCGCACGAGGTGGTGCATGATGACATAGGCCACGTCGGCGCCCGCGACGATGGCCATAAGCGCCATTTCGGCCTGACCGCCGGGCGAGAAGGCAAGGATCGCGTCGAGCTGCGGGGCGAGGCCCGCGAGCACCACGGCCTCGGCGAAGATGGCGGCGATGACGGTGAGGACGAGGCCGTGGCCCAGCCCGGCGACGAGGAAGCGGCGGACCTCGGCCATGGTGATACCGGAATACTTCACGCCCACGACCATGCCGATGAAGAACTGCGCCGCCTGGATCGCCTCGGCCGGGGGGCGCTGGGTGATGACGCCCGAAAGCGAGAGCCCGCCCGCGAGGATCATCGGCCCGAGGATCGAGGCGCCGAAGAGGCCGATCCATTTCGCCGCGCGCCAGCCGACCACGGCGGCAAGAGCCATGATCGCCAGCTCGGACGGGTCGAACTCGGTGGCGGGGGCGCCGGGGGTCGCGGTCAGGTCGATCGACCAGATCAGCGTCAGCAGCGCGGGCACGACCGTCACGATCAGAAGGACCCGCGTGGCGTGGAGCAGCGAAAGCGCGCGGGGGTCGCCGCCCGCCTCTTCGCCGAAAATCAGCATGTCCTGCAGCCCGCCGGGCATGGCGGCGTAGAAGGCCGTGGGTTTGTCGAAGCCGCAGACCCGGCGGAGATAGGGATAGCCCGCCGCCCCCGCCGCGATCAGGAAGAGCGGCGCGAGGATCAGCGACAGGGCCATGGCGGGAAGCTGCGCGGCCAGCGCCGGGGTGAGCGAGGCGCCGACGGCGAGGCCCAGGATCGTGCGCATCGTATCGGTGAGCGGGGGCCAGCTGGCGAGCCGGAGCCCCGCCAGCGCGGCGATCAACGAGGCGAAGAGCGGGCCCAGCAGGAAGGGCAGCGGCAGGGCGAGAAGCCGGAACGCCACGACGCCCGCGACGCAGATCGCGAAGGTCAGCAAGAGGCGGGGGATCGCGGCCATCAGGCGATGTGCCGGGGGCGGCGGGGGGCGGTCCAATTCCCGGACAGGAACCGGCCCGCCGCCATCGCCGTCTCAGCCCACCCGCTTGTTGCGGTTGGCCACCAGTTTCAGGCGCAGCGCGTTGAGATGGATGAAGCCCTTGGCGTCGCGCTGGTCGTAGGCGCCGGCATCGTCCTCGAAGGTGACATGCGCCTCGGAATAGAGCGAGTGGTCCGACCAGCGCGCCACGCAGCGGGCCGCGCCCTTGTAGAGCTTCAGGCGCACGGTGCCGGTGACGTGCTCCTGGCTCTTGTCGATCAGGGCCTGCAGCATCTCGCGCTCGGGCGAGAACCAGAAGCCGTTATAGATGAGCTCGGCGTAGCGCGGCATGATCGAGTCCTTTAGGTGCCCCGCGCCCGAATCGAGCGTGATCTGCTCGATCCCGCGATGCGCTTCCAAGAGGAGCGCGCCGCCCGGCGTCTCGTAGATGCCGCGGGACTTCATGCCGACGAAGCGGTTCTCGACCAGATCGAGGATGCCGCAGCCATGCTTGCCGCCCAGTTCGTTGAGCCGGGTCAGGATCGCGGCGGGCGACATGGCCTGGCCGTCGATGGCCACCGCGTCGCCCTTCTCGAAACTGATCTCGACCATCTCGGGCGTGTCAGGCGCGTCCTCGGGGCGGGTGGTGCGCTGCAGGACGTAATCGGGCGCCTCCTCGGCCGGATCCTCGAGCACCTTGCCCTCCGACGAGGTGTGCAGGAGGTTCGCGTCGACCGAGAAGGGCGCCTCGCCGCGCTTATCCTTGGCGATCGGGATCTGGTGCTTCTCGGCGAAGTCAATGAGCTTGGTGCGGCTGGTCAGGTCCCATTCGCGCCAGGGTGCGATGACCTTGATGTCGGGGTTGAGCGCGTAGGCGGCCAGTTCGAACCGGACCTGGTCGTTGCCCTTGCCGGTCGCGCCATGGGCCACGGCGTCGGCGCCCTCGGCGGCGGCGATCTCGACCAGGCGCTTGGAGATGAGCGGCCGGGCGATCGAGGTGCCGAGCAGGTAGAGCCCCTCGTAGACGGCATTGGCGCGGAACATCGGGAAGACGAAATCACGGACGAATTCCTCGCGCAGATCCTCGATATGGATCGAGGCGGCGCCCATCATCTCGGCCTTCTTGCGGGCGGGCTCCAGCTCCTCGCCTTGGCCCAGATCGGCGGTGAAGGTCACCACCTCGCAGCCGTATTCGGTCTGCAGCCACTTGAGGATGATCGAGGTGTCCAGCCCGCCGGAATAGGCGAGCACGACTTTCTTGGGCGCGTCCATGCGGTCCTCCGATGTTTGGCCACGCGGGTAGGCCGTCCGCGCAGCCATCGCAAGGGCGCATCGGGGGCGCGGGGGGCGCTTGGCCCCCCGCGCGGGGGCGTCACTGCACCGGGACGCGAGTGACTTCGGGGGCGGCCTCGAGCTCTTCGCGGGTGAGGTTCAGGCCCAGGAAATACTCCTGCAGGTTGTCCTCCTCGTAGACGCCGCGCAGGGCGGACCACTTGATGGCGACCTCGCGCTCGCCCAGGCCGAGGAAGCCGCCGACATCGATGATCACGGCGTCGAGCGTGCCGTCCACCCCGATGATCATGTCGCCGATCTCGCCGATATCGTCCCATTCGTCGACGGTGCCGGTGGCCAGCGCGACGCCGGGCAGGAGCTCGTCCTCGGTGATGTGCACGCGGGTGCCGATCAGCGTGGTGGCGAGGTAATCCTCGCCGTATTGCAGCGTGCCGTCGGCGAAGGGGCTGTCGGAATGCGCGTCGGCAAGGGCCATGGGGGCGGTCAGCGCGATGGCGGCGGCGACGGTAAGGGGACGAAGCATTTGGTTCTCCTGCAGGTTTGTTACCGGTATCAACGCCGCCGCCCGTCGGCGCGTTCCGGCGGGACCGTGCCGACGGGGCCGCGTTGACGGGACCGGGGGCGCGGCTTAGGCACGTCGGGAACCGCCATCCCCGGAGAGACCCATGCTAGGCTGGAAGATGTTCGTCAGGGCCATCACGCTCCTGCTGGACAACCTGCCCGACGCGCTCCGCGTCTCGGCGGTGCCCTACGCGCTGGTGGTGGGGGCGGGCCTGTGGCTGTCGACGCGCTATCCCGACGCGGCCGGCATGGGCACGCTGATCGGCGCCGAGGGCGCGGAGGTCGATCCGGGCTATATCACGGACAGCCTCCTGGTCGCGCTGGTGAACCTGGCGGTGACGATCTGGGTGGCGTTGGCCTGGCACCGCTACGTGCTGATCGAGGAGCGTCCGACGGGCTGGGTGCCGCCGCTGCACGGGCCCGAGATCCTGGGCTATCTGGGCCGCACCTTCCTGATCGGGCTGCTGGTCGCGGCGACCGTTCTCGTCGTCTCGATCCCCATCGCGACGCTCGCCATGGCCATGCCGAGCGGTTTCGCGACGCTGGTCATGGGCTCGGCCGCGATGTTCGCGGCGATGATCGTCTTCTACCGGCTGGCCGTCGTGCTGCCGGCCTGCGCGATCGGCCGCAGCATGAGCTTCCGCGAGGCGCTGGAGTACACCAAGGGCCATTTCGGCACGCTCGCGGTGCTGGCGCTGCTGACGGTGGGCTTTTCGCTGCTGCTGCAATTGCCCACGGCGATCGACGGGGCGATGGGGCTGATCACGGTGATCTACCAGGCGGTGGTGGGCTGGATCGGCCTGCTGCTGGGCGTGTCGCTGCTGACGGTGCTCTACGGCCACGTGGTCGAGGGCCGGCCCGTTGATTGACTTCGTCACCCGCGCCGAGGCCGCGGCCACGGCGATGCGCGACCTGTTCCCGGCGACGCCGCTGGCGCGCAACGACTATCTCTCGAACCGGTTCAACGCCGATATCTGGCTCAAGCGCGAGGACCTGACCCCGGTGCGGTCCTACAAGCTGCGCGGCGCGTTCAACGCGATGCGCAAGCTGGGCGGCGGGCGCGTGGCCTGCGCCAGCGCCGGCAACCACGCGCAGGGCGTGGCCTGGATGTGCCGGCACCTGGGGATGGAAGGCGTGATCTTCATGCCGGTCACCACGCCCGGCCAGAAGATCGACAAGACGCGGCTGTTCGGCGGCGACCGGGTCGAGATCCGGCTAACGGGCGATTTCTTCGACGACACGCTGGCCGCCGCAAAGGCCTTCTGCGCCGAGAGCGGGGCGCATTTCCTGTCGCCCTTCGACGATGACGACGTGATCGAGGGGCAGGCCGCCGTGGCCGTCGAGATGCTGCAGCAGATGCCCGAGCCGCCCGATATGATCGTGCTGCCGGTGGGCGGGGGCGGGCTGTCGGCGGGGATGCTGGCCTATCTGCGCGCGCGCGGGCCGGACCTGCCGCGCATGCCCGAGATCCGGCTGGTCGAGCCGATGGGCGGCGCGAGCCTGACCGCCGCGCTGGCCGCGGGCCATCCGGTGACGCTGGAGCGGCTGGACAATTTCGTGGACGGCGCGGCGGTGGCGCGGATCGGCGACCGCACCTTCGCGCATCTGCGCCAGGTGCCGCCGCAGCACGTGTTGCGGGTGCCCGAGAACCGGATCTGCATCACCATCCAGGAGCTTCTGAACACCGAGGGCATCGTGCTGGAGCCGGCGGGCGCGCTGTCGGTGGACGCGCTGCGCGATCTCGGTCCCGAGATCGAGGGCCGCCGGGTCGTCTGCGTCACCACGGGCGGTAATTTCGATTTCGAGCGGCTTCCGGACGTCAAGGAGCGGGCGATGCGCTTCGCCGGGCTGAAGAAGTATTTCGTACTGCGGATGCCGCAGCGGCCCGGCGCCTTGCGCGATTTCCTCGATATCCTGGGGCCCGAGGACGATATCGCGCGGTTCGAATACCTGAAAAAATCGGCGCGCAATTTCGGCAGCGTCCTGATCGGGATCGAGACCAGCGCGCCGGAGAATTTCGCCCGGCTGGAGGCGCGGATGGGCGAAAGCGGCTTCACCTGGACCGATCTGAGCGACGATCCCATGCTGGGCGAGCTTGTGATCTGAGCCGCGCGGCCCGCGCAGATCAGGGCGGGCCCACATACGGCGTCGCGGGCCCGGGCCAGGCGGCCTGCGCATCGGCCAGCGCGCGGGCCAGCGTCTGCGCCGTGGCGGGCACGGGCGCGGCGCCCGCATCCGCGGCGTCGGCCACGCCGATGAGCCCGATATTGAGCGCCCCCGAGCGCAGGAAATGCAGTGCCCGACGGTGGTCGTCGGGCGGCAGCCCGGCGGCGATGCGGGCCACGGCCTCCTCCGCCTCCTCGAGGTAGAGGGCGAAGATCATGGCGGTATCCTCGGCGCCGATTTCGGCCTCGAGCTCGGCAAGGCGGCTGCGATCGATCATGGCGCGAGCCTGGCGCGCGGGGGGTGAAGGCGCGGTTAACGCCGCGGCCCGGGATCGGCGCAATTCGCGTCTTCACATTGCGTTAGGCAGCGGCCTCTAGGCAGGTCCGGCCCCCGTCGCTGCGATCTGCCCCATGCGCCATTTTCCCGTGCCCGCCGATTTCGTCCCGCTCGCGCCGATCCGGGTCCTGGTCGTCGACGACAGCGCCTCGCAGCGCGGGCTTCTGAGCGCTGTGCTGCGCCGCGCCGGGCTCGAGGTCGAGACGGCGCCCGATCCCGGCGTCGCGCTGAGCCGGCTTCTGCAGCCGGGCCCGTCGATCCGCATGATCCTGAGCGACTGGCAGATGCCCGGCATGGACGGTCCCGATTTCTGCCGCGCCGTGCGCGCCTTCGGGCGCGACGAATACGTCTACATGATCCTGATGACCTCGGTCACCGACCGGGCGCAGAAGGCCCGCGGGCTGGAGGCGGGGGCCGATGATTTCGTCACCCGCCCGCTCGATCCCGCCGAGCTGCGGGCGCGGGTGCAGACCGGGCGGCGCATCCTGCAGATGGAGGCCCAGCTCCTGGAGCGGAACGCGCAGACCGATGCCGCGCTGGGCGAGCTGCAGCGGATGCACGACCTGATCCAGCGCGACCTTGCCGAGGCGCGCCAGCTGCAGCGCGCCTTCCTGCCGCCGGCCCATATCCGCGTCGCCGGGTCCGAGGTGAGCCTGCGGCTGGTGACTTCGGGGCAGGTGGGCGGGGACCTGGTGGGGCATTTCGCGATCTCGCCCACGCGGATCGCGCTCTATTCGATCGACGTGTCGGGGCACGGCATCGCCTCGGCGCTGCTGACCGGGCGGCTGGCGGGCAAATTCTCCTGGAGGTCGCCGCAGCGCAACATCGCCTTCCACGACCCGGGCGCGCCGCCGTCGCGGCCCGACCGGGTGATCGACCGGCTCAACGATTTCATGCTGCGCGAGCTGGGCTCGGATATCTATTTCACCGCCGTGCTGGCCTATGTCGATCTGGAGAGCGGGGCGGTGGAGCTGTGCCAGGCGGGGCATCCGCACCCGTTGCTGCGCCGGGCGGACGGCCGGGTCGAGACGCTGGGCGGCGGCGGGCCGCCGGTGGGGCTTCTGCCCGGGGCGCGGTTCGAATGCGTCCGCGACCGCATGGCTCCGGGCGACATGCTGATGTGCCATTCCGACGGGCTGACCGAATGCATGGATCGCGGCGGCGCAATGCTGGGCGAGGACGGGCTGGCCGCGATCCTCGGCCGGGTGCCCGAGGCGACGGAGGCGGCGCTGGACCATGTCGGCGCGGCGCTCGACGCCCATGCGGGCGGGCGCGATTTCGACGACGACATCTCGATGCTGATGCTGCGCTTCGGGGGCGCCTAGCGGATCGCGCGGGCCAGCATCGCGGCGTCGCCGGCATTGGCCAGCCGCGCCAGCGCCGCCTGCGGCGTCAGCCAGAGCCCGCGATGCCCCGCCTCGCGCGGCGGGCCGAGGCGCAGGCCCGGGCGGCCGAGGAAGACATGGCAGAGCTTCTCGGCGTGGAAGCCGTAATCGGGCATGAAGGTGAAGCGGCGGAAGCTGCCGAGATGGCGCAGGATGCGGCAGGAATGGCCGGTCTCCTCGAGCACCTCGCGGGCCAGCGCGGGCAGGGGCGATTCGCCCGGGTCGATGCCGCCGCCCGGAAGCTGGATCTCGACGGTCGTGCCGTCGTCTTGCTCGGTCACCAGCACGCGGCCGTTGCGGATCAGCACGGCATAGGCGCCAGGGCGGTGGCGCCAGCGTTGCGCGGGACGGGGCGGGGGGCCGAAGACGGGGAGCATGCCGCCTGTCTGGGCCCCGCCGGGCCGGGGCGCAACCGGGCGGGTGGTCGCTTAAGGGGGCCGGATCTGGGCGGGCCGGGCCGCCCGGGCCGGACGCCTCAAAACCCGATTGACCGAACCGGTCGGGCTTTTTGCGATGCAAGGCGCGGGCGCCGGGTGCATAACCCAGCACCTGCGGTTGGGCAGGGCGACGGAGGTCGGCAGGATCATCCTCGCCCTCCCTGCGCGGCGCGAAGGCGACCGGCCCGGCGACGCCCGGACCGGCGGCGCGGGATCGGGCCCCCGGAGCGGCCGCGCGCCGGCTGGCCGGGCCCCCGCCGCCATCGCCTTGCGTCACCCGGCGGCGGGCCTATCTAGGGCCCAACCATTGCCGCCCGGCCGCCCCCGTGGCACCCCGGGCCGCGAGACGAGGATCCCGCCATGAGCGACGCGACAACCCTTCTGTGGGACGACACCGTATTGCCCTTCCAGCTCGACGCCAGCGACATCCGCGGGCGCGTCGCGCGCCTCGATGGCGTGCTGGAGGAGGTGCTGGCCCAACACGCCTACCCCCCCGCCATCGAGTCGCTGGTGGCCGAGATGGCGCTTCTGACAGCGCTGATCGGCCAGACGATCAAGCTGCGCTGGAAGCTGTCGCTGCAGGTGCGCGGCGACGGGCCGGCGCGGCTGATCGCGACCGATTACTACAGCCCCACCGATGACGGCGCGCCGGCGCGGATCCGCGCCTATGCCAGCTACGATTCCGACCGGCTGGGGCAGATGACGCTGAACGGGGCGCAGCCGTTCGACCTGATCGGCAAGGGCTATTTCGCGATCCTGATCGACCAGGGTCCGGACATGCAGCCCTACCAGGGGATCACGCCCATCTCGGGCGGGAGCCTGTCGAGCTGCGCGGAGACCTATTTCGCGCAATCCGAGCAGCTGCCCACGCGCTTCGCGCTGGCCCATGGCCGGTCCCGGCTGGCCGGCCGGGACGAGCAGTGGCGCGCGGGCGGCGTGATGATCCAGCACATGCCGAAGCTGGGCATGGGCGCCGCCGGGGATGGCGGCTCGGGCGAGGGCGGGCTGCTCTCGGCCTCCGACGTGCTGGACGAGGATGCGGGCGAGAACTGGAACCGCGTGAACATCCTGCTCGACACCACCGACGAGCTGGAGCTGATCGGCCCGGGCCTCGCGCCCACCGACCTGCTGCTGCGGCTCTTCCACGAGGAGGGGCCGCGCGTCTTCGACCCGCAGCCGGTGCGCTTCGGCTGCTCCTGCTCCGCCGAGAAGGTGCGCGAATCGCTGTCGATCTACTCGGCCAAGGATATCGGCCATATGACGACCGATGACGGCATCGTCACCGCCGATTGCCAGTTCTGCGGGGCGCATTACGAGTTTGACCCCGAGACGCTGGGCTTCGAGGCCACGAAGGGCGCCGATGACGCCTGAGGCCCTTCTGGCGGCGCTGGATCGCCCGGCGCCGCCCTCGTCGGATTTTGACCTGAACCCGGATGTCGTGCTGCCCGGCCGCCGCGTGCTGCGCGACGCCGCCGTGCTGGTGCCGCTGCTGGAGGGCGATGGCGGGCTGCGGGTGCTGCTGACCAAGCGGTCCTCGCGGCTGCGCCACCACCCGGGCCAGATCGCCTTTCCCGGCGGCAAGCACGAGCCGGGCGAGACGCCCGAGGCCGCCGCCCTGCGCGAGGCCGCCGAGGAGGTGGGCCTGCCCGCGGGCGCGGCGCGCATCCTGACGCGCCTGCCCGCCCACGAGACGGTGACCGGCTTCGCCGTGACCCCGGTGCTGGCCCATGTCGCGCGATTCGACCCGGTCCCCGAGCCGGGCGAGGTCGACGAGGTGTTCGACGTGCCGCTGGCGCATCTGCTGGACCGGGGCGCCTATGTCGTGGAGCGCCGCCGCTGGCGGGGGGAGTGGCGCCGCTACTACGCCGTGCCCTATGGTCCCTATTACATCTGGGGTGCCACGGCGCGCATCCTGCGGGGCATGGCGGAACGGGTGGATGCGGATCGAGGATGACTGGCTGACGGACCCGGCCACGCAGGCGGTCTTCGCCATGCTGGAGGGGGCCGGGCATCGCGCGCTGGCGGTCGGCGGTTGCGTGCGCAACGCGCTGCTGGGTGCGCCGGTGGCCGATATCGACATCGCCACCGATGCGCGCCCCGAGGCGGTGGCCGAGCTGGCCCGCGCGGCCGGGCTGAAGCCGGTGCCCACGGGGATCGACCACGGCACGGTGACCGTCGTCTCGGCCGGCAAGCCGCACGAGGTCACCACCTTCCGCCGCGACGAGGAGACGGATGGCCGCCGCGCGCGCGTGGCCTTCTCGGACGACGTGGCCGAGGACGCGGCGCGGCGGGATTTCACGATGAACGCGCTTTACGCGGATGCCACGGGCGCGGTGGTGGACCCGCTGGGCGGGCTGCCCGACCTGCGCGCGCGGCACCTGCGCTTCATCGGCGACCCGGTCGACCGCATCCACGAGGATTACCTGCGCATCCTGCGCTTCTTCCGCTTCACCGCCTGGTACGGCGATCCCGCGCTGGGGCTCGATGCCGAGGGGCTGGCCGCCTGCGCGGCCCACCAGGCGGGGCTGGACCGGCTGAGCGCCGAGCGCGTGGGCCACGAGATGCGCCGGCTGCTGGCCGCGCCCGACCCGGCGCCGGCGGTGGCGGCGATGGCGCAGACGGGGATCCTGGCGCATGTGCTGCCCGGCGCCGATGCGGCGGTGCTGGCCCCGGCGGTGCATCTGGGGGTGGACGACTGGGTGGCGCGGATGGCGGCGCTGGGGGGCGACGCGTCGGGCCTGCGGCTGTCGAAGGCCGAGACGCGGGAGCTCGCGGCGCTGTCGCAGGGCGCGCGGGACGGGATGGCGCCCTTCGCGCTGGGCGATGCGCTGGGCGCGCGGGCCGGGGACGCGCTCCGGATCCGCGCCGCGCTGACGGGTCAGCCGGTCGATCCGGCGGCGCTCGCGGGCGCGGCGGCCGGCGCGGCGGCGGCCTTCCCGCTCACGGCCCGCGACCTGATGCCGGACCTCTCCGGCCCGGCGCTGGGCGAAGCGCTGGAGCGGGCGCGCACGGCCTGGCGCGACAGCGAAGGCCGGCTGGACCGCGACGCATTGGCGGCCATCGCGCGGGGCTGAGCTTCCTCCGGCCGGAAATACCTCGGCGGTCCGGGGGCTGGCCCCCGGCCCGGCCGATCCGCATGCGAGCGCGATTGCATCGGGGCGCGAAGGGCGTCACCAAGCCGGGATGCTGGATCCGCTCTACCTCTTCGTCTTCGCGGGGCTGTTCACCCCCGGCCCGAACGTCATCCTGCTGACCGCCTCGGGCGCGCGGTTCGGATTCCGCCCGACGATCCCGCATGTCCTGGGCGTGGCGGCGGGCGTGGGCGTGACCTCGGCGCTGACGGCGCTGGGGGTCGGCGCGGTACTGCTGGCGCTGCCCGCCCTGAAGCTGACGCTGCAGGTGATCGCGGTGGGCTGGATCCTGTGGATGGCCTGGAAACTCCTGCGCTCGCGCGGGGCGAAGGTCGACGGCGAGAAGGACCGCCCCTTCACCTTCGTCGAGGCGGTGCTGTTCCAGTGGGTCAATCCCAAGATCTGGATCGTCGCGCTGGCCGCCGCCTCGGGCTATGCCAGCGGGCTGCCCGCCGGGCTGGAGGCGCTGCGGATCGGCAGCGCGTTCTCGGGCATCAACCTGTTCGTCTGCCTGTTCTGGACCTTCGCGGGGACGCTCCTGGCCTATCTCCTGACGACGCCGCTGGCCTGGCGGGTCTTCACCTCCGTCATGGCGGCGGCACTGGCGGCCTCCGGGCTGATGGTTTTTCTGGCCTGAGAGGCTATATCGGAGAGGGCAGCCCGAGGGCCTCCCGAATGTTCCGCCGTTTCGAAAGACTTGTCGATCCCTACCTGGATCACGTCGAGGACGATACGCCTCCCGACCGGCTCTGGCCGTTCCTGAGGACGTGGACGCGGCCGTTCCACAAGCTCTTCGTCCTCAGCGGGATCATGTCGGTGCTGGTGGCGGCGATCGAGATCGGGCTGATCTTCTACATGGGGCGCATCGTGGACCTGCTGGCGCGGACGACGCCCGCCGATCTGGTCGCCGATCACGGTCTGGAGCTGCTGGCCGCGGCGCTCTTCGTGCTGCTGCTGCGGCCCGCGGTGCAGGCGCTGGACGTGCTCCTGCTGAACAACGGCGTGCTGCCGCAGATGGGCGCGATGTTCCGCTGGCGCGCGCACAACCAGGTGCTGCGCCAGTCGGTGGGCTGGTTCGAGAACGATTTCGCCGGCCGGGTCGCGAACCGGATCATGCAGACGCCCACCGCGGCGGGCGACGCGATCTTCCAGGTCTTCGACGCGATCACCTTCGCGCTGGCCTATGTGATCGGCGCGGCGATCCTGCTGCTCGACGCCGATCCGCGCCTGCTGCTGCCGCTGGCGGGCTGGCTTGTGCTCTACGGCGGTCTGGTGCGCTGGACGATGCGCAAGGTGGGCCCCGCCTCAAAGGCCAGCTCGGACGCGCGGTCGATGACGACGGGGCGGGTGGTGGACGCGTATACCAACATCCATTCGGTCAAGCTCTTCGCGCATGAGGGGCAGGAGCTGTCCTACGCGCGCGACGCGATCGAGACGACGCGCGAGACCTTCGCCGCCGAGATGCGGATCTTCACGCTGATGGACGTGGCACTCGTCGCGCTGAACGGGCTGCTGATCGTGGGCGTGGTCGGCTGGGCGGTGATCCTGTGGCTGCAGGGCGCGGCCTCGGTGGGCGCGGTGGCGGCGGCGACGGCGCTGGTGCTACGGCTGAACGCGATGACCGGCTGGATCATGTGGGCGCTGTCGACCTTCTTCCGCAGCCTCGGCGTCGTGGCCGAGGGCATGGAGACCATCGCCCAGCCGATCCGGCTGACCGACGATCCCGATGCGAAGCCGCTGGTCCTGACGGCGGGCGCGATCGATTTCCGCGACGTGACGCATCGCTATGGTGGCGGGACCGGCGGGGTGGTCGACCTGGACCTGCGGGTCGCGCCCGGCGAGAAGGTCGGCATCGTCGGCCGGTCGGGTGCCGGCAAGTCGACGCTGGTGAAGCTTCTGCTGCGCTTCTACGACCCGGAGGCGGGGCGGATCGAGATCGACGGCCAGGATATCGCGCGGGTGACCCAGGTCAGCCTGCGCCACGCCATCGGGATGGTGCAGCAGGACAGCTCGCTGCTGCATCGCTCAGTCGCCGACAACATCCGCTACGGGCGAGCGGATGCCGGCCAGGCCGAGGTCGAGGCCGCGGCGCGGAAGGCGCAGGCGCATGCGTTCATCCTCGATCTGCAGGACCCCGAGGGGCGCAGCGGATACGACGCGCATGTCGGCGAGCGCGGCGTGAAGCTCTCGGGCGGGCAGCGGCAGCGGATCGCGCTGGCCCGCGTCATCCTGAAGGACGCGCCGATCCTTGTGCTGGACGAGGCGACCAGCGCGCTCGACAGCGAGGTCGAGGCGGCGATCCAGGACACGCTTTACGGCATGATGGAGGGCAAGACCGTCATCGCCATCGCCCACCGGCTGTCCACCATCGCGCATATGGACCGCATCCTCGTCATCGACGAGGGCCGCGTGATCGAGGAGGGCCCGCATGACGCGCTTCTGGCGCAGGGCGGGCTCTACGCCTCGTTCTGGAAGCGGCAATCGGGCGGGTTCATCGATACGCGCGCGGCGACCGAGGCCGCGGAATGAACCCGTTCCGCCCCCTCGCGCGGCTGATCCACCCGTTCGAACATGCCGACGGGCCGCCGCCCGACACGCTGATGGCCTTCATGCGCTGGTGCCTGTCGGGCGCTTGGCCGGTTCTGTGGGTGGCCTTCGCGGCCTCGGCGGCGGCAGGGGTGACCGAGGTCGTGACCGCTTTCCTGCTGGGCGCGGTGATCGACAGCGCGCTGGCCGGGCCGGAGGGGTATTTCGCCCGCAACGTGATGCTGCTCACGGGCTTCGTGCTGTTCTACACCGTGCTGCGACCGCTGATCTTCGGCACCTCGGCGGCGTTCAACGGCGTGTCGGTGCAGCCCTCGGTCTATCCGCTGGTGCAGTCGCGGCTGCATCGCTGGACGATGGGGCAGGCGGTCACCTTCTTCGACAATGATTTCGCCGGGCGCATCGCGACCAAGCAGATGCAGACCGCGCGCGCGGTGACGGCGGTGACCTCCGAGACGATCAACGTGGTGGCCTTCGCGGCATCGTCGCTGATCGGCTCGGCGGTGCTGCTGATCGCCATCGACTGGCGGATCGCACTGGCGCTGACGGTCTGGATGGCGGCCTATATCGCGCTGATCCGAGGGTTCATGCCGCATATCCGCAAGCGCTCCAAGGCGCGGGCCAACGCGCGGGCGATGGTGACCGGGCAGGTCGTCGACACGATCACCAACATCAAGACCGTCAAGCTGTTCGGCCATGCCGATCACGAGGACCGCGCCGCGCTGGACGCAATGTCCGCCTTTCGCGAGCGGGCGATCGATTTCGGCTATGTCTCGGCGGGGTTCCGCTTCGCGCTGATGGCCATCGCGGGGTTCCTGCCGGTGCTGCTGATCGGCGGGACGATCCTGCTCTGGCAGGCGGGGCAGGCCACGCCCGGCGCCATCGCCGCCGCGGGCGCCATCGCGATCCGCATCGCCCAGATGACCGGCTGGGTCAGCTTCACGCTGATGGAGATGTACGCCAATGTGGGCGAGGTCGAGGACGGGATGCACACGCTGACGCCGCGCTGGACGCTGGCCGACGCGCCCGGCGCGCGCGACCTGCCGCGGGCCGAGGGCCGGATCGAGGTCGAGGACGTCACCTTCACCTACGGGCGCGAGGAGGGCGGCATCCGCGGCCTGTCGCTGGAACTGGCCCCGGGCGAGAAGCTGGGGCTTGTGGGCGCGTCGGGGGCGGGGAAGTCGACGCTGGTCGCGCTGCTCCTGCGGCTCTACGACCCGGAGGCCGGGCGGATCACGCTGGACGGGCACGACCTGCGCGAGCTGACGCAGGACAGCCTGCGGCATCAGATCGGGATGGTCACGCAGGAGACGGCGATGTTCAACCGCTCGGCGCGGGACAACATCCTCTATGGCCGGCCCGGCGCGTCCGAGGCCGAGATGGTCGCCGCCGCGAAGGCCGCCGAGGCCCATGACTTCATCACCGGGCTGCGCGACCACAAGGGCAATCGCGGCTACGACGCCTATCTGGGCGAGCGCGGCGTGAAGCTCTCGGGCGGGCAGCGGCAACGCATCGCGCTGGCCCGCGCCATCCTGAAGGACGCGCCGGTGCTGGTGCTGGACGAGGCGACGAGCGCGCTGGACAGCGAGGTCGAGGCCGCGATCCAGACGGCGCTGGAGCGGGTGATGGAGGGCAAGACCGTCATCGCCATCGCCCACCGTCTGTCCACCATCGCGCGGATGGACCGGATCGTGGTGATGGAGGAGGGCCGCATCGCCGAGCAGGGCACCCATGACGAATTGCTGGCGCGGGGCGGGGTCTATGCGCGCTACTGGAACCGCCAATCGGGCGGCTTCATCGGGACCGAGGACGATGTCGCCGCCGAGTGACGCGGAGGACGCGACCCTGACCGTCGCGCGGCTGAGCCTGCTCGGCGATGGGGTGACCGAGGGGCCGGCGGGGCCGGTCTACGTGCCGCGCAGCCTGCCGGGTGAGGTGGTGACGGGCGCGATCGCGGGCGACCGGATCGCGGCGCCGAAGATCGTCACGCCCAGCCCCGACCGCGTGGCGGCACCCTGTCCGCATTTCCGCCGCTGCGGCGGTTGCCGGCTGATGCATGCCGCGGACGGCTTCGTCGCCGCCTGGAAGGCGGAGCGGGTGCGCGGGGCGCTGGCCCGCGCGGGCCTCGCCGCGGAGGTGGGCGCGCCCGTGACCTCGCCGCCGGGCAGCCGCCGCCGGGCGGTTCTGGCGGGGCGCAAGACGAAGAAGGGCGCACAGCTGGGCTTCCACGTCGCGGGCGGGACCGAGATCGTGGCGATCCCCGACTGCCGCCTTCTGCGCCCCGAGATCATGGCCGCCCTGCCGCATCTGGAGGCGATCACCCGGATCGCCGCGCCGCGCGGGGCCGAGATCGCGCTGCATGTCACGCAGGGGCCCGCGGGGCTGGACCTGGCGATCACGGGGGCGAAGCCCTTCGACCGCGAGGCGATGCTGGCGCTGGCGCCGCTTGGGGCGGAATTCGCGCGGATCACCTGGAACGGCGAGACCGCGCTGCAGCAGAGCCCGCCCTATCAGTTGTTCGGCGGGGTGCGCGTCGTGCCGCCGCCCGGCGCCTTCCTGCAGGCCACGGCGGAGGGCGAGGCCGCGCTGGTCGCCGCGGTCACCGCGGCGGTCGCGGGGGCGGGGCGGATCGTCGACCTGTTCGCGGGCTGCGGGACCTTCAGCTTTCCGGCGGCCGCCATCGCGCCCGTCCAAGCGGTCGAAGGCGAGGCGCCGCAAGTCGCCGCGCTGGCGGCCGGGGCGCGGCATGCGCCGGGGCTGAAGGCGGTGGACGCCGTGCGGCGCGACCTGTTCCGCGCACCGCTCACATCCGACGAGCTGGCCGGCTTCGACACGGCGGTGATCGACCCGCCACGCGCGGGCGCGGCCGCGCAGGTGGCGGAGATCGCAGCCTCGACCTTGCGGCGCGTGGCCTTCGTGAGCTGCGATCCCGGGACCTTCGCGCGCGACGCGGCCACGCTGGTCGCGGCGGGCTTCGCGATGGGGCCGGTCATGGTGGTGGACCAGTTCCGCTGGTCGCCGCATGTCGAGCTCTTCGCGCGGTTCGACCGGGGCTGAGGCCGCGGCGCGGATCGCGGCAGGAATCGCGCCGCCGTGCGCGCGATCAGCCAGAGATCGAGCGCCAGCGAGCGGCGCCGCAGGTAGAGCAGGTCGAGCCGCGCCTTGCGGGGCACGCAGCGCGCGGCATAGGCGGCCTCGGTCGCGGCGCGGGTGGGGCAGGCGGCGAGGAGCCGCCCCTCCCACGCCGCGCAGGTGACGCTTGCGAGCCCGGTGACGCCGGGCGTCGCGCGCAGCACCTGCGCATAGAGGCGCGGGTTCGCCGCCACCACGCGCCGCAGCGGCGGGCGCGGGCCGACGAAGCTGATCTGCCCGCGCAGTACGTTCCAGAGCTGTGGAAGCTCGTCCAGGCGGTGGCGGCGCAGCCAGCGGCCGAGCGGCGTGATCCGGCCCGCGCAATCGCCGCCGGTGATGCCGGGCCCGCCGGCCGCGGCGCGCATCGTGCGGAACTTCCACAGGGTGAAGCCGCGATCGGGCGCGGCCATGCGTTCGGAGCCGTAGAAGACCGGGCGCCCATCGCGGATCAGGATGGCCAGCGCGATCCCCGCGACGACCGGCGCCAGCAGAGGGACGAGCAAGAGCGCCAGCGCCAGGTCCAGCGCGCGCTTGCCCGCGCGGCCGTAGCCCGGGCGCGGCAGGGAACGCGCCCGCGGCAGTCGGGGCAAGAAGACGGCGGAGCGGATCATGGCACCTCGGGCGCGGGAACCCGCCCGGGCTAGCCGCCAAGCCTTTCGATACGATTAAGGCCCGCGCTCAGGCGCGCTTGCCGATCACCTCGACATCGCAGAGCCGCAGGACCTGCGCCTCGATATCCTCGGCGTTGAGCCCGGCGCTGGCATACATGTCGCGCGGGCCGCCCTGATCGATGAAGGCGTCGGGCAGCACCATCGACCGGAAGCGCAGGCCGGTGTCGAACACGCCCTCCTGCGCCAGGAGCTGCGCCACGTGGCTGCCGAAGCCGCCGACGGCGCCTTCCTCGATGGTGATCAGGCTTTCGTGCTCGGCCGCTAGCCGCAGGATCAGGTCGCGGTCGAGCGGCTTGGAGAACCGCGCGTCGGCGATGGTCGGGTCGATGCCGCGGGCGCGCAGAGCCTCGCAGGCGGCCCGCACCTCGCCCAGGCGGGCGCCGAAGGACAGGATCGCGACGCGCTCGCCCTCGTGGATCATGCGGCCCTTGCCGATCTCCAGCGGCTGGCCGCGCTCGGGCATCTCGACGCCCACGCCCTCGCCGCGCGGGAAGCGGAAGGCGATGGGGCCCGCGTCATGCGCGGCAGCGGTGGCGACCATGTGGCAGAGCTCCGCCTCGTCGGCGGCGGCCATCACGGTGAAATTGGGCAGGTTCGAGAGATAGGCCACGTCGAAGCTGCCGGCATGGGTGGCGCCGTCGGCGCCCACCAGCCCGGCGCGGTCGATGGCGAATCGCACGGGCAGGTTCTGTAGGGCGACGTCGTGGACGACCTGGTCGTAGCCGCGCTGCAGGAAGGTCGAGTAGATCGCCGCGAAGGGCTTCATGCCCGCGGCGGCGAGACCGGCACAGAAGGTCACGCCGTGCTGCTCGGCGATGCCCACGTCGAAGCAGCGCTTGGGGAAGCGTTCGGCGAAGAGGTTCAGCCCGGTGCCGTCGGGCATGGCCGCGGTGATGGCGACGATGCGGTCGTCATGCTCGGCCTCCTTGATCAGGTTCTGCGCGAAGACCTTGGTGTAGCTGGGCGCATTCGACGGCGCCTTGCTCTGCTCGCCGGTGATCATGTCGAATTTGGCGGTGGCATGGCCCTTGTCGGAGCGGCCCTCGGCGGGGCGGAAACCCTTGCCCTTCTGGGTGATGGCGTGGATCAGGATCGGCCCGGTCGCGCGCACCTTTACGGTGCGCAGGATCTGCAGCAGGCTATCCATGTCGTGGCCGTCGATCGGGCCCACATAGGAGAAGCCCAGCTCCTCGAAGAGGGTGCCGCCGACGGCAAGGCCCTTGAGCATCTCCTTGGCGCGGCGCGCGCCTTCCTGGAGCGGCGGCGGCAGGAAGCCGACGGCGCCCTTGGCGGCGGCCTTGAACTCCTGGAACGGGGCGCCGGCGTAGAGCCGTGAAAGATAGGACGACATCGCGCCCACCGGCGGCGCGATGGACATCTCGTTGTCGTTGAGGATCACGATCAGGCGCTTCTTGAGGTGCCCCGCGTGGTTGAGCGCCTCGTAGGCCATGCCGCCCGACAGCGCGCCGTCGCCGATCACCGCGATGGCGTCGCCCACGCCCGGCGCGCCCAGCTCGCGGCCCATCGCGAAGCCAAGCGCCGCCGAGATCGAGGTCGAGCTATGCGCCGCGCCGAACGGGTCGTAGGGCGATTCGCTGCGCTTGGTGAAGCCCGAGAGCCCGTCCTTCTGGCGCAGGGTCAGCATCCGGTCGCGGCGGCCGGTCAGGATCTTGTGGGGATAGCACTGGTGGCTCACGTCCCAGATCAGCTTGTCGCGGGGCGTGTCGAACACGGCGTGCAGCGCCACGGTCAGCTCGACCACGCCGAGCCCGGCGCCCAGATGCCCGCCGGTGCGGCTGACGGCCCAGATGGTGTCGGCGCGCAGCTCGTCGGCGGCCTGGCGCAATTCGCGGTCGGTCAGCGCCTTGAGGTCGGCCGGGCTTCCGATGCGGTCCAGAAGCGGCGTGGCGGGGCGGTTGGTCTGGTTGGTCATGTCATCCTCACCTGTCGCGGGCCACGACGTAGCGGGCGATCTTCCGCAGGGTAGCCGCCTTTTCGCTGTAAATCAAAACTGACATCTCGGCCTGTTCCACCAGTTGGACGGCCCGGGCGCGCGCGGCCTTGGCGCCCAGATGCGAGACGAAGGTCGCCTTGCCCGCGGCGGCGTCCTTGCGCAGCGCCTTGCCGGCGGCATCGGCATCGCCTTCGACATCCAGAAGGTCGTCCGCGATCTGGAAGGCGAGGCCCAGCTTCGCGGCATAGTCCAGAAGCGGCGCGGGATCGGCGCGGCCGAGAATCGCGCCGGCGCGGCAGGGCCATTCCAGCAGCCGCCCGGTCTTGAGGCGCTGCAGCGCCTTGATCTCGTCGAGGCTCAACGGCGCGGCGGCCGATTCGGCGGCGATGTCGAGCGCCTGGCCGCGCACCATGCCGGCTGCGCCGGCGGCCTGCGCCAGCGTCAACACGAGGTCGGCGCGGATGGCGCCGTCGGGGTCGGTCGCGGGATCGGCCAGCAGCTCGAAGGCCAGCGTCTGCAGCGCGTCGCCGGCCAGAACCGCGGTCGCCTCGTCCCATTGGCGGTGCACCGTGGGCCGGCCGCGGCGCAGGTCGTCATCGTCCATGCAAGGCAGGTCATCATGCACCAGGCTGTAGGCGTGGACCGCCTCGATGGCGCAGGCGGCGCGCATCGCGCGGTCGGCGGGCACGTCGAACAGCGCCGCCGATTCGAGCGCCAGGATCCCGCGCAGCCGCTTGCCGCCCGCGAGCGCGTGGCGCATCGCGTCGCCCACGGGCCCGTCGAACCCGGCCAGCGCCCCGTCCAGCGCCGCCCCGATCCCGGCCTGCGCGTCGCGCAGGGTCGTCTCCAGGCTCACGTCTGGTCGGCGGGCCGGGTGCCGGTGGGGGCGCCGTCGGCGTCGAGCGTGATCTGTTCGACCTTCGCCTCGGCTTCCTTCAGCTTGGCCTCGCAGCGCGCCTTGAGCTTCGCGCCCCGCTCGTAGAGCGCGATGCTCTCGTCGAGCGGGACCTCGCCCGAATCGAGACGGGTCACCACCTCCTCCAGCGCCGCGATGGCCTGCTCGAAGCTCATCTTCCCGATCTCGTCAGCCATCGCCCCGTCTCCGTAGCACGTCCACATGCGCAGCCGCGGAAGCCGCCAGCGCGGGCAGGTCATAGCCGCCTTCCAGGCACGACACCACCCGCCCGTCGGCGTGCCGCGCGGCCAGGTCGCAGATGCGGTCGGTGAGCCAGGCGAAGTCGTCGGTATCCCATTGCAGCTGCGCCAGCGGGTCGTCGGCATGGGCGTCGAAGCCCGCCGAGACGATTACCAGCTCCGGCGCGAAGGCGTCGAGCCGGGGGGCGATCTCGGCCTCCCAGACCTGGCGGATCAACGCGCCGTCGCTGCCCGGCGGCAGCGGACGGTTCATCACGTTGTCCTGCGTCCCGGTCTCGTCGGCCGCGCCGGTGCCGGGCCAGAGCGGCGACTGGTGGGTCGAGACGAAAAGCGTGCGCGCCTCGTCCCAGAGCAGGTCCTGCGTGCCGTTGCCGTGATGGACGTCGAAATCCACCACCGCGACGCGGGCCAAGTCATGCGCTGCGAGCGCGTGTTTCGCGGCGATGGCCACGTTGCCAAGATAGCAGAACCCCATCGGCGTCGTACGCTCGGCATGGTGGCCGGGCGGGCGCATGGCGCAGAAGGCGTTGGGGGCTGCGCCGCCGAGGACCGCGTCGACCGCCCGGACCGCGGCGCCGGCGCCCAGCCAGGCCGCGCGCAGCGTGCCGGGCGAGAGCCAGGTATCGGGGTCGAGCTGCACGAACCCCTCCGTGGGCGCCGCCGCGGCCAGCCCGTCGAGAAAATCCTGCGGGTGGCAGCGCAGCACCGCCTCGGGCGCGGCGGGCGGCGCCGTCTCGCGGGTCAGCGCCATGTCGGCCAGCGCGGCGCGGATGGCGGGCAGGCGGGCGACCTGCTCGGGGTGGCCCGGCGGGTTGGCATGGGCATCCGTGTCGGGATGGTCGATCAGCAGGGTCATGGTCGTCCTCTGGCCGGAAATACCTCGGGGAGCGCGAGGGGCCGGCCCCTCGCTCCCGCGCGCTCAGTCGGGCGCCAGCATGTAGCCCTCGCCGCGCACCGTCTGCAGGTAGCGGGGCTGCTTGGGATCGGCTTCGAGCTTGCGGCGCAGGCGGGTGACCTGTACGTCCACCGCGCGCTCGCCCGTGGCCTCGCCGTCGCGGCTGAGCTTCTCGACCAGCGTGGCGCGGCTGACGGGCTCGTGCGGGGTGGCGGCGAAGATGCGCATCAGCGTCATCTCGGTCGCGGTCAGGCGGATCGGGTCCTGCCCGCGCCACATCTCGCCGCGCTCCAGGTCGTAGCGCACGGGCCCGAGCTGCAGCATCTTCGGCATCGCGCCCGCCGCCTGCGGCGCGCGGCGCAGCAGGGCCTTGAGCCGCAGCAGCAATTCGCGCGGCTCGAAGGGCTTCGGGAGATAGTCGTCCGCGCCAGCCTCGAGCCCGGTGATCCGGTCCGAGGTCTCACCCTTTGCGGTCAGCATCAGGATCGGCATGTCGCGGGTCTCGCGCAGTTCGGCGCAGAGCACGTAGCCGTTGTCGCCCGGCATCATCACGTCGAGCACGGCGAGGTCGAAATCAAGCCCCGCCAGCAGGCGCCGCGCGTGGTCGGCATCGCGCGCGCCGGTCGTCAGGTAGCCGTGGCGGCCCAGGAACTTGCGCAGGAGGTCGCGGATCCGGTCGTCGTCATCGACCAGCAAAACATGCGCCTGCTGCGCCTGCGCGCCGCTGCCCTGGGCCCCGCTGTCGCTCACCGCTCGCCCTCCCGCCCGGCAGCCAGGTGCCGCCGCATATCGGGGTCCATCATATGTTCGAGGACCTGGCGGAATCCAGCGACGGCCTGCGGGCCCGCCTCGCGGAAGGCGGCGCGCATCCGGGTGCGCTGGGCGTCGGAGAGCTCGCGCTCCAGCGCGGCGCCCTCGGGCGTGAGGTGGAGGTGGCGCTCGCGGCGGTCGCGCTCGCCCACCCGGCTGTCGACCAGTCCATCCTCAACCAGGGTGCGCAGCACGCGGTTGAGCGACTGCTTGGTGACGCCCAGGATCGACAGGAGGTTATTGACCGTGGTGCCGGGCATGCGGTGAATGAAATGGATGGCGCGGTGATGGGCGCGGCCATAACCCTTGCCGGCAAGGATCCGGTCGGGATCGGCGGTGAAGCCGCGATAGGCGAAGAACATCGCCTCGATGGCGCGGCGCAGCTGCTCGTCGGTCAGGAAGAGCAGGTTCTCGCTATCGATGCGGTCGTCGGCCATGAAGCCCTCCCTGACCGGGAAACTACGTCAGTGTTGTTGACATTCCAAGACCGGATTGGTAGCCACGCTCAGTTTTGACGCAACATTATGTCCGCACCGGACTGATTTGCGACACATGTGGAAGGGAGGGGGCCATGGCTGGGTCTTACGCGGAACTGGAAGGCAAGATCTGGATGGACGGCGCGCTGGTCGATTGGCAGGACGCCAATGTCCACCTGCTGACGCATGCGATGCATTACGCCAGCGCCGTCTTCGAGGGCGAGCGCGCCTATGGCGGCAAGATCTTCGAAAGCCGCAGGCATTCCGAGCGGCTGCTCTTCTCGGGCCGCCAGCTCGACATGGAGATCCCCTGGACGGTCGACGAGATCGAGGCCGCGAAATACGAGACGATGACGGCCAACGGGCTGGAGGATGCCTATGTCCGCGTGCTGGCCTGGCGCGGCGCGGGCGAGGACATGGGCGTCAGCTCGCGGCGCAACCCGGTGCGGATGGCGGTCGCGACCTGGGCCTGGGGCAATTACTACGGCGACGCCAAGACGCGGGGCGCCAAGCTCGACATCGCCAAGTGGAAGCGCCCCTCGCCCGAGACGGCGCCGAGCCATGCCAAGGCGGCCGGGCTCTACATGATCTGCACCATGTCGAAGCACGCCGCCGAGGCGAAGGGCTGCTCGGACGCGATGATGATGGATTACCGCGGCTACGTGGCCGAGGCGACGGGGGCCAACATCTTCTTCGTCAAGGATGGCGAGGTGCATACGCCGACGCCGGATTGCTTCCTCAACGGCATCACCCGGCAGACCGTTCTGGGCATGCTGGAGGAGCGTCAGGTGAAGGTGCACGAGCGCCATATCGAGCCGGGCGAACTGGAAGGCTTCGAGCAATGCTGGCTGACCGGTACCGCGGCCGAGGTCACGCCGGTGGGCCAGATCGGCGATTACAATTTCGAGGTCGGATCGCTGACGCGCAATATCGCGGAAGGCTACGAGGCGCTGGTCCGCGCCTGAGCGCGGGCCCCCGCAAACGCGAGCGGCCCCGCCGGGGGGAGACGGGGCCGCGCTGAGAGACAGGGTGTCAATCGTAGGCCCCCGGACACGGCGCACTGGGTGGGGGCGATGTTGCGCCGTGCCCGGAAGGCTTTGAGCTTTCGCTCCTACGACTCCATCTCTGCCAGTCCCGGATGACGTCATCGGGTCCGGCTTGGGGTCTTTTCGGGGCGGTGGCGTGGCAGGCTTTCCGGCGGGGGCGGTGGCAAGCCGCTTGAAAGGCCGGGCCGGGCGGGCCACCTTCGGTCCATGAACGCGATGCCCCCGGGTCAGCCCCCCGCCTCCGACGCCGTGCATTTTCACCGGACCGAGTTGGGGCCGATCCTGTCGCTCTACGGCCGCATGGTCGCGGCGGGCGAGTGGCGCGATTACGGGATCTCGGCCTTGCGCGAGGTAGCGGTGTTCAGCGTCTTCCGCCGCACCGCCGAGCATCCGATCTACCGCATCGAGAAGCGTCCCAAGATGGCAAGCCGCCAGGGCATGTGGAGCGTCGTCGGCATGGACGGCCGCATCCTGCGCCGCGGCCATGACCTGAAGACGGTGCTGCGCGTGCTGGAGCGCAAGCTGATCCGTTCGGTGGACTGAATGGGGCGCGCGACCGGGGGCGGGCCGTCACGCCCAGCGCTGGATCGCGGCGTCGGAATCCGTGGGTCCGGTGTTGAAGGCGATGCGCGCGGATGGCGCGTGTTCGTGCACGATATTCACGAGCCGTTCGAAGACGAGGAAATGGTCGTCATCCTTGCGCACGCCCGCCCCGATCATGACGACGTCGTAGGAGTCGGATTTCAGCGTCTCGACCAGCTGGTCCGTGGCCCCGTCCCCGTCGAAGAGAAAGCCGATGGCGGCGTCGTAGCCCTGATCGTTGAGCTTGCGCTCATCGGCGCGGAGCGCGCCTTCGAGCTTTTCCGGGGTGAGCCCCGGATACTTGGCGTAATCGACGACGCTCGGGTGCCAGCCGACCATAAGAACCTTCTTGGCCATGTCATGTCCTTCTCGTTCCTGCGGCAGCGGCCTCCGCCCCCGGGTGGAGACGGTTGAGCGCGGCGCGGCGGGTGGCTAGAGTTGCTTTACACGTAAAGTAAAACGCGAATCGATTTACATGGCAACAAAAAACGGGCCGAGCCTGCGCTCCATCGGCCGGCAGCTCAATTTCGCGACCGGGCGCATGAACGCGCTGTGCCAGCGCCTGCTGGAGCCGCATGAGCTGTCGCTGCCGCAATGGGTGGTCCTGTCATGCCTGTGGCGGGAGGGGGACCTGACCGTCGGCGCGCTGGCCGAACGGGTGGGGACGGGGCTGCCGGCCATGTCGCGGATCGTCGACCGCATGGTCGCCCGCGACCTCGTCACTCGGCACAGGGACGCCACCGACCGCCGCGCCACCATCGTGGGCCTGACCGAGAAGGGCCGGGCGCTCGACCACCTTCGCGACTTCCACGAACGTGTGAACGCGGTGCTGCTCGATGGCCTGTCCGAGCGCGAGCGCGCGGCGGCCTTCGACCTCCTGACGCGGATGCAGGACAACGCCGAGCGGGCCCTGCGTTAGCCGGGCCTAGCGGGTGGGTTCGATCCGCCGCCGCGCCGCGATCTCGCCCGATCCCTGGCCGGCGCCGCCGCTGGCCGCGATGCGGGCGCGCGCCTCGGAGAGCGGCTCGTAGGCGACGGCCATGTGGAAGGCGTTGGCGTGCAGCAGCATCTCCGCGTCGGACATGAAGCCGACATGGCCGTCCCAGAACACGAGGTCGCCGCGCTGCAGCGGCTCCTCGGGGTGCAGTTCGCGGCCGAGGCCCCGCTGTTGGTCGCTGTCGCGCGGGCAGTCATGGCCGCAGGCGATGAGCGCCTGCTGCACGAGGCCCGAACAGTCGATGCCCCAGCGCGAGGATCCGCCCCAGAGATAGGGCGTGCCGAGAAACATGTCGGCCACGCCCACCGGGTCGGCGAAGCGCGCGCGCAGCTTCTGCAGGTGGCCGGTGGGTACGAAATGCCCGGTCGAGATCTTCTGGAAATCCCCCATGTCCGAGGTGACGCGGACATGGCTGCCGAAGAAGATCGCGACCTCGGGCGGCGCCTTGAGCCGCGGCTTGGGATAGAGATGCGTCGCCGGCGCGGCGACCCAGTGGGTCGCGGCGTCCTGCCGGGTGAGCGCCCCGCCCAGCACGTAGCCGCAATAGCCGTCGCGCAGCGACTGGCCGAAGGCGAAACCGTCGCGCTCGTCGATGACGCGGAAGGCCTCGCCGAAGAGAAGCTGGCTCGCGCGTTCGCCCCGCGGCGCGTCCGAGAGGTTCACGAGCGGCTGCTGCACGGTGCGGATCGTGCCCTTCACGTAGCGCGTCGCCTCGACCACGCCGCGCAGCTCATGCGCGGCGGCATGGCCGTTGGCGGGGGTCATGCGGGGGTCGAGCGCGCTCACAGGTCCAGCACCCCGGGCAGCGCGTCGAAGATCGCGCGCGCGCCCTGTCCCGCGCCGCCCTTGGGCCGCGCCGGGGCGGCCGACGGCTGCCAGCCATAGATGTCGAAATGGACGAAGCGCGCGCGGTCGCGCACGAAGCGGTCGAGGAACAGCGCCGCGGTGATCGAGCCCGCGAAGCCGCCCGAGGGCGCGTTGTCGAGATCGGCGATCGCGGGTTCGATCATCTTCTCGTAGGGCCGGTGCAGCGGCATCCGCCAGAGCGGGTCGCGCACCCGCGTGCCGGCATGGGCGAGCGCCATCGCGAGCGCGTCGTCATCGGTGTAGAAGGGCGCGAGATCGGGTCCCACGGCGACCCGCGCCGCGCCGGTCAGCGTGGCCATGCAGACCAGCAGGTCCGGGGGCGCGTCCTCGACCGCGAGCGCCAGCGCGTCGGCCAGAACCAGCCGGCCTTCCGCGTCGGTGTTGTTGATCTCGACCGTGGTGCCGTCGCGCGCGGTCAGCACGTCGCCGGGCCGGAAGGCGTCGCCCGAGACGGCGTTCTCGACCGCGGGGACCAGCACGCGCAGCCGCAGTCGCATACCCGACGCCATGATCATCTGCGCCAGCCCCAGCACCGTGGCCGCGCCGCCCATGTCCTTCTTCATCAACGCCATCGAGCCGCCGGGCTTGAGGTTGAGCCCGCCTGTGTCGAAACAGACGCCCTTGCCCACCAGCGTCAGCGCCGGGCCTTCGTCGCCCCAGGTCAGCTCGACCAGGCGCGGTGCGCGGGCGGCGGCGCGGCCGACGGTGTGGATCAACGGGAAATTGGCGTCCTGCAGGGCGTCGCCCGTGGTGGTCACGACCTTGGCGCCGAAACGCTCGCCCAGGTCGCGGATCGCGGCCTCGAGCTCGCCCGGGCCCATGTCGGCGGCGGGGGTGTTGATCAGGTCGCGGGTCAGGCACTCGCCCGCGGCGATGGCCTCGACCCGGGCGGCATCGACGCCGCGGGGCGCGCGCAGCATCGGCGCCTCGCGGCCGTTCGCCTTGTAGCGGGTGAAGGCATAGCCGGCGAGCAGCCAGCCCAGCGCGGCCTCCTCGGCCTCGTTGGCGGTCAGCTCACCCTCCAGCGCGTAGGTGCCGGGTGGCAGCGCCTCGGCCGCGCGGGCGGCGAGGAAGCGCGTGCGCTGGCGGTCCTTGCGGCGGCCCCAGCCCATCAGCACGCGCGCCAGCCCCAGATCCGGGCCGGGCACGCGCAGCACCTGTCCCGCCTTGCCCGTGAAGGCATTGGCGGTGACCCAGTCGCGCACCGGGTCGTCCTGCCGGTCGAGCCAGTCGTCGAACCCGTCCTGCGGGATCAGCCGCACCGGGACGGCGCGGGTGTCTGGGGCGGCGAAGCGTGGCGTCATGCGGGACCTCTCGCGCCGCGCGGATCGCGGCGCGGCACACACTAGCCGAGGCGGTCCGCGCTGCAAGCGCAAGGCGCGGGTCGGTCAGCCCGCGTTGTCGGTCTGCACATGCCAGTGGCGGGCGCGCTCGGGCTCGGCCAGGCGGACCAGCCGGGCCCGCGCCGCGGCGAGGCCGGCGGCGTCGCCGGCGGCGAGGCAACGGCCCAGCGCCTCGGCCGCGACCACGAGGTTGCGCATCCCGATCCGCTGGCCCAGCGCCAGCAGCGCCTCGGCCTCGCGGCCGAGCCCCGCGCGGCCCGCGGGCCCGTCACGCAGCGTGCTCAGCCGCGTCTCGATCTCGGCGAGGGTCTCGGCGATCACCGCCTCGGCCTCCGCGCCGTGGGTCCGGCAGATCGCCGCCAGGGCGTCGTGGTCGAAATCCAGCGCCTCGGGGGCTGGCCGGAAGGGCGTGATCGTCGCTTGCATGGTCTCGGGTCCTCGTCGCTCGCAGGCCGGCTGCTTCGCGGCCTGAGTGCCGGGCGCGGCGGGCGAGACGGCGGCGCAAAGGTGACGATGATCCGGAGAATTCGCTCGAATTGAGGGGATCTGCTGCTTAGAACGGCGACGATGCGCGAACGGATGCGCAAACGAGGGACGCAATGAGATACGCTCAGCCTCTGCCCGGCTCGCTGGTCAAGCGGTACCACGGCTGGAAGGCCACCACCTTCGCCGAGAACGAGGCGTGGTATCGGCGCCTCGCGCAGGAGGGCCAGCGGCCGCGGGCGATGGTGATCTCGTGTTGCGACAGCCGGGTGCACGTGACCTCGATCTTCGGGGCCGAGCAGGGCGAGTTCTTCATCCACCGCAACATCGCCAATCTCGTCCCCCCGCACGAGCCCGACGGGCTGCGCCACGGCACCTCGGCGGCGATCGAATACGCGGTGACGGCGCTGCATATCAGCCAGATCATCGTGCTGGGCCATTCGCAATGCGGCGGGGTGAAGGGCTGCGAGGCGATGTGTTCGGGCCACGCGCCCGAGCTCGAGCGCGCCGAGAGCTTCGTGGGCCGCTGGATGGACCTGCTGCGCCCCGGCTGGGAGGCGGTGCGCGGGATCGCGGATGCTGACGCGCGGATGGAGGCGCTGGAGAAGCAGGCGGTGCTGATCTCGCTCGAGAACCTGATGACCTTCCCCTTCGTCGCCGAGGCGGTGAAATCCGGCGACCTGGCGCTGCACGGGCTGTGGAACGACATTACCCGGGGCGCGCTGGAGATCTACGATGCCCGGACCGATGCCTTCGCGCCGCTCTGAGCGCGGATGCGGGTGAGGCTGCAACGCCGCCCGGCCAATTGAACGCGCGTTCAGTACCGATGTTGACCCCACGCCGCGGCCGGGCAACCAACGGGGCCAGACTGACCCGGAGGCCGCCATGGAGTTCCTGTCGCTCGCGCTGGGCAACCTGACCTCGCCCATCATCCTCAGCTTCGCGCTGGGCCTGTTCGCGGCGCTCGCGCGCTCCGAGCTGTCGGTGCCCGAGGCGGTGGCGAAGGGGCTGTCGATCTATCTTCTGTTCGCGATCGGCTTCAAGGGCGGCGCGGCGGTCAACGAGGCGGGGCTCGGCCCCACGCTCTTGGGCGCGCTGCTGGCGGGGGCGGTCCTTTCCTTCGCGCTGCCCTTCGCGGCCTTCGCGCTGCTCAGGGTGATGACGCGGCTCTCGGCGCTCGATGCGGCGGCGGTGGCGGCGCATTACGGCTCGATCTCGATCGTGACCTTCGTCGCAGGCACCTCGGTGCTGGAAGGGGCGGGCATCGCCTCGGACGGCTGGATGGTGGCCGTGGCCGCGGTGATGGAGGCGCCGGCGATCCTGTCGGCGCTCTGGCTGGTGGCACGCTCGGGCGAGGGGCGCAGCCTCGACGCCGATCTCTGGCGCGAGATCCTGCTCAACGGCTCGATCGTGCTGCTGGTGGGCAGTTTCGTGATCGGCTGGATCACCGGCGCCGAGGGGCTGGACCGGATCGCGCCCTTCATCGTGGCGCCGTTCCAGGGCGTGCTCTGTCTGTTTCTTCTGGACATGGGGCTGGTCGCGGGGCGCGGCCTGCGCGAAGCGCGGGCGGTGTTGCGGCCGGGGCTTTTGATCTTCGGGCTGACCATGCCGCTCATCGGCGCGGCGGCGGGCGGGCTGTCGGGCGTGATGCTGGGCCTCGGCACCGGCAGCACGATGCTGTTCATGGTGCTTGGCGCCTCGGCCAGCTACATCGCGGTGCCCGCGGCGATGCGCGTCGCCCTTCCCGCGGCCAACCCGTCGATCTACCTGACGCTTTCGCTGGGGGTGACCTTCCCCTTCAACCTGACGCTGGGGCTGGCCATCTACCTGGCCGCCGCCCGCCTGATCACCGGAGGCTGATGCGATGCAGACCCATTCCGCCAAGCGCGTCGAGATCATCATCGAGGCTATGATGGAGCGCCGCCTGACCGAGGCGCTGCTGGCCGCCGAGGTGACGGGCTTCACCGTCTTGCCGGTGCATGGCGGATCGGGGCGGTCGGGGCACTGGACGCGCGCGGGCCAGATCGGCCGCGCGGGCGGCATGGTCGCGGTGGTCTGCATCGTCCGGCCCGACCGGCTGGACGGGTTGCTCGACGCCGCCTTCGAGGTGGTCGAGAGCCATATCGGCGTCGTCTCGGTCACCGATTGCGAGGTGCTGCGGGCGGAACGGTTCTAGCCGCCGCCGCGCCGCTCAGGGCTCCCAGATCAGGATCTGCCCCTCGGGCCAGCCGGCCTCGATCCGGACGCGGATCTCGGTCTCCGACCCGGGCGCGAGCGGCAACACCCATTCGCCCACGGCGCGCTTGTCCTCGATATCGGTCCGGTCGGGTTCGGGGCGGACACGGACATCCAGCTCCAGCGCCTCCTGCTCAGAGAAGGGCAGCGCGATGCGCGTCTCGACCGTCTCGGGCGCGTCCGACAGGTTGCGGATGCGGTAGACGAGGTCCTGCACCCGCGTCGCGCTGCTGGTGATGATGCCGCGATCGCCTGTCTCGTTGTCGAGCGCGACGAATTCCAGCCGGATCGCGGGCAGCGGCCCGAAGGCCAGCTCCGCCTCGTCGCCCGCCGGGATCAGCGGCAGCCGCGCCTCGCCCACCCGGGCGTCGCCCCGGAACAGGGTGAGCGCGCCGGGCAGGATCGGCTCGGGCGTGGTGTTCTCGAATTCGGCCATCAGGAAGGCGGTGGTGTCGCGGCGCGGGACCGCCCGGGCGAAGGGGCGGGCGTCGAAGACGAGGTCGTCGAGCGCCAGCACCACCGGGTCGCCGCCCGTCGGCAGGGTCGCGGGACGCGGATAGGCATAGGTCACGACCGGCCCGTCGAGGCGCACGCCCGCCACGACCTGTTCGGCCAACGCCGGGGCCGGGGCGGCGCGCATCATGTCGGAGGCGATCTCGGCCTCGCGGAAGCTGCCGCGCGCGGGCGCGTCCTGCGGCACGATCCGCGCGAGGTCGGGCTGCGGCTCGGTGGGCGCGGTCTGGGCGTAGGGGTCCGCGGTCGAGAGCGTCAGCGCCACGTCCCGCATCGGCAGGCCCGAGCGCTGGGTGACGCGCAGCTTCCGCGCGAGCGTCAGCCGACCCGCATCCTCGTCCAGCGTCGCGTCGTAGACCGGCGCCCAGCCGCCCGCGCCGGGCTGGGTCAAGGTCACGGCGACCGCGCCCGGCGCCTCCAGCGTCACGGCGACGGCCAGCATGTCGACGGGTCCGAAATCGGGCCCGGTCGCCGCGAGGTCGCGGCGGGCCTGGGCGAGGTCGCGCTCGGCCGCCTCGATCGCGTCCCGCGCCTGCCGCACGGCGGCGCGCGCCGCGATGGCGCGGGCCTGCGCGGCGGCGACGCCCTCGGCCACCTGTGCCGCCGTCGCGGCCAGCGCCTGCGGGTCGAGCCCGGTCAGCGCCTCGCCGGTGATCGACCGCCAGAAGGCCTGTGCCGCCTCCGCCGCCTCGGCCTCGGTGCGGGCCCGGTCGGCGGCGTCGCGGGCGTTCTCCAGCGCGGCCTCGGCGGTCTCCATGGCGTCGAAGGCGGCCCGCTGGGCCGCATCGAACAGGCCGCGCCCGTCGGCCACGGCGTCGCTCAGCCGTTCGACCGGGCCGAGCGCCGCGCCGGTGAGCGCGAGATCGGGCAGGAAGCCCGCATCCTCGGGCATGGGAATGAGCAGACGGTGGCGGCCGGCGGGAAGCTCGGCGCGGCCCTCGCGGGTCAGGGTCAGGCCGTTGGGGAAGATCGTCGCGGCGGTGACGGGGGCGAGCACCGTGACGTCCTCGGCAAAGGCGAGGCCGGGCAGGATGGCGAGGACGAGGGCAAGGCGCATGGTCGGGCTCCGGCTGAGGGTCGGCGCGGAGTGTCGCAGGGCGCCGCCGCGTTGTCAGCAGCCGGGCGGGCGTTATCGGATGACGGGGGCCGCCGGTGGCGGGCGCGACGGCCCCGCCGGGGCCGCCGCCGGGGCGATCACCCCTTCTTCAGCATCCGGTTCCCGAGCGTCTCGGCGATCTGCACGGCGTTCAGCGCCGCGCCCTTGCGGAGGTTGTCGGAGACGACCCAAATGTTCAGCCCGTTATCGATGGTCGAATCCTGCCGGATGCGGCTGACGAAGGTGGCGTAATCGCCCACGCATTCGACCGGCGTGACGTAGCCGCCGTCCTCGCGCTTGTCGACGACCAGCACGCCGGGCGCCTCGCGCAGGATGTCGCGCGCCTCGTCCTCGTCGAGATGGTCCTCGAACTCAATGTTGATCGCCTCGGAATGGCCCACGAAGACCGGCACGCGGACGCAGGTCGCGGTGACCTTGATCTTCGGGTCCACGATCTTCTTGGTCTCGGCCACCATCTTCCATTCCTCCTTGGTCGAGCCGTCTTCCATGAAGACGTCGATATGGGGAATGACGTTGAAGGCGATCTGCTTGGTATAGACCGACGGCTCGCGCTCCTGGCCCGGGACGTACATGCCCTTGGTCTGGTCCCAGAGCTCGTCGATGGCCTCTTTCCCGGTGCCCGAGACGGACTGGTAGGTCGACACCACGACGCGCTTGATCCGGGCGCGGTCGTGCAGCGGCTTCAGCGCCACGACCATCTGCGCGGTCGAGCAGTTCGGGTTCGCGATGATGTTCTTCTTCGCGTAGCCGTCCACGGCCTCGGGATTCACCTCCGGCACCACCAGCGGCACGTCGGGGTCGTAGCGGTAGAGCGAGGAGTTATCGATCACCACGCAGCCCGCCTTCGCGGCGACGGGGGCGTATTTCTTCGTCGCGTCCGAGCCGATGGCGAAGAAGGCGATGTCCCAGCCGGTGAAGTCGAACTGCTCCAGATCCCTGGTCTTCAGGGTCTTGTCGCCGAAGCTCACCTCCGTTCCCATCGACTTGCGCGACGCCAGCGCGGCGATCTCGTCGACGGGAAACTGGCGCTCGGCCAGGATGTTCAGCATTTCGCGGCCCACGTTCCCCGTGGCGCCGCAGACGACGACCTTGTAGCCCATCATATCCTCCGAAGGGTTGGGGAGCGCGGGCGCAGCTATACGGGATGGGCCCCCGGGACAAGCGGCAACGGGCCGGGCGTCAGCCCTCCAGTTCGGCGATCATCGCGACGCGGGTGGCGTGGCGCCCGCCCTCGAAGGCGGCCGACAGGAAGGCGTCGACGATCTCGAGCGCCAGCCCCTCGCCGGTCACGCGCGCCCCGATGGCCAGCATGTTGGCGTCGTTGTGCTGGCGGATCATGCGCGCCGAGAAGGGATCGCCGCAGACGCCGCAGCGGACGCCGTCGATCTTGTTGGCGGCCATCATGATGCCCTGTCCCGTGCCGCAGAGCAAGATCCCGAGGCGGCAATCGCCCGCGGCGACGCGGCGGGCGGCCTCGGCGCCGCGCTCGGGGTAATGCGTGCTTTCAAGCGTGGTCGGGCCGATATCGACCACCTCCCAGCCCTGCGCCGCGATATGGTCGGCGACCGCGCGGCGCAGCGGGATCGCGGCGTGGTCGCTGGAGAGGACGATTCGGGTCTCGGCGGTCATCGGGGGCGCTCCTTCGCGGCAATCCGGCGTGCCCTGCGGCACCTGCGCGCCCCTTTAGCGATTTCGGCGGGATTGCACAGGCCCGGGCGGCCCCCCGCACCGGAACCGCGGGCGCCGCGCCACGTTCCCCCCCGGGCCGCGCGATGCGGGCCCGACGATCCGGAGGCGGAATGGACGGCACCTTCCTCGACACCTGGCACCAGGCGGCCACGACCGCGCTGGGGCTGTTCTGGACCGCCTTTTGGGCCTTCGGGCTGGGCTACCTGATCTCGGCGATGATTCAGGTCTTCGTGACCCGCGCCGCCATGCGCCGGCAGATGGGCGAGGCGGGGCCGCGCGCCGTCGCCATGGGCACGGTCTTCGGCTTCCTGAGCTCGTCCTGCAGCTTCGCCGCCCTGTCGGGGACGCGGGCCCTCTTCGCCAAGGGGGCCGGGCTGGTCCCGTCGCTGGCCTTCCTGCTCGCCTCGACCAACCTCGTGGTCGAGCTGGGCATCATCATCGCCATCTTCCTGGGCTGGCAATTCGTCGTCGGGGAATACGTGGGCGGGGTCCTGCTGATCCTGCTGATGTGGCTGGTCGTCCGGCTGACCCGCGGGTTCGCGCCGGTCGCCGCGGCGCGCGAGCGCGCGCAGGAAAGCCAAGGCGACGCGGAGGCGGAGGGCGGTGCGCAGGACGACTGGACCGACCGGATCCGGTCGCGCGAGAGCTGGGCCGAAGTGGCGCAACGCTATTTCATGGAATGGGCGATGGTCTGGAAGGACGTGACCATCGGTTTCACCGTCGCGGGCATCATCGCGGCCTTCGTGCCGCGCGCCTTCTTCGAATGGCTGTTCGTCGGCGGCGCGGACCCCGGTTTCTGGGAGTTGCTGGCGCAGGCGCTCGTCGGGCCGGTCGCGGCCTTCTTCACCTTCATCGGCTCGATGGGGAACATCCCGCTGGCCGCCGTGCTCTACGGCAACGGGGTCAGCTTCGCGGGCATCATGGCCTTCATCTTCTCCGACCTCGTGGTGATCCCGGTCCTGCGCATGAACGCCACCTATTACGGCTGGCGCATGGCGCTCTACATCCTGGGCGTCTTCCTCGTGGTGCTCGTGGCGACGGCGCTGATCCTGCATTACGGCTTCGCATTTCTGGGGATCCTGCCCAGCGCGGAGCAGGTCCGCTCGGTCACCGAGCGCGAGTTCTTCGCGATCGACTACACCTTCTGGCTGAACCTCGGCTTCGTCGTGCTGAGCGCCGGCTTCGTCGCCTGGAAGGTGGCGCGCAGCGGCTTCGCCTTCACCACCGGGCAGGGCGCGCTGGAGAAGACGCTGTTCGGCCTGGCGATGCTCTCCTACCTTTGGCTGGGGATCGGGCTTCTGCTGGGCGGCTGAGGGCCCGGCAGCCCTAGCCCTTCTTCGCCAGCGCCTCGAGCAGCTCCCATTTCTGCTTGTCCTTCCGGTCCTCGATCCCGGCCTCGCCCGCGGCCTCGTAGATCTCGGAGCGCGGCTTGCCGAGCCACTTGGCCAGCGCGTCGTCGACGGGGCCGTCCAGTGCCTCCAGCAGCTCGTCGCGGGTCATGTCGTTGTGACCCTCGAGCTTCTGCACCCGGCCCAGATCCTTCAGTGCGTCGACGTTGAGGTCCTTCAGCTCAGTCGTCATCGGCCAGCGCCTTCACCAGATCGTCCTTGTCCATTTTCGAGCGGCCCTCGATGTCGCGCTCCTGCGCCATGTCCATCAGCTCGTCCTTGGTCTTCTGCTCCAGCGAGACCTTGCGCCCCTTGCCGCGGCCGTTCTCGTCGGTTGCCGCCTCGATGGCGTCCAGAAGCTCGTCCTTGGTCATGTCGCTGCGCCCCTCGATATCGAGGTCCTGCGCCCGCTCCATCAGCATGTCCTTGGTGGGGCCGTCCTTCTTGATGTGGGCGACCTTCTCCTTCACGTCGTCGGGCTGGTCGACGAATTGCTGCTCGCCGTGTTTCTTCTTCTGGGTCGAGCGGGCGTATTCGTCCTCGGTCAGCAGCATGCGGACCTTCTTGGGCAGGTAGCGCTCGCCAGTCTCGGCCGACTCGCCGCCGGACTTGGTGCCCCAGTCCTGCTCGGTCCATTCGTGCAGGCTGGTCTCGTCCTGATCGGGGCCGTCATCTTCATAGCCGCCACCGCGCTTCTTGTATTCCTGCACGGCCATCTGCGCCTTGCGCGCCGACCACTGGCCCGGGTCGCCGCCCTTGTCGCTTTCCTTGATCTCGTCCTTCACCCTTTCCCACAATTCGGGATCGGTCTTCTTCGCATCGGCCATGTCGCATCCTCCGGCTTTGGCGAAGAACGGGGGAGGGGGCGATTCGGTTGCAGCGGGGCAGTTTGCCCGGCGCGAAACAGCATCGGCACAGCCGATGCCGCGCATCGCAGGGCCGCCCCCCGGCCCGGCGATCTGCTGGCCGTTCGCGCACAGCCTCGCGGTCTTTCGGATATCACGACCATAAACCGCGCGGCGGGCCGGGCGGAACGCCGGACCGCGGCCCCGCGATCGGCCTCTAGTCGGTCTTGTCGGGCGCGAAGGCGTAGATGGCGCAGCCCGCGGCCAGCGCCAGCGCGAAGAGGCCGAACAGCATGCGGTATCCCTCGACGCCGCCGCCCGCCGCCTCGAAGACCGGGCCGGTGGCGAATTGCATCGCGCCCACGCCGCCGATCGAGAAGAGGTTGAGCAGCGTCACCCCCCGGCCGGTCAGATGCGCCGGCACGAAGGCGCGGCCATGCGCCACCCCCACCGCGTAGGAGGAGCCGAGCGCGCCCACCAGCGCCAGCGCGGCGGCCGCGGTCCAGAGGCCCGGCACCGGCACCCACCAGAGGCAGGCCAGCACCGCCGCGCCCATCAGGTTGCCGCCGAGCACCACGCCCTTACGCGTGCCGGTCAGCCGGTCGAGCGGGCCGTAGACGAAATTTCCCGCGATCATCGCGAGGCCCATGATCAGGGTCACGGTGCCCACGAATTGCGGCCCGTAGAATTCGGCGACGTAGGGCCCGGCCCAGAGCCCGCGCAGCCCCGCGGCGGGGGCGTAATTGACCAGCATCATCGGCAGGATCGCCCAGAAGGCGGGGATCTTCAGCACATCGAGCAACGATCCGTCCTCGGCCCCGTCCGCCGCCTCCGGGTCGCGCACGGCGAACCACGTCACCGCTCCCACCGCCGCGGTGATCGCCGCCAGCGCCCAGAGCGCGCCGCGCCAGCCCATCGCCTCGGCCGCCCAGGAGAGCGGCACCGAGGCCGCGATGTTGCCGAGGCTGCCCACGCCCACCAGCGTGGCCGCCAACGTGGCGAAGACCGCCGGGCGGAAGGTGCGCGCGAAGATGTAGTAGCTGGCCATCAGCACCGGGGCGCAGCCGACGCCGATCAGGCCCATGGCGAGGTCGATCTGCCAGCCCGCCTGCGCGGTCGCGAAGAGCGCCGCCCCGCCGCCGCCCGCCAGCGTTAAAAGCCCGGCCGCCGTGCGCCGGGGGCCGACCCGGTCCAGCGCCCAGCCCACCGGGATCTGCATCGCCGCGAAGGCCAGAAACCAGATGCCCGAGGCGCGCGACAGCTGCGACGCGGACACGCCCAGCTCGGCCGTGAGCTCGGGCGACAGCACCGCGAGGAAAGCGCGGTAGAACTGGCTGAGCACATAGGCCAGCGTCAGGACGGCGATGCCGAGCTTCATGGGTCTCTCCTCCGGCGCGCTCGGTGACATGCGGCGCGGCCGGCGGCAAGGCTGGACGTGGCCCGGCGGGCGGCGCAGGGTGGCCGCCATGCGTGACACGCCCGATCCCGCGCCGCTGGACGCGCCCGCGCTGGCCCCGCCCGCGCCCCGCGGTGCGATGTGCACCGATTGCGGGCTGAGCCGGATGGCGCTCGCGCCGCGCTGCGGGACGGCCTGCCAGTTCACCGTGCCCGATTTCCCGGCCCGCGAACGCGCGGCGCATGGCCGGACGGGGGGCGATCCGCATGTCGGCCCGCACTTGGCCATGCACCGGGCCGCGATGGAGCCGCCGCGGCCGGGCGCGCAATGGACCGGGATCACCACCGCGCTGGCGCAATCGCTTCTGGAGACGGGCACGGTCACCGCGGTCCTGACGCTCGCGCCCGCGCCGGACGACCCGTTCGAGGGCGTGCCCGTCATCGTCACCGATCCCGCCGACATGGCGCGCGTCCGGGGCATGCGGATGGGGTTCTCGCCGCTCCTCGCGCTGCTGGAACCCGCGGCGGCGCAGGGCCATCGCCGCATCGCGTTGATCGGCGTGCCTTGCCAGGTCCACGCGCTGCGCGCCATCGAGGCCGAGCTGGGGCTGGAGCGGCTCTACGTGATCGGAACGCCCTGTTCGGACAACACGACGCTGCCCAATTTCCACGACTTCCTCGCCCGGCTGACCGACCGCCCGGGCGCGGTGACCTACCTGGAGTTCCGCGCCGATTACCGGGTCGAGATGCGTTTCGACGACGGGGCGGTGCGGATGATCCCGTTCCTGAAGCTGCCGCTGTCGGACCTGCCGGACGATTTCTTCCCGCTGACCTGCCGGACCTGCACCGATTACACCAACCGGCTGGCCGACATCACGGTCGGCTACATGGGCGGCGACGGCGATCAATGGGTGATCGTGCGCAACGCGCGGGGGGCCGAGATGCTGGCGGGGCTGGGCGACGCGGTGCGGCTGGGGCCGCTGAGTTCGCGCGGCAAGCGGCGGGGCGCGGTGGCGGGCTTCGCCGCGAACACGGCGCGGGCGGCAGGCGGGCTGCCGCTGCGCCGAATGCCGGGCTGGCTGCGGCCCATCGTGGCCTGGCTGCAGCCGCGGCTGGGTCCGCGCGGCATGGAATTCGCCCGCGCCCGGCTGGAGATGAAGGCCGTCGAATGCATCCTGCACCTGCGCCGCGCGGCGCCCGGGCGGATGAAGCACATGATCCCCGACCATGTCTGGCGACTGGCCGCGCCCTACGGGCTCGCGCCTCGCGACGGCGAGCGCCAGGACAGCGCCGCCAGCGCCAGCAGCGACCAGCCCAAGACGCCCTGACCGTGGCGCGACAGCGAAGCCTCCTGCGCGAAGGCGAGCAGGCGCAGCAGGCGGCCCGGGGCCGGCGGCGGGCCGGTGACCACCTGCCAGGGCAGCCCGTCGAAATGCGCGATGTAGAACAGGTAATAGACCTGCGGCGACAGCCAGACGAAGGCCCAGAACGCCCCCAGCGCCGCCCAGAGCCGCGCCCAGCCGCGCGGCGCGCGCGCCACCAGCCAGAGCGCCAGCGCCCAGAGCAGGGCCGAGATCGCCAGCACCCCGGCCCGCCCGCCGGGGCCCAGCGTGAAGAAACTGTCGCCTTCTTAGCCCATGGCGCCAGCTTGCCGCAGGGGGGCGGCCTGCGCTATCGCCCCCGAAACCCGAAGGCCCGCCCGTGACCCGCACCCGCCATCCCTTCGCCCGCCTCTGGTCGGGCTACCTGCGCCGCCACCTCTGGTGGATCCTGGGCGCGGCGCTCCTGATGGCGATCGAGGGCAGCACGGTGGGCCTGCTGGCCTGGATGCTGGAGCCGATGTTCGACCTCGTCTTCGTCGCCGGCCGCTCGGAGATGGTGGCGCTGGTCGGCGCGGCGATCTTCGGGCTCTTCGTGCTGCGCGGGCTCGCCGGCGTGGCGCAGCGCATCATCATGGCGCGCGTGGCCTTCACCGCCTCGTCGCGGCTGCAGCAGGACCTTCTGGGCCACGTGCTGCGGCTCGACAGCGCCTATTTCAGCTCGAACGCGCCGGGCACGCTGATCGAGCGGGTGCAGGGCGACGTGCAGGCGATCCAAACCATGTGGACGGCGATCATCACCTCGGTCGGGCGCGACGCGATCGGCCTGGTCTCGCTGATGGTGGTGGCGCTGGCGGTCGATCCGGTCTGGACGCTGGTCGCGGTGATCGGCGCGCCGCTCCTGGTCGCGCCCAGCCTGGTGGTGCAGCGCTACATCCGCCGCAAGTCGGTCGCGTTGCGCGACATCGCCGGGCGGCGCACGACGCGGCTCGACGAGATCTTCCACGGCATCACCCCGATCAAGCTCAACGCGATGGAACGCTACCAGCAGGACCGTTTCCGCGCCGCCACCGAGGAGATGGTCCGCGCCACGATCCGCGCGCAGGCCGGGCAGGCGACGGTGCCCGCGCTGGTGGATTTCGCGGTGGGCTTCGGCTTTCTCGCGGTGCTGCTCTATGGCGGGCCGCAGATCATCGCGGGCGAGAAGAGCATCGGCGAGTTCATGTCCTTCTTCACCGCGATGTCACTAGCCTTCCAGCCGCTGCGCCGCCTCGCGGGGATGTCGGCGCTCTGGCAGACGATGCTGGCCTCGCTGGAGCGGATCTACGCGCTGCGCGACACGGTGCCCACGATCCTGGAGCCGGTCGCGCCCGCCATCGCCCGCCCCGAGCGCATGGATGTGGCCTTCGAGGACGTCCGGCTGTCCTACGGCGACAACCCGGTGCTGCGCGGCGTCAGCTTCCGCGTGCCGCAGGGCACGACCACCGCGCTGGTGGGACAGTCGGGTGCGGGCAAATCGACGCTCTTCAACGTGCTGACCCGGCTGGTCGACCCGTCTTCGGGCCGGGTGACGATCGGCGGCCGCGACATCCGCGACTGGTCGGTCGGCGACCTGCGGGGGCTGTTCTCGGTCGTCAGCCAGGACACGCTGCTCTTCGACGAGACGCTGCGCGAAAACCTCCTGGTCGGGCGCGGCGACGTCCCCGAGGAACGGCTGCGCGCCGCGCTGGATGCGGCGCATGTCACCGATTTCCTGCTCGACTTGCCCGACGGGCTGGAGACCGAGGCCGGGCCGCGCGGCTCGAACCTGTCGGGCGGGCAGCGCCAGCGCGTGGCCATCGCCCGCGCCCTGCTGCGCGACACGCCGATCCTGCTTCTCGACGAGGCGACCAGCGCGCTCGACACCCGCTCCGAGCGGCTGGTCCAGGAGGCCCTGTCGCGCCTGTCGCGCGACCGCACGACGCTGGTCATCGCCCACCGTCTGTCCACGATCCGCGGCGCCGACCAGATCGTCGTGCTGGACCAGGGCCGCGTCGTCGAGCAGGGCAGCCATGCCGAACTGTTGGCCGCAGGCGGCCATTACGCGCGGCTGCACCGGCTGCAATTCGGGCAGGACGACGCGGCATGAGCGACAAACCGATGATCAAGGCGCATGTCTTCGCGACATACGGACCGATGCTCGCGAAGCAGTTCCCAGGCAAGCGCATGGTCTGGGACGACGTCCAATTCACCATCGGGCTGGACGTCCCGTCGGACACCGATGTGCTGATCGTCCACATCCGCGCCAGCTATTCCATCCCGACATCGCTTCCCCGCGAACGGACCGTCTTCATCGCGGGGGAACCCGACGTGATCCACCCTTACTCGGCCGGGTTCCTGAACCAGTTCGGCCTCGTCGTGTCGCCAACCGAAAAACCGCTCACGACGACGAAGTGGCAGGAGAACTACGGTTCGATGTGGTTCGTGGGCGTCCCGTTCGGCGACGGCGCGAGCCATGAGGACAGTCTCGGCTTCGATCACTGGGCCGCGATGGATAGCCCGCCCGCTGGAAAGATCGACAAGATCAGCGTCGTAACCTCCGACAAAACCTCGACGGACTATCACCGCCGCCGCCTGAAGTTCCTTGAGGCGTTGAAGCAACTGATCCCCGACCGGCTGGAGATCTTCGGACGCGGTGTCCGCTCGATCGGCGACAAGGCCGAGGCGCTTCTGCCTTACAAGTATCACCTTGCGCTTGAGAACGGCGGCGGGGCCGACACTTGGACGGAAAAGCTGTCCGACCCGCTCCTCACCTGGACCTTCCCCTTCTATGCGGGCTGCAGCAACCCCGAACGCTACATTCCGGAGGGAAGCATCCGGATGCTCGATCTCGACGATCCGGAAGGCGCCGCGCGCGACATGGTCGCCGATATGGAGAGCGGGCGCTGGCAAGCCGCGCTCGACGATCTGGCCGAGGCGCGCCAGCGAATCCTCTACCGCTACAGTCTTGCGCCGTTGATGGCACGGGCCGCCCGAGCCGCCTTTGAGGCACCGGTCGCGGATCCCGGGCAACGCATGCTCATTCGTTCCGAGCGCTCGCTCTGGCCGGAGCCCGGAACGCGCGGATCGATCCCGCAATGGGCCTTGCGATCCTTCCTGCTTAAGCTCGACCCGAAGATCGAACTCCGGATGCACGGGTTGGTCGAGGTGAACGAGCGTCTCAAGGCGGAACGACGCAAGCGCCGCTTCGCCCGGCAGGAAGGCCGCGGCGGCTGAACGGCTGGCAAAGCGACGGCCTGCCCTCTAGACGGGAGCGAGTTTGGCGGAGGACCACCCATGAAACGCGCGCTCATCACCGGGATCACCGGGCAGGACGGGGCTTATCTTTCGGAATTCCTGCTGGGCAAGGGCTACGAGGTGCATGGCATCAAGCGCCGGACCTCGCTGTTCAACACCGCGCGGATCGACCACCTCTTCGACGGCCCGCCGGGACAGGAGGGCCGGTTCGTTCTGCATCATGGCGACATGACGGACTCGTCCTCGCTGACGCGGATCCTGCAGCAGGTGCAACCCGACGAGGTCTACAACCTCGCCGCCCAGTCCCATGTCGCCGTCAGCTTCGAGGAGCCGGAATACACCGCCAATTCCGACGCGCTGGGCCCGCTGCGCCTGCTGGAGGCCATTCGCTTCCTCGGGATGAAGACGCGGTTCTACCAGGCCTCCACCTCCGAGCTCTACGGCCTCGTGCAGGAGACGCCGCAGCGCGAGACGACCCCGTTCTACCCGCGCTCGCCCTATGCGGTGGCCAAGCTTTATGCCTACTGGATCACGGTGAACTACCGCGAGGCCTATGGGCTCTTCGCCTGCAACGGCATCCTCTTCAACCACGAGAGCCCGCTCCGGGGCGAGACCTTCGTGACCCGCAAGATCACCCGCGCGCTGGCCCGTATCAAGCTGGGCACGGGCGACGTTCTGCGGCTGGGCAATCTCGACGCCAAGCGCGACTGGGGCCATGCCCGAGACTACGTGGAGATGATGTGGCTGATGCTGCAGCAGGACGAGCCCGAGGATTTCGTGATCGCCACCGGCGTGCAGTATTCGGTCCGCGATTTCGTCCGCGCCGCCTGCGCCGAACTGGGGATCGAGATCACCTTCGAGGGCGAGGGTCTGGAGGAGGTCGGCCGCGACGGGCAGGGCCGCGTCATCGTGTCGGTCGATCCGCGCTATTTCCGGCCCGCCGAGGTCGAGACGCTGCTGGGCGATGCCGGCCGCGCGCATCAGAAGCTGGGTTGGAAGCCCCGGACCAGCTTCGAGACGCTGGTGGCCGAAATGGCCGCCGCGGACCTCGCCGAGGCGCGGCGCGAGGCGGCGCATCATGGCTGACGCGCCGGTGGTCTTTCCGCTGCGGGGCCGCCGCGTCTACGTGGCGGGCGCGTCCGGCATGGTCGGCGGCGCGCTGGTGCGGCGGCTGGCCTCGGAGGATTGCGAGGTGTTGACCACGCGGCGGGCCGAGCTGGACCTGACGCGCCAGCAGCCGGTCGAGGACTGGTTCGCCGCCAATCGCCCCGACGCGGTGATCTTGGCGGCCGCGCGCGTCGGCGGGATCGGCGCGAACACCGCCTTCCCGGCGGAATTCCTGAACCAGAACCTCGCCATCCAGACCAACGTGATCGAGGCGGCGCATGCCAATGGCTGCGAACGGCTGCTCTTTCTCGGCTCCTCCTGCATCTATCCCAAGGACAGCCCGCAGCCGATGCGCGAGGAGCATCTGATGCAGGGCCCGCTGGAGCCCACGAACGAGGGCTACGCGCTGGCCAAGATCGCGGGCATCCGCGCCTGCCAGTATCTCTGGCGTCAGCACGGGCGGCACTATATCTCGGCCATGCCGACCAACCTCTTCGGACCCGGAGACAATTTCGACCTGGTGGCCGGCCACGTGATCCCGGCGCTGATCGTGAAATTCGTCGCGGCCGTCCGGACCGGCGCGCCGACCGTCACGATCTGGGGCACCGGGTCGGCCCGGCGCGAATTCATGCATGCCGACGATTGCGCCGATGCGCTGATCTTCCTGCTGAAGCGTTACGACGCGCCCGAGCATATCAATGTCGGCACCGGCGAGGAGGTCTCGATCCTCGAACTGGCCGAGATGATCGCCGATCTGACCGGCTTCGAGGGCGAGATCGTGAAGGACACCACCAAGCCCGACGGCATGGCGCGCAAGCTGATGGACAGCTCGCGCCTGCGCGCCCTTGGCTGGACCCCCCGGATCGGCCTGCGCGAGGGCCTCGACCGCACCATCCGCGCCTATCGGGCGCAAACGGAGGACGCCCATGCCTGACACCGCCCTGCCGCTGGCCACCACCACCTGGGACCAGGCCGAATACGACGCCATCCAGCGCGTCGTGGATTCCGGCTTCTTCTCGATGGGCAAGGAGGTCCGCGCCTTCGAGGAGCAGTTCGCCGCGGCGATGGGATCGCGTTTCGCGGTGATGGTGAATTCGGGCAGCTCGGCCAACCTGCTCTTCGTCGCCGCCTTGCGCTACCACGACCGCCCGCTGATGCCGGGCGACGAGGTGATCGTGCCCGCCGTCTCCTGGTCGACCAGCTATTACCCGTTCCAGCAATACGGCTGTCACCTGAAATTCGTCGATATCGACGCGGCCACGCTGAACTACGACCTGGACGCGCTGGAGGCCGCCGTCACCGACCGGACCCGCGCGATCCTCGCCGTGAACCTGCTCGGCAACCCAAACGATTTCGACCGCATCGGGGCGATCATCGGCACCCGCGACATCATCCTGCTGGAGGATAATTGCGAGTCCCTGGGCGCGCGGTTCAATGGCCGCCAATGCGGCACCTTCGGGCTGGCGGGCAGCTATTCGAGCTTCTTCTCGCACCACATCTCGACCATGGAGGGCGGGCTGGTCGCGACCGATGACGAGAAGCTCTACCACATCATGCTCTCGGTCCGCGCCCATGGCTGGACCCGCAACCTGCCCGATCCGAACCACGTCACCGGCACCAAGGGCGACGATCCCTTCACCGAGAGCTTCCGCTTCGTGCTGCCGGGCTACAACTTGCGCCCGCTCGAGATGTCGGGCGCGATCGGGCAGGCACAGCTGGAGAAGCTGCCGATGATCGTGCGCGAGCGCCGCGCCAATGCCGCCCGCTTCAAGGCGGTGATGTCCGACTTCCCGCAGATCGCCACGCAGGCCGAGACCGGCGAGAGCAGCTGGTTCGGCTTCTCGATGGTGCTGGACCCGCAAGCGGGCCTCGCGCGCAAGACGCTGGTCGACGCGCTGACCGGCGCGGGGATCGAATGCCGGCCCATCGTCGCGGGCAATTTCGCCCGCAACGAGGTGGTCGAGAAGCATTTCGATTATTCCATCCACGGCACGCTGGCCAATGCCGACCTGATCGACCGCAACGGCCTGTTCATCGGCAACCATCACTATCCGCTCGACGACCAGTTCGCGCGGCTGGCGGAGGTTCTGAGAGGCGTGCTGGGCGAGGCGTAGCGCGACGGCGGGCCGCTATGCGGCCGCTCCGCGCGAAGCCCGTCCAGCCGTCAGACCCGCACCCACCCCTCGGGGATCAGGTCGGGGTTGTCCTGCGCGGGGTCGCGGAACCAGGTCCTAGGCGCGACCACCCGCTTGCCAGGCTTGCCGTTCAGCCACGCCCCCCACCACGAGAAGGTCGAGTTGGCGATGACGTGATGCGCGCAGGCCGACATCAGCGCCATGTCCACCTCCGGGCCCGCGCCGGGCAGGTCGACGACCTCCATCGCCACGCCCAGGTCGAGGTTTTCGCGCACCCAGGCCGGATCGTCGCTGAAGGCGAAGACGGGGCCCATATCGTCGCCCAGCGCTGCGAGCGCGCGGGCGTAATAGGCGGCGTCGCAACTGCCATAGGCGCCCGAGGCGAGGTAGTCCCCCCGCCGCACATGCAGCGACACGGCCCGCGGCGCTGCCGCGATGCGCGCCGCGACCGCCTGCGCGGCGGGGGGCAGCGGGGCGGCGGGGGCGAGCTCGGCCCGGATCGCTTCCGCCTGGTCGGCGAAATAGAGCTCCGACTGGAAATAGCCGTGCAGGTAGGCGCCGTCCGGCGCAGCCGTCACGCGCGGGTCGAACCCGGGTCCGCGCTGCCGGATCAGCCGCCGCGTCGAAGCTCGCCAGAGCGCGTATCGGATCGGCGCTGCATGCCGGTCGGGCGGCAGGTCGGCGGGCGGCACGGTCTGCACCCGAAGCGCGCCCAGGCCGTTCGTCCAATGCGCCCCCTTGGCGTCCGTCTCGCGCGCATCCAGCGCAAGGTCCACGCCCAGCCGCAGCGCCAAGGCCCGGCCGGCGGCATATTGGAACATCTGGTTGCCCAGGCCCCCGAGAAGGCGCGCGGTGATCATCCCGGGTTCTTGCCAAAGCCCGGCCGCGGTGACCATAGCGGGGACATGGCCGAGCTGATCGTGACCAATCTCAACCCGCGCTTCACCGGCGTCTCGGCCACCGCCGCGGGGGTCGTGGCCGTGCAGGCCGGGCGCTACGACATGGCGCTGGCGGGGCATCCGCTGCCCGGCTGTCCCACGCCGGTCGGCCTCGGCCGCGCCCGCGCGCTCAGCCGCGATCCGGGCGGGCGGCCCTTCGCCATCTGGCACCTGCGCCGCAACCCCGAGATGCGCGCGGGCCTCTGGGCGCGGGACGTGCTGCGCCTGCCGATCCGGCTGGTCTTCACCTCGGCCGCGCAGCGCCGGCATTCGGCCTATCCGCGCTGGCTTATCGGGCGGATGGACGCGGTGATCGCCACCACGCAGGCCGCCGCGACCTTCGTCCCGCATGTCCGCGCGGTGGTGCCGCATGGGGTCGATTGCGCGCGCTGGCACCCCGCGCCGGACCGCGCCGCCGCCTGGGCCGCGACCGGCTTTCCCGGCAGTCACGGCGTCGCCTGCATCGGCCGCGTCCGGCCCGAGAAGGGCACCGACCGCTTCGTCGATGCCATGCTGCGCCTGCTGCCCGCGCGCCCGGGCCTGACCGCGCTGGTCATCGGCCGGGCGGGGCGCGGGGATGCCGCCTTCCTCGATGCGCTGAAGGCCCGCGTGGCGGCGGCGGGGCTGGCGGATCGGCTCCTGTTTCCGGGCGAGGTCGGGGCCGACGGGATGCCGGCGCTGATGCGGGGCCTGTCGGCGCTGATCGCGCTGCCGCGCTACGAGGGCTACGGGATGACCCCGCTCGAGGCGATGGCTTCCGGCGTGCCCTTCCTCGCCACCGATACCGGCCATTTCCGCGACTTCGCCGAAGGCGGTGCGGGCGTGATCGTCCCCAATGACGACCGTGCCGCCGAGGCCGCCGCCGAACGCCTGCCCGCGCTTCTGGACGCGGCCGGCGCGCCCGCCATCGCGCGCGTCCGGGCCGAGGCGCGGTTCGCCATCGCCCGCGAGGTGGACGGGATCGGCGCGGTCTACGAGACGCTCTGGGCCGGCGCATGAAGGTCGAGGCCGCCCTGATCGTCCACCTGGCCCGCGCCGCGCAGCGCCGCGCGCAGGTCGAGATGCTGATCCGCGACTGCCCCGTCCCGGCGCAGGTCCTGGACGCGGTGGACGGGCGCGCGCTGGCGCCGGCGGCCTTGCGCGAGCGATACCGCCCGGGCCTCCATCGCCCGCGCTATCCCTTCGCGCTGAACCCGGGCGAGATCGCTTGCTTTCTTTCGCATCGCGCGGCCTGGGCGCGAGATCGTGGCGGAGGGCTGGGAGGCCGCGTTGGTGATCGAGGACGACGCCGGGATCGATCCGGCCCCGCTGGCCCGCGCCATCGCGCTAGCCGAGGCGCATGCCACGACGGGCTTCGTGCAGTTCCAGACCCGCGCGCCGGGGCCCGGGCGCGCGGTGGCGCAGGACGGCTCGGTCGCGCTCATAGATCCGGAGGTCGTGCCGCTGCGCACGACCTTCAACCTGTTCTCCCGCGCCGCCGCGGCGCGGCTTCTGGAGGCGACGGACCGCTTCGACCGGCCGATCGACACCTTCCTGCAGATGCACTGGGTCACCGGCGTGAAGCCTCTGGTCCTCTGGCCCTCGGGCGCGTCGGAAGCCTCGGCCGCGCTGGGCGGCAGCGTGATCCAGTTGAAGGGCGGGCTAGGCGCGAAGCTGCGGCGCGAGGTGCTGCGGCCGCTCTACCGCGCGGCGATCAGGCGGCGATCGCGCAGGGCGTCGTAGAAGGGCAAAGCCGCGCGCAGCAGGTCGGGCCGGTCGGGCCGGGGCAGCGGGCCCTCGGGCCCCGCGAACCCGGTCGAGCGATGCACCGCGCCGTACCAATGCGAAGCCCAGACGCCGTCCGAGGGATGCCCGCCCGCGGGCCAGGACAGCATCGCGTCCGACCAGGACAGGCCGATCTCGACGCAGAATTTCTGCAGCATTTCCCGTGGGTTGTCGCGCAGGTCGGCGGTGTCGATGACGATCCCGCCGAAGCGGTCGTAGAGCGTGGCCTGCGCGGCGAAGGCGATGTCGGCCTCGGTGATCGTGTCGCGCTTTGCGCCGTAGCTCGCGATGACGCGGGCGGGGTGGCGGATGAGGTGCAGATGCACCGCGCTCTCGGCCCAGGAGAGCGGCATGCCGGCCACCATGTGATGGGCCATATGCTTCTGATAGGAGTGGATTTTCGGCTCCGCCGCGCAGGTGGCCGCGACGGTGGCCGGGTCGCTGGGCTGGCTCGCGAGGATCGCGTCGCGCATCGGGTGGTCGAGGCCGGTGGCGGCCAGGTAGGCGGCGTAGAACGGCTCGTCCATCACCTCGAAGTCCGGGCGATTTCCGAAGGCGTACATCATCGCGGTGGAGAGGTTCCGGGGGCCGGACCAGGCGATAATTCTCATGCGAATTCCATGGGTGATGCGCGGGTGATCTACGGGTGATCTGTGTCGGACGTGTCCGGGCGGGGGTCAAGCCGGGCGGGCGGTCCGGTGCGGCGCGCGGCATCGGCGCATTCCGCGGGCCCGGGGATGAGAGCTTGGTTCGACTCGGCAATGGGCGCATTGTGGTGCCACCAGGGGAGGGCAAGCCCATGAAGATCCGCGTTCTCACGATCGTCGCGATCCTGTCCGGAACCGGAGCGCTGGCCGAACCATCGCTCGAACGCGGCAAATACCTCGTCGAGGGTCCGGCCGCCTGCGGCAATTGCCACACGCCGATGGGACCGCAGGGACCGATCATGGAGATGAACCTGGCGGGCCGCCTGGTGGAGGAGACACCCGGCTTCACCGCCATTTCGGCCAACATCACGCCCGGTGGCCGGGTGAAGGACTGGACGGATATCGAACTCGCCCGGGCGATCCGCGAGGGGATCACGCCGGGCGGGACGCGGGTGATCGGACCGCCGATGCCGATCGTGCTCTACAGCCGGCTGTCGGACGACGATGTGATGTCGATCGTGATGTATCTGCGCAGCGTGCCCGCCGTGGAGAACGATCCGGGCGAGAGCGTGTACAACATTCCGCTCCCGCCGGCCTACGGCCCGCCCGTCGAAGGGGTCCCCCATCCCGAGGAAGGCGTGACGGTGGCCTATGGCGAATATCTCGCGGGGCCGGTGGCGCATTGCATCGAGTGCCACAGCCCGATGGGGCCGATGGGCCCGGACTGGATGAACCAGCTCGGGGCCGGGGGGTTCACGTTCCACGGCCCCTGGGGGACCTCGGTTTCCGCGAACCTCACGCCGCATCCCGAGGACGGGATCGCGAAATGGAGCGACGCGGAGCTGATCCAGATGATCACCACCGCGACCCGCCCGGACGGGACGCCGATGATGCCGCCGATGGGGTTCGGCTATTACAGCCGGATGACCGAAGACGACCTCAAGGCGGTGATCCTGTATCTGCGCCAGATCCCGCCGCTGCCGGACCCGATCTGAGGCGAGACGACCCCATTCAAGGGGCGCGCGGCCGGGCCTAGGGCGAGAGGGCGCGCCTTTGCGCGCGTGACCGACGGCGCGACCCCACACCGCCCTTGCCCCTCCACCGCCCGTCACGCCCCCCGATCCGGCCTGTTGCAGGTCAATGCCCGGGCCGCGGAGCGCGATTAGGCTGGTCTTACGATTTCTCGTTTCGACGACAGGAGGAGGACAGGATGTCCCGATTGAAAGCCACGATCCTGAGCGCCGTCGCGCTCCCGCTGCTCGCGACAGCGGCCATGTCCGAATGCGCCACCGACGCGGAGGTGGCGGCCTACGTGGACGGGTTCCTCGCGGCCCAGCCGACCCGCGCGCTCGCGGCGGGCGGCACGATGGAGGACGCGCTTTGCACGCAGGCCAAGGTCGTGGCGATGCTGACGCAGGAGATGGGCCCGGTGATCGGCTACAAGGCCGGCCTGACCAGCGCGCCCGCGCAGGAGCGGTTCGGCGCGTCAGAGCCCGTCCACGGCGTTCTCTACCGGGACATGTTGCTGGAGAACGGCGCCGCCGTCGCCGCGCAATTCGGCGCCCGTCCCGTCTTCGAGGCGGATCTGATCCTGGTGGTCGGCAGCGACGCGATCAACCAGGCATCCTCGGCGGAGGAGGCGATCGCGCATATCTCGGCCGTGCATCCCTTCCTCGAACTGGCCGACGTGTCCTATGCGACCGACGAGCCGGTGAACGCGATCACCCTGACGGCCAATGGCGTCGCCGCCAAGCTGGGCGTCCTGGGCGCGGCCATTCCCGTGGACGACGCCGCGGAGATGCTGGCGGCGCTGGAGACGATGACGGTGACGGTGACCGCCTCCGACGGGGAGGTGCTGTCCTCGGCGCAGGGATCTGCCGTGCTCGGCAATCCCGTGAACGCCGCTTTGTGGCTGATGTCGAAGGAGATCGTGTTCAAGCCGGGCGATCTGATCAGCGTGGGCTCGATCGGGCCCCTCATGCCGCCGGCCAAGGCGAACGGCCGGGCCGAGGCGCGCTATGTCGGCCTGCCCGGCGACCCGGTCGTCAGCGTCGTCTTCGAATAGGGGGCGGTGCGGGGGCCTCAGGCCCCCACCAGCTCCCGGTAGAGGCCCCGGATCCGCTCGGTGACGGGGCCCAGTTCGCCGAGGCCGATGATGCGGCCGTCGATTTCGCCGACGGGGGTCTGCGCGCCGAAGGTGCCGGTGAGGAAGGCCTCGTCGGCGCCGTAGGTGTCCACGAGCGAGAAATTGCGCTCGTGGCAGGGGATGCCGTTGGCGTGACAGAGGTCGATGACCTTCTGCCGGGTGATGCCGTTCATGCAGTAATCGCCGGTCGAGGTCCAAACCGCGCCGCGGCGGACGATGAAGAAGTTGCAGGCATTGGTGGTGTTCACGAAGCCGTGGATATCCAGCATCAGCGCCTCGTCCGCGCCGGCCTTCTCGGCGGCGATGCAGGCGAGGATGCAGTTGAGCTTGGAATGCGAGTTGAGCTTGGGGTCCTGCGTCATCGGCAGCCCGCGCAGATGCGGCACGGTGGCGAGCTTGACGGGGCGCGGGATCTTCGGGCGCGAATGCTCCATGATGATCACCATGGTCGGGCCCTGGGTCGACAGGCGCGGGTGCTGGAAGGGCAGGCGCTTGACGCCGCGGGTGACCATCAGGCGGGCATGGGCGTCGGTCACCATCCCGTTGGCGGCGCGGGTCTCCTCCAGTGCGGCCATCACCTGGTCGGGGGTCATCCCGATATCGAGGTCGATGGCCTTGGCCGCCTCGAAAAGCCGGGCGATATGCTCGTCCGGGAAGGTCCAGCGCCCATCGTAGAGGCGCAGCCCCTCCCAGACGCCGTCGCCCAGCATGAACCCGCTGTCATAGACGCTGACCACGGCCTCGGGCCGGGGCTTGAGCGTGCCGTTCACCCAGATGAGGATCGCCGCGTTGCGCGCGTCTTCCTCGGCCTCGTGCGTGCTGATCTTCTCCATGCGGGCGACGTTGCCGTCACGGGCCCGTGATTTGCAAGCGGGTGCGGGCCGGGTCAGAATGAACCGACCGGTTCAGGAGGGGCCGCCATGACCAAAGCCGAGATCTCGAACCTCAAGCTCGCCGTGCTGCTGCTGGCGATGCTCCTGGGATTCGTGCTTCAGGCCGCGGCGCAGCGCGGCGGGCATGTCGCCTGCGACGCCTGCCGGCCGGCCGCTATCGAGACCTCCTGAGGGGTCAGTAGAAGGCGGTCGCGTTGTTGATGAGCACGGTGCGGAGCGCGAAGATCCCCAGGATCACGATCAGCGGCGCGAGGTCGAGCCCACCCATGCTGGGCAATGCGCGCCGGATCGGGCCGTAGAGCGGCTCGAGCAGGCGGTTCAGCCCATCCCAGATCTGCGCGACCAGCGGCTGCTGCAGGTTCAGAACGCCGAAATTGATCAGCCACGACATGATGATGTGGATGATGATGATGGTCTGCGCGACCGAGAGCAGCATCATCAGGATCTGGAGCAGGGACGTCATGCGCGGGCCTCTCGTTGCGGTGCCCGTGATCTAGGCAGTGCGGCCCGCCCCCGCAACCTGACGCGTCGTTTCGCTTGACGCGCGCGTCACCGCGACCCACCTCGCCCCCCATGTACCCGTTCGCCCGCCTGATCTGGCAGACCCTCGCCGCCCGCCGCGCGCCCAAGATGGCGCCGCTGGACACGCATGTCTCGCACCACCGCTGCTGGCCCTGGGACCTGGACGGGTTCCTTGAGCTCAACAACGGGCGGATCCTGACGCTCTATGACCTCGGGCGCTTCGGGGCCGGGGTGCGGATGGGGCTGATGGCGGCGCTGAAGCGGCGCGGCTGGGGCCTGGCCGTCGCGGGGGCGAGCGTGCGCTACCGCAAGCGCGTCACCGCCTTCCAGCGCATCGAGATGCGGACCCGCTGCGCCGGCTGGGACGACCGCTTCGTCTATATCGTGCAGTCGATGTGGGTGGGCGGCACCTGCACCTCCGAGGCGCTGCTGCGCACGGCGGTGGTTGCCGACCGCAAGGCGGTGCCGCCGGGCGAGGTGCTGGCCGAGCTAGGCTGGCAGGGCGACCCGCCGCGCCTGCCCGCCTGGGTCGCGGCCTGGATCGCCGCCGAGGGCACGCGTCCCTGGCCGCCCGAGGCCCTGCCCGAGGCTCATCGCCCGCCCCACGCCGCCTGAACCGTCGCCGATCCGGGCACCGAGGCGGGCGCCGTCCCGATCCGCGCCCTGTCACGCGGGCGTTGCGCGCCCCCGCAAGCCCTGCCTAAGGTCCGGCAGGCTTGGGGAGAGCAAGGAATGACCGACGGAACCGCCGCGAGCGGCGTGGCCTCGCCCGTGGGCGTCGATACCAGCGTGGCGCTGAAGAAGCGCGTGCGCGGCTGGATGATGTTCGACTTCGCCAGCCAGCCCTACAACACGCTGCTGCTGACCTTCATCTTCGGCCCCTATTTCGCGACCGTGGTCGGCGACCCGGTGGCCGCGCAGTCGATGTGGGGCTTCGCGATCGGGTTGGCGGGGCTCGCCATCGCCGTCGCGGCGCCGGTTCTGGGTGCGCTGGCCGATGCGTCGGGGCGGCACCTCGCCTGGATCTGGTTTTTCTCGCTTCTCTACGTGATCGGCGCGGCGGCGCTGTGGTTCGCGGTGCCGGGGGCGGAGGGGGTGCTCCTGATCCTCGCGGCCTTCTGCATCGGGCTGGTAGGCATGGAATCCGCCACGATCTTTACCAACGCTATGCTGCCGACGCTGGGCCCGCGCGACGAGATCGGGCGCATCTCGGGCTCGGGCTGGGCGCTGGGCTATGTGGGCGGCGTGCTGGCGCTGGTGGTGATGCTGCTCTTCTTCGCCGAGAACGCGGCGGGGGTGACGCTGCTGGGCATCGCGCCGCTGCTGGGGCTGGACCCGGAGACGCGCGAAGGCACGCGCTTCGTCGGGCCCTTCGCGGCGCTCTGGTACGCGGTCTTCATGGTGCCCTTCTTCCTCTGGGTGCGGCCGGTGCGGACGGCGCGGCAGGCGCTGCCGCTGTCGCGGGCGCTGCGGACGCTGGCCGATACGCTGAAGAAGCTGCCGCGCACGCCGGGCTTCAGCGCCTATCTGGGCGCCTCGATGCTCTATCGCGACGCGCTGAACGGGCTTTACACCTTCGGCGGCATCTACACCGTGGGCGTGCTCGGCTGGTCGGTGATCGACGTGGGCGTCTTCGGGATCCTGGCCGCCGTGACGGGAGCGATCTTCGCCTGGGCCGGCGGGCGCGCCGACCGGGCGCGGGGGCCGAAGCCGGTGATCATCTTCTGCGTGATCACGCTGCTGGTGGTGACCTGCCTCGTGGTCACGGTTTCGCCGCGCTCGGTGCTGGGCCTGCCGGTGCCCGAGGGTTCGGCCCTGCCGACCATCGCCTTCTACGTGATCGGCGCGGTGATCGGCGCGGCGGGCGGCGCGCTCCAGGCGTCGAGCCGGACGATGCTGGTGCGCCAGGCCAACCCCGCGCGCATCACCGAGGGCTTCGGGCTCTATGCGCTGGCGGGCAAGGCCACGGCCTTCCTCGCGCCGATGCTGATCGGCTGGGTGACGCTGGTGAGCGGAAGTCAGCAATTGGGGATTCTGCCCATCGCGGGCCTGTTCATCGCCGGATTGATCCTGCTAGCTTGGGTCAAACCGGAAGGGGAACACGCCGCATGGTCCGCACAGCCCTCATCTGCCTGATATCGCTGTTTTTCGCCGGGGCCGCGCAGGCCCAGCTCGCCAAGGAGCAATTCGGCGCCATGTCGCGGCCCTCGGCCCAGCGGGCCGAGCCCTTCGGCAGCTATGCCAAGGGCTGCGCCGCGGGGCTGGTGCAGCTGCCCGAGACCGGCCCGAGCTGGCAGGCGATGCGGCTGTCGCGCAACCGCAACTGGGGCCATCCGGAGCTGGTCGACCTGGTGCAGGATATCGGCCGGCACATGGACCGGATCGGCTGGGGCGGCATCTATGTGGGCGATCTGAGCCAGCCGCGCGGCGGTCCGATGCTGACCGGCCACCGCAGCCACCAGATCGGGCTCGACGCCGATATCTGGCTCTACCCGGCGACCGACATGACGCTGAGCCGCCGCCAGCGCGAGGAGATCTCGGCCGTTTCGATGCGCCGGGCGGAGGGCGCCTATGTCAATTCCAACTGGAGCCGCGGCCAGCACGAGCTGGTGAAGCGCGCCGCGCAGGACCCGCGCACGGCCCGGATCTTCATCTTCCCCGGCGCCAAGGTGCAGATGTGCGAGGACGAGACCGGCGACCGGTCCTGGCTGCGCAAGGTGCGGCCCTGGTACGGGCATCACTACCACATGCATGTGCGCATCGCCTGTCCGCGCGGGGCCCGCGGCTGCGTGGACCAGGACCCGCCGCCGCCCGGCGACGGCTGCGCGGATGCGCGGCAATGGGTGGCCAATATCCTCAACCCGCCGCCGCCCGACCCGAACGCGCCCCCGCCCCGGCCGCGGCGCGAACTGACGCTCGCGGACCTGCCGCAGCAATGCTCCTCCGTGCTCTCTGCGTCCTCGCGCTAGGAAGCCTTCCCCTCTCCGCGGCCGAGTATCTGGGCAGCCACACCTGGCGGCCCGACTGGCACGGGGCGGGCGGCTTCTCGGCGCTGTGGCTCGCCCCCGACGGGGCGGGCTTCGTCGCGCTGTCCGATCGCGGCGGCTGGGTGCGCGGCGCGCTGGCGCGCGACGGGCAGGGCGCGGTGTCGGGCGTCGCGGTCGCGGAGCGCGGCGGGCTCCTGCGGTCGGACGGGGACGCGCTGCGCCGGGACGAAAGCGATGCCGAGGCGATCGCGCGCGTGGGCGACACCTGGTTCGTGGCCTTCGAGGGGCTGCACCGGGTGATGCGCCATCCCGACCTCGCCGAAGCGGCCGAGCGGATGCCGCAGGCCGAGGCGTTCGAGGATCTCGGGTCCAATTCCGGGCTGGAGGCGCTGGCCGCCGATGCCGCGGGAACGCTCTACGCGATCCCCGAGCGGTCGGGGAGCCTGGCGCGGCCCTTCCCGGTCTGGCGCTTCCGGGATGGCGCCTGGGACGAGGCCTTCGCGCTGCGCCGCGATGGGCGGTTCCTGGTGGCGGGGGCCGATGTGGGCCCGGACGGGCGGCTGTACCTGCTGGAGCGGGATTTTGCGCTGGTGGGCTTCCGCTCGCGGCTGCGCAGCTTCGATCTGTCGGGCGGCGACGAGCGGCTGGAGCTGGAGACCGCGCTTCGCGCGCATGACAATCTCGAAGGGCTCGCCGTCTGGCGCGACGCGGCGGGGCGCTTGCGCGCGACGATGATCTCCGACGACAACCTGCGGGCGCTGCAGCGCACCGAATTCGTCGACTACCTGCTGGAATGAAGGGGCACGCATGGCCGATCTGATCGTCCCGGCCACGGCCGAGGGCCCGGTTCTCGCCTGCACCGAGGGGCTGAGCTTCTGGGGCGGGGTCGACCCGGCGACGGGGCGCATCGTCGACGCGCACCACCCGCAGGCGGGGGCGGAGCTGGCGGGGCGCGTGGTGCTGATGCCGACCTCGCGCGGGTCCTGCACCGGGTCGGGCGTGCTGTTGGACCTGGCGCTCACCGGCCGGGCCCCGGCGGCGCTGATCTTCCGCGAGGGCGAGGACGTTCTGACGCTGGGCGCGCTGGTGGCGGGGCTTTTGTTCGAGCGGGCGCTGCCGGTGGTGCGGCTGGGCGCGGCGGATTGGGACCGCGTGGCCGCCGCCGGCCATGTTCGGATCGCGGACGATACGCTGACGGCGGACGGGTCGCGCCTGCCGCTCCTCCGGGCCGATCCGGCGGGCCTGCAGCTCTCGGACGCGGACCGCGCGATGTTGGAGGGCGCCGAGGGCGAGTCCGCGGCGCTGGCGATGCGGATCGTCGCCACCATGGCGGTGGCGCAGGGCGCGCGGCGGCTGATTGGGGTGACGCGCGGCCATATCGACGGCTGCATCTACGCCGCGCCCGCGATGCTGACCTTCGCCGAGCGGATGGCCGATCTGGGCGCGCGGGTCCGCATCCCGACCACGACCAACGCAATCTCGGTCGACCACGCGAACTGGCGCGAGCAGGGCGTGCCCGAGGCGTTCGGCGGCCCGGCGCAGCGGCTGGCCGACGCCTATGTCCGGATGGGCGCGGCGCCGAGCTTCACCTGCGCGCCCTACTTGCTGGAAACCCCGCCCGCGCCCGGCGAAGTGATCGCCTGGGCGGAATCGAACGCGGTGATCTACGCCAATTCGGTGCTGGGCGCGCGCACGATCAAGCATGCCGATTTCATGGATTTGTGCATCGCCGTGACGGGGCGCGCGCCCGAGGCGGGGGTCTACTTGCAGGCCGCGCGCGCGCCGGCGCGGATCCTGGAGGTCACGCTGCCCGAGCCCGCCGACGGCGCGGTCTGGCCGCTTCTGGGCTGGCTCGCGGGCCGCGCGGCGCCGGACCGGATCCCGCGCCTCGAAGGCCTGGCGGGGACGGCGCCGTCGCCCGACGACCTGAAGGCGCTTTGCGCGGCGTTCGGGACGACCTCGGCGGCGCCGATGCTGCATATCGCGGGCATCACGCCCGAAGCCGGGCTCGCACCGCGCGCGGGCGCCGACCGCGTGTTGATCGGCCCCGCGGATTTCGCCGCCGCGCGCGCCGAGCTGGCGCTGGCGCCGGGGCCCGTGGACCTGGTGGCGCTGGGCTCGCCGCATGCCTCGGCCGCGGAGGCCCGGGGCTTCGCCGCGCTGATGGTGGGGCGGCGGCGGGCCGAGGGGACCCGGGTGATCCTGACGCTGGGCCGCGCCACGCTGGCGGAGCTGTCGGGCGACGGCACGCTCGCGGCCTTGCAGGCGGCGGGGGTCACGGTGCTGCCCGATCTCTGCTGGTGCTCGATCTCGGAGCCGGTCTTTCCGCCCACGGCGCGCCGGGTGCTGACCGACTCGGGCAAATATGCGCATTACGGGCCCGCGCTGTCGGGACGGGAGGTGGGGCTCGCGAGCCTCGCCGCCTGCGCCGAGGCGGCCGTCGCGGGGCGCGTCGGCTAGGGCGGGCCGGGGGCGCCGCCCGTCGTCCATCGGGCTCGAACCGATGGCGCCACGATGAACGACCCCCGAGGTATGTCCGGCCAGAGGAAGAGGGGCCCGGTTGCCTCAGCCCTCGACGCGGTTCGGGATGAAGTCGCGGCGGGTGCGGGGCAGGTGCCAGTCATCCATGCAGGCCATCGCGTCCTCGGCCGTCTCGACGAAGCGGAACAGGTCGAGATCGTCGTCGCCGATGGTGCCCGCGTCCTGCAGCGCCTCCCAATCGACGATGCGGCGCCAGAATTCCTCGCCGAAGAGCAGAAACGGCACACGCTCCATCCGGCCGGTCTGGATCAGGGTGAGCGTCTCGAAGAGCTCGTCGAGCGTGCCGAAGCCGCCGGGGAAGACGCAGATCGCCGCCGCGCGGGTCAGGAAATGCATCTTCCGGATCGCGAAATAGTGGAAGTTGAAGCTGAGCTCCGGCGTGACGAAGGAATTCGGCGCCTGCTCGTGCGGCAGCACGATGTTGAGGCCGATCGACCGGCCCCCGGCATCGGCCGCGCCGCGATTGCCGGCTTCCATCACGCCGGGCCCGCCGCCGGTGACGATGACGTTCTCGCGCCCGCCCGAGTCCGCGAGGCTGCGCTCGGTGACCATCTGCGCGAAGCGCCGCGCCTCGTCATATTGCTTCGACAGGCCCGCCAGCGTCGCCGTGCGGGCGTCGCCCGCGCGTTCGGGCCGCGGGATGCGCGCGCCGCCGAAGAGCACGATGGTGCTCTCGACCTCCGCCTCGTCGAGAAGCAGCGTGGTCTTCAGAAGCTCCAGCTGCAGACGGACCGGGCGCAGCTCCTCGCGGCAGAGGAAATCCTCGTCGGCATAGGCCAGCCGGTAGGCGGGCGAGCGCGTCTGCGGCGTCTGCGGCACGCCCTCGGCGGTGGAGACGTCCTCGCGCGAGCGGCGCATCGGGTGGCGGCGGTCCTGTTCGGTCATGGGCTGTCCTTGGCACGGCGGGTCGGGGCGGTGTAACAGCCCGCGAGGGGGGACGCATCATGGATTGGCAGGGCGAGATCGCCGCAGCACGCAGCCGCATCCGGGGCCATGCGCGGGTCACGCCGGTGGCGCGGCTGACGCTTGGCGGGCACGACATCGAGGTGAAGCTGGAGCAGATGCAGCTGACCGGCAGCTTCAAGGCGCGCGGCGCCTTCAACACGCTGCTCTCGGTGGATGTACCGGCGGCGGGCGTGGTCGCGGCGTCGGGCGGCAATCACGGCGCGGCCGTGGGCTTCGCCGCCGCCGCGCTGGGCCATCCGGCGCATATCTTTGTCCCCGAAGTGGCGGGCCCGGCAAAGATCGCCGTCATCGAACGCTCGGGCGCGACCTGCCACGTGGTGCCGGGCCTTTACGCCGACGCGCTGGAGGCCGCGCGGGCGCACGAGGCGGAGACCGGCGCGATGCAGGTCCATGCCTATGATGCGGTGCCCACCGTGGCCGGGCAGGGCACCTGCTTCGCCGAATGGGACGCGCAGGGGCTGGAGGCCGACACGGTGCTGGTCGCCGTGGGCGGCGGCGGGCTGATCGCGGGCGCGCTGGCGCATTGGGCGGGCCGCCGCAAGGTCGTCGCGGTCGAGCCGCGCCTGTCCCGCGCGCTGCATGCGGCGCTGGAAGCCGGCGAGCCGGTCGACGTGCCGGTGTCAGGCGTGGGGGCGAACGCGCTGGGCGCCAAGCGGATCGGGTCGATCGCCTTCGAGCTGGCGCGGGGCATGGAGGCGGTCGTGGTCGAGGACGCGGCGATCCTGGAGGCGCAGCGCGTGCTCTGGCAGGAGGCGCGGCAGCTGGTCGAGCCGGCGGGCGCCTGCGCGCTGGCGGGCCTTCTGTCGGGCGCCTACCGGCCCGCGCCGGGCGAGCGGGTCGCCGTGCTGGTCTGCGGCGCCAACCCGGCGCCCGACCCGCTGGGCTGAGGCGGCGCGCGAGACCCGGCGGGATTGCCGGGGCGGGGGCGGGCGGCTAAGGACGCGCGAACCCCAACGCGCCCCCGGAGGATCGCCGCCCATGTCGACCGAGCAGCTGGAACCCGTCATCGAAGCCGCCTGGGAGGCCCGCGACCGCATCACGCCGCAGACCACCGGCGAGACGCGCGAGGCCATCGAGGCGACGCTCGACGCGCTGGACAAGGGCGAGCTGCGCGTGGCCGAGAAGCGCGGCGCCGACTGGCACGTCAACCAATGGGCCAAGAAGGCCGTGCTGCTCGGCTTCCGCCTCAAGGACATGGCGCCGCAATCGGGCGGGCCGCAGGGCGGCACCTGGTGGGACAAGGTCGACAGCAAGTTCCAGGGCTGGAACGCCGCCGCCTGGGAGACTGCGGGCTTTCGCGCGGTCCCGAACTGCATCGTGCGCCGCTCGGCCTATATCGCGCCGGGCGTGGTGCTGATGCCGAGCTTCGTGAACCTGGGCGCCTATGTCGACAGCGGCACGATGGTCGACACCTGGGCCACGGTGGGCAGCTGCGCGCAGATCGGCAAGAACGTGCACCTGTCGGGCGGCGTGGGCATCGGCGGCGTGCTGGAGCCGATGCAGGCGGGGCCCACGATCATCGAGGATGACTGCTTCATCGGGGCGCGGTCGGAGGTGGTCGAGGGCTGCATCGTGCGCGAGGGCTCGGTGCTGGGCATGGGCGTGTTCATCGGCAAGTCGACCAAGATCCTCGACCGCGAGACCGGCGAGGTGACCTATGGCGAGGTGCCCGCGGGCTCGGTGGTCGTCGCGGGCTCGATGCCGTCGAAGGGCGGCGTGCATCTCTACTGCGCGGTGATCGTGAAGAAGGTGGACGCGCGGACGCGGTCGAAGACGTCGATCAACGAGCTGTTGCGGGACTGAGGGGCCGGGCGAGGCGAGGGGTTGCGCCCGACGTCGCCCCGAGAACTTGGGCGCCCTGCGGGGCCTGACGGCCCCGCGCATCGGGCGCATGGCTTTCGGGACGCCCGTTGCCTAGACGACGCCCCCCACCCTATCGTTCCTTCGCCGCCGCGCCCGCCTTCATCTCGGCCTCGCGCTGCAGGGTCAGGGCGTCCTGGGCCAGCCGGGCGTCCTCCAGCGCGTTCATATAGGCCACGGCCTTCGAGGTCCGGCCGAGGCCCTTCCACATCGCGCGGCGCCAGGCGCGCCGGGCCGAGGCAGGCGACCAGGGCAGGCGCGCCTCGGCCAGCCATTCGCGCAGCGCGCGGGGCAGGGCGTCGAATTCCGCCATGTTGTCGCGCCGCGCCTTGGACAGCTTGAGCGAGGTGCGCTGGTTGTCAGACATCTGCGCCGCTCCGATCCGGGGACGGGGTTCAGATGGGGTCGCCGCGGCCCGGGGTCAAATCGGCCGCCAGCGCCCGGGGCGGCGTGGAACCCGCCTGCAGGGCGTGCGTTTTGCACCCGTCACAACCATGAAGGGATTTCTGACATGAACGGCCTCGGAATACTCGCCTCGATCATCGTGGGCGGCCTGGCGGGCTGGATCGCCAGCATGATCATGAAGGCCGATACCGGTCTTTTCCTCAACATCATCCTCGGCATCGTCGGCGCGATCGTCGCCAATTTCCTGCTGGGCATCCTCGGGATCATGGCCTCGCCCACCGTCGTCGCGCAGCTGATCGTCGGCATCATCGGCGCTTGCATCCTGATCGGGGTCGTGCGCGCCGTGCGGCGCTGAGGATAAGTCCGCCAAGCCTTCGCGCCGCCCCCCGGGGCGGCGCGCCGGCATCCGGGCCTCGCTTGACAGGCCCGCGCTGCCCCCGCAGACGCGGGGCATGAGCGAAAAACCCAAGCGCCCCCATCACGTCTACACCCTGCTGGTCGAGGTCGGCCGGAAGGCCGGCGACGGCCTGCCCGAGGGCGCCTCGGGCGCGGCGCTGATGTGCTACGCCTCCGGCGTGGACGAGGACGAGGCCGTGCGCGAGACGGTCGCCGTGCTCAAGACAGCCGACATGAACGTGCTGGAGGTGACGGGCTACGGCTCGCTCGAGGAGCGCGAGGCCGAGGGCCACGACATCGAGGCCGACGAGCGCGCGCTGATGGCGCGGGCGCGCGACGAGAACTCGGTCGTCGTGGCGCAGACCACCGTGTTCCGCGAGGGCGACGAGGCGGACGGATGAGCGTCGATCCCGTCGCGCTGACCGCCGAACTGGTCCGCTGCCCCTCGGTCACGCCCGAGGAGGGCGGCGCGCTGGTCCTGCTGGAGCGCCTGCTGTCCGGGGCGGGCTTCGCCTGCAGCCGGGTCGACCGCAACGGCACCGCGAACCTCTTCGCGCGCTGGGGCGCGAAGGGCCATCCCCGCACCTTCGGCTTCAACGGCCACACCGACGTGGTGCCGGTGGGCGACGCGAGCGCTTGGACGCATGACCCGTTCGGCGCCAAGATCGCGGATGGCTGGCTCTACGGGCGGGGCGCCACGGACATGAAATCGGGCGTCGCGGCCTTCGCCGCCGCCGCCATCGACTTCGTGCGGGACACGCCGCCCGACGGCGCCGTCGTGCTGGCGATCACCGGCGACGAGGAGGGCGAGGCGACCGACGGAACCGCGGCGCTCCTCGACTGGATGGCGGCCGAGGGCGAGCGGATGGAGCTCTGCCTCGTGGGCGAGCCGACCTGCCCGGAGCATATGGGCCAGATGATCAAGATCGGGCGGCGCGGCTCGATGACGGCTTGGTTCACCTTCCGCGGCCGGCAGGGCCATGCCGCCTATCCGCATCTCGCGCTGAACCCGCTGCCCGCGATGGCGCGGCTGATGGCGGAGCTGTCGGCGCATGAGCTGGACCGGGGGACCGCGCATTTCGATCCGTCGACGCTGGCCGTCGTCACGATGGATGTGGGCAACCCCGCCAACAACGTGATCCCCGCCGAGGGGCGCGCCTGCGTCAATATCCGCTTCAACGACGCGCATAGCGGCGCCGGGCTGTCGGACTGGCTGCGCGGCGAGGCGGCGCGGATGGCGGCCGAGACGGGCATCGAGATCGAGATCCGGATCAAGATCTCGGGCGAGAGCTTCCTCACGCCGCCGGGACGGCTGTCGGTTCTGGTCGCGAACGCGGTGCAGGTCGAGACGAACCGCGTCCCCGAGCTCTCCACCACGGGCGGCACCTCGGATGCGCGCTTCGTGAAGGATCACTGCCCGGTGGTGGAGTTCGGGCTGGTGGGCCACCGGATGCATGCCGTGGACGAGCGGGTCCGCGTCGAGCAGATCGGGCAATTGAAGGCGATCTACGGGCGGGTGCTGCGGGATTATTTCGCGGGCTGACCAAAGGGAAATGCCAGCGCCGGTCCGCGGCGCTGGCACAGCGCGCCTTGCGGCCCTTGGTCCGTGCCTAGCCCGGACCCCGCCTCAGGCCGCCTTCTGCGCCGTGTCTGCGCGCAGGAAGACCGGGTTCTCGGCCGCCGACATCTCGCGCTGCCATTCGTAGCCGCCTGTGTCGAAGCCGCGCAGGTCCTCGGGCTCCTCGATGCGGTTCTCGATCACCCAGCGGGCCATCGCGCCGCGGGCCTGCTTGGCGAAGAAGCTGACCTGCTTCGGCCCGCCGGGCTTGTCCTCGAGGAAGGTCGGCGTGATCACCGGCAGCTCCAGCGCGACGGGATCGACGGCGGAGAAATACTCGCGGCTGGCGCAGTTGAGAAGATAGGCCGCGCCCGCCGCCTCGGCCGCCGCGTTCAGCGCATCGGCGAGCTTGCGGTCCCAGAAGTCGTACAGATCGTCGCCGCGCGCGGTCTTCAGTTTCGATCCCATCTCGAGCCGGTAGGGCCGCATCGCGTCGAGCGGGCGCAAGAGCCCGTAGAGACCCGACAGGATGCGCAGCCGGTCCTGCCCCTGGCGGATCGCGTCGGCGTCCAGCGTCGCGGCGTCGAGCCCGGTATAGGTGTCGCCCGCGAAGGTGTGGATCGCCGCCGTCTCGGGCGCGGCGTCCCAGTCGCGGAAGCGGTCGTGGTTCAGGCGGGCGAGCTTCTCGCTGATCGACATCAGCGTCATCAGGTCCTGCACGCCCAGCGCGCCCATCGCGTCGAGCAGTTCGGCGGTGTCGTCGGCGAAGGCGGGCGCGCTCTCCGCGCGGCCCTTGGGCGCGTCGTGGAGCTTCTTGGCGGGGGAAATCACGGTCAGCATGAGGCGCAAGCTAGCGGGCGGGCGGCACCGTGCAAGTGCGGCGTCACGCCTCGCGCAGCACGTCGAGGAAGGCGTCGCCGAAGCGTTCGGCGTGGCGCTCGCCCAGGACCCGCGCCACGGCGTCGGGATCGGCGGGGCACTTGGCGACCTTCGCCAGTTGCGAGGACGAGCAGGACATCGGCTTGTCGGTGCCGTCCTCGCCGCGGGCGAGCTCGGCCTGCACCGACAAGAGCCGGTCGAAGATCGCGCCCTCCCCGCGTCCGGCGAGCTTGCGGCGGGCGGGATGGGCGGGGGCCGGGGCGTCGCCGGTGATGACTTCCAGGAACTCGGCGCCGTAACGCTCCAGCTTGGTGGCGCCGACGCCCGAGACCCGGGCCATCGCGTCGAGGCTGTCGGGCCGGGTCTCGGCCATCTCGATCAGGGTGCGGTCGTTGAAGACGACATAGGCGGGCACGCCCTGGCGCTCGGCCAGCGCGCGGCGCTTGGCCTTGAGCGCCGAGAGCAGCGGCGCGTCCTCCTCGCTCACCAGCTGCTTGACCGCGGGGCGGCGTTCGGCCCGCTGGATCGTGTCGCGGCGCAGGGTGACCGAGGCCTCGCCGCGCAGGATCGGGCGCGCGGCCTCGGTCATGCGCAGCGCGCCGTGGCGTTCGGCATCCGGGCGCACCAGGTCGAGCCCCATCATCTGCCGGAACACCGCCTGCCATTGCGGGCGCGGCAGCTCCTTGCCCACGCCGAAGGTCGGCAGCGCGTCATGGCCGAAGCGGCGGGTCTTGTCGGTCTCGGCCCCCATCAGCACGTCGATCAGATGGCCGGTGCCGAAGCGTTCCTCGGTGCGCAGCATGGCCGAGAGCGCCTTGCGGACCTCGGTCGTCGCGTCGAACAGCTCGGGCGGGGCGGCGCAGAGGTCGCAATTTCCGCAGGGCTGGGTGGTCTCTCCGAAATAGGCCAGCAGGGTCACCCGGCGGCAGAGCTGCGCCTCGGCCAGCCCCAGAAGCGCGTTCAGCCGGCCGTGATCGGCGCCCTTCATCTCCGGCGGCGCCAGCCCCTCGTCGATCTGCTGGCGGCGGAAGCGGATGTCGTCGGCGCCGAACAGTGTCAGCGTATCGGCGGGGGCGCCGTCGCGCCCGGCGCGGCCGATCTCCTGGTAGTAGGATTCGATCGACTTGGGCAGGTCGGCATGGGCGACCCAGCGGATGTCGGGCTTGTCGACGCCCATCCCGAAGGCGACCGTGGCGACGACGATCAGCCCGTCCTCGCGGCTGAAGCGCCCCTCCACCTCGCGGCGCGTCTCGGCCTCCATCCCGCCGTGATAGGCGCAGGCGGTATGCCCCTCCTCGCCAAGCGCGCGGGCCAGCGTCTCGGTCTTGGCGCGGGTGCCGCAATAGACGATGCCGGACTGGCCCTTGCGGGCGGCGGCGAAGCTGAGGATCTGGCGGCGGGGCTGGTTCTTGGGCTGGAAGGCCAGCGCGAGATTGGGGCGGTCGAAGCCGTGCAGGAAGATCTCGGGCGCGCCGTCGAACAGGCGGGCCGCGATCTCGGCCCGGGTCTCGGCATCGGCGGTCGCGGTGAAGGCCGCGAGCGGCACGCCCAGCACCTTCCGAAGCGCGCCGATCCGCAGGTAGTCGGGCCGGAAATCGTGGCCCCACTGGCTGACGCAATGCGCCTCGTCCACGGCGATGAGCGAGCAGTTCGCGCGCTTGAGCATCCGCTCGGTGCCCGTGGAGGCCAGCCGCTCGGGCGCGATGTAGAGCAGCTTGAGCGAGCCGTCGTCGATGGCCTGCCAGACGGCCTCGGTCTCCTCCTCGGTGTTGCCGGAGGTCAGCGCGCCAGCGGCCACCCCTGCCGCCGTCAGCGCGCGCACCTGGTCGCGCATCAGTGCGATCAGCGGCGAGATCACCACGGTCAGCCCCTCGCGGCAGAGCGCGGGCAGCTGGAAGCACAGCGATTTGCCGCCGCCCGTGGGCATGATCGCCAGCACGTCGCGCCCTGCGCAGACGGCGTCGACGATCTCGGCCTGGCCCGGGCGGAAGGCGTCGAAGCCGAAGACGGAGCGCATCAGGTCCTTGGGTGCGGTCATCGCTTCTCTCTCGGGGTCTTTCGACCCGAATCACACAGGGATGGCGGGCTGGCAAGGGCCGGGAGCGTGGCCTCCATAGTATCGCCACGATTGTCCCGCATCGCGATTGCGGCAGGACGAAACCGCAAGGACAGAAAGATGATCGAGACCGCACGCCGGATCGAGGCCCGCTTGCGTCGGGCCGGCTATGTCTGGGCGCATGCGCGCCTGACGGGGAACCGCGGCACCTATCGCCCCCACGGCATCGCGATCCGCGCCGACACGCGCGCCGATCTCGCGCTGCGATACCTTCTGGCCCGGGGCCGCCCCTACGAGGCGCCCGAGGCGCGGCTGATCGGCGCGCATCTGGCCCCCGGCACGGACGTGATCGAACTGGGCGGCTGCATCGGCGTCGTCTCGGCCACGATCCGCGATCGGATCGGGCCCGATGCCCGCCATATCCTGGTCGAGGCCAATCCCGATATCGCCCCGCTGGCGCTGGAAAACGCGACCGGTCCGCGCCCCGACCGGACGGACCTGGTCGTGGCGGCCGTTGACTATTCCGGGGCCAGCCATGTCCGTTTCGCGCGCGGCCACAACCAGCATGTCGGCCATGTCGCGCGCGCCGACGAGGACGGCTTCTCCAGCCCCGCCGTCACGCTCGCCACGCTGGCCGCCCGGCTGCCCGGCCGCTTCGCGCTGGTCTGCGACATCGAGGGGCTGGAGCGCGAGATGATCGCCCGCGAGGCCGAGACGCTGGCGCGCTGCGACCTGATCGTGCTGGAGGTGCATCCCGGCGTTTTCCCGCAAGGCGAAACGGATGTGGCCGAAATCGAGGCGCAACTCGCGGCGATCGGCCTGCATCGACTGGCGCGCGAGCAGGACGTGATCGCGTTCGCGCGGGGCATGTCGAGCTGACGAAGAATTGCGAGTGATTCGCAACAAACCTCTGGAATTCGGCTTCAGGTTGTATTAGGTACGTCTCCCTGACGCAAAATATGGGGGGTCCAGAGATGACCATCCTTCGTGCCGGCCTCGTCGCCGCGACGCTTGCCACGCCCGCCTTCGCGGAGCCCGAGGTGACGCTGCGGTTCCAGCATTTCGTCAACCCGGCCTCGGCCAACCCGACGCATTTCATGCAGCCCTGGGCCGATGCCATCGAGGCGCAGTCCGAGGGTCGTATCGCGGTCGAGATCTACCCGTTCATGCAGCTCGGCGGCTCGGCGGCGAACATGTATGACCTGATCGCCGACGGGGCGGTCGATGGCGGCTGGGTGATCCCCGGCTACCAGCCCGGCCGCTTCCCCGAGGCGGAGGCGCTGGAGCTGCCCTTCATGACGCCGAAATCGGCCGAGGCGGCCTCGGTCGCGGCCTGGGACTACACCGCGAAGCACCTGATGGACGATTTCGCCGATGTCCACGTGATCGCGGCGCACATGCACGGGCCCGGCCTCGTCCACAAGAAGGGCGCGGCCCCCGCGGCGCTCGCGGATTTCGACGGGCTGAACCTGCGCGGGCCGTCGCGGATGGCGACGAAGCTTCTGGAGGCGATGGGCGCGAACCCGGTGGGGATGCCGGTGCCGGCCTTCCCCGAGGCGCTGGCCAAGGGCGTGCTGGATGGCGGCGTCATCACCTGGGAACAGGCGCCGTCGCTCAAGCTCGACGAGCTGACCGACAGCCACACCGACGTGGCGGGCGAGCGCTCGCTCTACAACCTCTATTTCCTCTGGGCGATGAACCCCGAGGTCTATGCCGGGCTCGACCCGGAGCTGCGCGCGGTGATCGACGCCAATTCCGGCGCCATGGCCGCCGCCTGGGCGGGCCGGGCGCATGATATCGGCGATGCCGAGGGCCGCGCGGCGATGGAAGCGTCGGGCAACCAGATTGCCGCGCTCTCTCCCGAGGTCACGGCCGAGCTGGAGGCGCTGGGCGTGGGCGTGACGACCGCCTGGATCGCCGAGATGGACGCCAAGGGCTTCGACGGCGCCGCGCTGGTCGAGGATGCACGGGCCGCGATGGCGGCGGCCGGGGCGAAGTGAGGTGCGGCCGGGGGGCGTCGCGCCCCCCGGACCCCCCGCGAGGTATTTCCGACCGGAGGAAGACGGGCCGGCTCAGGCCCCGGGCATGCGGGCGAGGGTGACCGTGGTGTCGCCGTAGCGCCGCTGGTCGAGCGGTTCCAGATCGCCCAGATCGGGCGGCGCGCGCTCCTCCCAGACGATGGTCGCGCCGGGCGCGATCCAGCCCGCCTCGCGCAGCGCCGCCATCGCGGCCTCGCCCAGCGCCTTGCCATAGGGCGGGTCGAGAAAGACGAGGTCATGCGGCGTGCCGGGGCCCGGGCGGCGGGCGTCGCGCGCGACGATGCGGGCCGGGGCGTCAAGCGCGGCGATATTGGCGCGCAGCAGGGCCTGCGCCTTGCGGCCCTGTTCGATGAAGCTCGCCGTGGCGGCGCCGCGGCTCAGCGCCTCGAGCCCCAGCGCGCCGGTGCCGGCGAAGACGTCGAGCACGCGCAGCCCCTCGAGCTCCAGCCCATGGGAATTGATCAGCAGGTTGAAGATCGACTCGCGCACGCGGTCGGTGGTGGGCCTCAGATGCGCGGCCGCGTCGCCGGCGCCCAGGCCCGCCAGACGGCGCCCGCGCCAGCGCCCGCCGACGATCCTCATACGCGGCTCACAGGAGCGATTTGAGCGGCGTCGCCGGGTCGGCCACCGCGCGCGGATCGGGCGAGCGCCCCGCCTCGATCAGGCGCTTGCCGACCATGTAGGCGCGCGGATCGTTGATCGCGTCCACGGCCAGGAGCTCGTCGCCGCGATAGTACCAATGCGAGGTATGGTCGCCGTCGCGCACCACCACGTGGTCGAAGCCCGCGTTCAGCCCGGCGATCTGCAGCTTCACGTCGTATTGGTCCGACCAGAACCACGGCTTCGCCTCGTAGGGCGTGGCGGCGCCGAGGATGTTGGCGGCGACCGCCTCGGCCTGTTCGATCGCGTGGGGCACCGATTCCAACCGGATCCGCCCGCCGCGCCAGGGGAAGGAACAGCAATCGCCCGCCGCCCAGATGTCGGGCGCGGAGGTGCGGCCGAATTCGTCCACCGCGATGCCGTCCTCGATCCGGAGGCCCGCCTCCGCGGCGAGGTCGGTATTGGGCGCGACGCCGATCCCCGCGACCACGGCATCGACGGCGATGCGGCTGCCATCGGAGAGCACGGCGCCGGTGACCCGGCCATCCGCGCCCTCCAGCCGCTCGAGCGTCGCCTCCTCCATGATCTCGACGCCCTCGGCGCGGTGCTTGGCCGCGAACCAGAGCGCGGTGTCCCAGCAGGCGACGCGGGCAAGCAGGCGCTGCGCGGCCTCGAGCAGGGTGACGCGCATGCCGCGCTTGCGGGCCACCGCGGCGGCCTCGAGCCCGATATAGCCGCCCCCCACCACCAGCAGATGCGCGCCGGCGCGGAAGGCGGGTTCCATCGCGTCGATATCGGCCAGGGTGCGGACGCCATAGACGCCCTGCAGGTCGCCGCCCATGGCGGTCGGCAGGCGGCGGTTGCGCGAGCCCGTGGTCAGCGCCAGCGCGCCCCAGCTCTCGGTGCCGCCGTCATGGGTCAGGCTGTGCGCGGCGGGGTCGATGGCGGTGACGCGGGTGCCGGTGCGCAGCTCGATGCCCTGCTCCTCCCAGTAGCTGCGGGGGCGCAGGAACAGGCGCGCGCGGTCCATCTCGCCCAGCAGGTAGGCCTTGGACAGCGGCGGGCGCTGATACGGGATCTCGGGCTCCTCGCCCCAGAGCGTGATGCGGCCTGCATGGCCGCGCTTGCGCAGCGTCTCGGCCAGCGTGGCGCCGGCCTGGCCCGCGCCGACGATGGCGATGTGATCCGGCCGCTCTGTCACGGGACCCCTCCTTTCGGGCCGCCCCCTCACTGGTCGCCCGTCGCCGCGACAGCTATGTCAGGGGCAGGCAAACATCAAACGCGAGGACCGCATCCATGGCCATCTCCAAGGGCGACCGCCTGCCCGACGCCGAGCTTCTGCGACTGGGCCCCGATGGCGGGCCGGAAAGCGTCTCGCTGGGCGCGCTGACGAAGGGCCGCAAGGCGGTGGTCTTCGCGCTGCCGGGCGCCTTCACCCGCACCTGCACCGCGGCCCATGTCCCGAGCTTCATCCGCACCAAGGACCAGTTCGCCGAGAAGGGCGTGGACCCGATCATCTGCATCGCGGTCAACGACCCGTTCGTGATGGGCGCCTGGGCCGAGGCGACGGGCGCCAAAGAGGCCGGCATCCACATGCTGGGCGATGCGGACGGGGCCTTCACCCGCGCCGTGGGCATGGCCTTCGACGCGCCGCCGGTGGGCTTTCACGGCCGGTCCAAGCGCTACGCGATGCTGGTCGATGACGGCGTCGTGCAGGTCATCCACGAGGAGGAGGGCCCGGGCACCTGCGACGCCTCGGGCGGCGAGGCGCTGCTGCGCGAGGTCTGAGCGGGGCAGGGGGCGCTGTCCCCCGGCCCGTTTCCAGTCGGGGAAGCGTCCCGCTCACCCGCGCCGGGTCGACAGGTAGAGGTTGGTCTCGGACCGGCTGACGCCGTCGATGGCGCGGATGCGGTTGAGCGTGGCGTCGAGCGCCTCCAGCGTGTCGGCGCCTAGTTCCGCCACGAGGTCCCAGCGGCCATGGGTGCTGTGGACGGCCTCGACCTCGGGCATGGCGGCGATGGTGCGGCTGACGCGGGCGGCGCCGCGGCCTTCGATCTCGATCAGGATGATGCCGCGGACGGGGCGCTGGGCCAAGTCGCCCTTCAGTACCGCGCGGTAGCCGAGGATCTCGCCCGCCTCGGTCAGCCGCGCGATGCGCGCGCGCACGGTGGCGCGGGTGACGCCCAGCGCGGCGGCCAGCGCCGAGACCGAGGCGCGGCCATCGGCGGCGAGCGCGGCGAGCAGGCGGCGGTCCAGATCGTCCATTCTGCGCAGGCCTCATGATCGGATCGGGCGATCCACCGCCCGGTTCGATCACTTATCGTGCTTCCGGGGGCCGGGCCAATGGGGTTCACTCCGGCCGAGCGAGATGGAGATCGACATGAGCAAGCGGATCGAACTGATCGGCGCCCCGGTGCAGATCGGCGCCGGGCGCGGCGGCTGCCTGATGGGGCCCGACGCGCTGCGCACCGCCGGGCTGGCGCGTACCCTGACCGAGCTGGGCCATGCCGTGAGCGACCGCGGCAATCTCGACGCGCCCGAAGCCGCCGTGCCCGCGCATCCCAACCCCGCGATCCACGACCTGGAACGCAGCGCGGGCTGGGTCGAGGTGCTGCAAGCGGTCGAGACCGAGGCCGACGTGCCGATCTTCCTGGGCGGCGACCACCTGATGGCCGCGGGCACCGTGCCCGCGATGGCCGCGCGCGCGCAGGCCCGGGGCCGGCCGCTTCACGTGCTGTGGCTCGACGCGCATTCCGACATCCACACGCTGGAGAGCACCGAGTCGGGCAACCTGCATGGCACGCCGGTCGCCTATTTCACCGGGCAGGCGGATTTCAGGCCGCATTTCCCGGCCCCGCGCGCCACCGTCGCGCCGGAGAGTATCTGCATGATCGGGCTGCGCTCGGTCGACCCCTTCGAGAAGCGCGCGCTGACCCGCGCGGGCGTCGAGGTGCACGACATGCGCGCGATCGACGAGCATGGCATCGCCGCGCCGCTGCGCGCCTTCCTCGACAGGGTGCGCGACGCGGGCGCCGACCTGCATGTCAGCTTCGACGTCGATTTCCTGGATCCCGGCATCGCCCCCGCGGTCGGCACGACCGTGCCCGGCGGCGCGACCTTCCGCGAGGCGCATCTGGTGATGGAGATGCTCAACGATGCCGATCTCGTTACCTCGCTCGACCTGGCCGAGCTGAACCCCTTCCTCGACGATCGCGGGCGGACCGCGAAGCTGCTGGTCGACCTCGTCGCCTCGGCCTTCGGGAAATCCGTCCTCGACCGCCCCACGCGGAGCCGCACATGACCCAGACCCAACCCTCCCGGCTGGCCATGGTGCCCTTCGTCTCGGTCGCCGACATGATGCGGATCGTGAACGATGCCGGCGTGCCCGAGACCATCGCCGCCATCGCCGACCGGATCGAAGACGATTTCAAGCGCTGGGAAAGCTTCGACAAGGTCGCGCGCGTGCCCAGCCATTCGCCCGAGGGCGTGATCGAGCTGATGCCCACCTCGGATGGCGAGTACTACGGCTTCAAATACGTCAACGGCCACCCGGCCAACATGGCGCGCGGCTTCCAGACGGTGACGGCCTTCGGCGTGCTGGCGCGCGTCGATAACGGCTACCCGGTGATGCTGACCGAGATGACGGTGCTGACCGCGCTGCGCACGGCGGCCGCCTCGGTCGTCGCGGCGCGCCATCTCGCGCCCCGGGACGCGCGGGTGATGGCGATGATCGGCAACGGCGCGCAATGCGAGTTCCAGGCGCTTGGCTTCCACCACTGCCTCGGGATCGAGGAGGTGAGGCTGTGGGATATCGACCCGGCCGCGACCGAGAAGGCGGTGCGCAACCTGTCGGGCACGGGCCTGACGGTGACCGCCTGCAGCTCGGCCGAAGAGGCCATCGCGGGCGCGCAGATCGTCACCACCTGCACCGCCGACAAGAAGCAGGCGACGATCCTGACCGACAACATGGTCGGCAGCGGCATCCACATCAACGCGATCGGCGGCGATTGCCCCGGCAAGACCGAACTGCATCGCGACATCCTGCTGCGCTCGGACATTTTCGTGGAGTACCCGCCGCAGACCCGGATCGAGGGCGAGATCCAGCAGTTGGACGCCGATCACCCGGTGACCGAGCTGTGGCGGGTGATCGACGGGCAGGTGCCGGGCCGGACCGGGCCGGGGCAGATCACGCTGTTCGATTCGGTGGGCTTCGCGACCGAGGATTTCAGCGCCCTGCGCCACGTCTTCGCCGAGATGAAGCGGACGGGGCATTACGTCGATCTCGACATGTTGGCCGACCCGGACGACCCGCGCGACCTCTACGGCATGGTGACCCGCGCAGCGGAGTAGGGGGCGGGCCCGCCGGGCGCCGCCTGCCTCAGGCGGTCTCGCCCTCGGGCGTCGCCGCATCCTCGCGCAGCAGGTGCACGGTGCGTTGCGGGAAGGGGATCTCGACCCCCGCGGCGTCGAGCGCGATCTTGATGTCGCGGTTCATGTCCTTCGAGAAGGCGAAGAAATCCGACCGCTTCACCCAGGCGCGCACCAGGAAATCGACGCTCGACGCGCCCAGCCCGTCGACGAGGACCGTCATGTCGGGCTCGGGCAGGAAGCGCGGGTCCGAGGAGATCGTGTCGCGGATGATCCGCTCGACCAGGTGCAGGTCGGCGCCGTAGCCCACGCCGATCGTCCATTCCGCCTGCCGCGTGTCGTAGACCGAGTAATTGGTGATCGTGTTCCCCCAGACCTCGGAATTGGGGATGATGATCTGCACGTTCCCGATGCTGGCGAGCTCGGTATAGTTGAGGTTGATCGACTTTACCGTGCCCATCTCGCCGTTGATGACGACGAAATCGCCCAGCTTGATCGGCCGGAAGAAGATCAGCATCACGCCCGCCGCCACGTTCGACAGCGTGCCCTGCAGCGCCAGGCCTACGGCCAGGCCCGCGGCACCGATCACCGCCACGATGGAGGTCGTCTGGATCCCGAAGGTGTTCAGGATCACCACCCCCGCGATGGCGAGGATGACGTAGCGGACGATGTTGCCAAGGAAGTCGAACAGCGTCGCGTCGAGGCGCGGGTGACGCTCGGAGATCGCCTTCACGCGGCGCGACACCCAGCCCGAGATCACGAAGGCCAGGATGATGATCAGGATCGCGGCGAGGATGTCGCCCACGATCGAGGCCAGGAATTCCAGGCTCAGGAAATCGCCCAGCGAGCGTCCGGCATAGATCTCCCGCGAGAGGAGGGCGTTCAGTGTGTCCATGGGTGTCGTCTCAGCTCAGCGTGTCGATATGGCGGGCAAGGGCGATGTCCTTGTCCGTCAGTCCGCCGGCATCGTGGGTCGTCAGGCGAATGTCCACCCTGTTCCAGACATTCGACCATTCCGGATGGTGGTCGGCCGCCTCGGCGGCCAGCGCCACGCGGGACATGAAGCCCCAGGCCGCGCTGAAATCCTTGAAGGTGAAGCGGCGCTCGATCCCGCCGTCTTTCTCGGTCCAGCCCTCGGGGATCTCGTGGCTCATTCCTGTTCCTCCTGCATGACCCGGCGAAACGGGCCGTATGATGTGAGCACCTCGATATCCTCGGCGACGGCGCGCGCCTCGGCTTCGAGGAATTGCGCGATGGCGCGGCGGAAGCCTTCGTTGGGGATGTGGTGCAGCGAATGGCAGGTCACCGGCAGGTAGCCGCGCGCGAGCTTGTGATCGCCCTGCGCGCCCGCCTCGACCCGGCCCAGCCCGTGTTCGATCGCGAAGTCGATGGCCTGATAGTAGCAGAGCTCGAAATGCAGCGCCGGGTGATGCTCGGTACAGCCCCAGTAGCGGCCGTAGAGCACGTCGCGCCCGATGAAGTTCAGCGCGCCCGCGACCGGCACGCCGTCCCGCTCGGCCAGAACCAGCAGCACGTCGTCGCGCATCGTCGCCTGCACCTCGTCGAAGAAGGCGCGGCTGAGATAGGGGCTGCCCCATTTGCGCCGCCCGGTGTCCTGGTAGAAGCGCCAGAAGGCGTCCCAATGCTCGGGCCGCAGCGCGTCGCCGGTATAGGCGTTGATCGCGCCGCCGAAGCCCTGCGCGACGGCGCGCTCCTTGCGGATCGTCTTGCGCTTGCGCGAGCTCAGCGCGGCGAGAAAGCCGTCGAAATCGGCGTAGCCGTCGTTGAACCAGTGATATTGCTGGCTCGACCGCCCCATCAGCCCCAGCGCCTCGCCCGCTTCGCGCTCGGCCTTCGTACAGAAGGTGACGTGCAGGCTCGACAGGTCGTGCTGTTCGCAGACCGTCTCCGCGCCCTGCACAAGCGCCTGGAGGCCGGTGCTCTCGTGGCCCGGCTTCACCAGGAAACGGCGGCCCGTGGCGGGGGTGAATGGCACGGCGATCTGCAGCTTGGGGTAATAGCTGCCGCCCGCGCGCTCCCAGGCATGGGCCCAGTTGTGGTCGAAGATGTACTCGCCCTGGCTGTGGCCCTTGGCGTACATCGGCGCGACGGCGATCACCGCGCCGCCGGCGCGCGCGATCAGGTGCTGGGGCTGCCAGCCGGTGCGCGGACCCACGGAATGCGACAGCTCCAGCGCCCGCAGGAAGCGATGCGTGGTGAACGGATCGGCGGGCGGCCCGCGATCGGCGGCCTCCGGGCAGGCGCAGGCATCCCATTCGGCCGCGTCGATGGCCCCGAGGTCGGGGATCACGCTCAGTTCGATTTCGGTGTCGGTCATGCGGGCTTTAGGTGGCGCGTGCGCGCGTCACGGCAAGTAGCCCTCAAAGGTCACCTGGTCGGCGATGCGCCGCGCCTCCGCCGCCTGTGCGGCGGAGCGCACCGTCCAGCACAGCACCGGCAGCCCCGCGGCCTTGGCGCGGGCCACGTGCGGGCTGGCAAGGTCGGCGGCCTCGTGGCTGATGAACTGCGCGCCGATCCGGTCGAGATCGGGCATCGCGCGCAGCCGCGCGCGGGTGGCGTCGGACAGGCCGGGCCAGTGCTGCGCGTGATAGGCCGAGGTCACCAGACCGCGCGGAAGATGCGGCGCGTGGCGGCGAATGTGATCGACCGAATGGGGGTTGAAGGACATCACCGCCACCGGGCCGTCATAGCCCGCGAGATCGGCGATCACCGCGTCCTCCAGCGGGCCGATGCCGGGGCCCATCGCGCCGTCGCGATCCTTCACCTCGATCAGCAGCGGCACCCGGCCCGCGACGAGCGCCAGCACCTCGCGCAGCGTCGGGATGCCCTCGTCCCCGCCGGTCAGACGGATGCGGCCCAGTGCGGCGGCGTCCCGCGCGTCGACCGGCCCCTGCACCGCCGTCAGCCGGTCGAGACGGTCGTCGTGGAATACCATCGCCACCCCGTCGGCCGAGATCTGTACGTCGATCTCGATCGCGAGGCCGCGCGCCAGCGCCGCGCGGATCGCGGCGCGCGAGTTCTCGGGCCGGCCGGCGGCGCGGTCATGCAGGGCCCGGTGCGCGATCGGCCCCGCGAGGAACCCCGGGGGCAGGCTCATGCGATCTCGAAGATCCCCTCGATCTCCACCGCGACGCCGAAGGGCAGCGTCGCGCCCACGGCCGAACGCGAATGCCGTCCCGCCTCGCCCAGCGCCTTGACCAAGAAATCCGACGCGCCGTTGATGACGGTGGGCTGGTCGCCGAAATCGGGCGTGCAATTGACGAAGCCGGTCAGCTTCACGACGCGGCGCAGGCGGTCGATATCGCCGTCGCAGGCGGTGCGGACCTGCGCCAGAAGGTTGATCGCGCATTGCCGCGCCGCCGCCGCGCCGTCTTCCAGCGACATGCCGTCGCCGAGCCGGCCCTTGATCATGCCGTCCGGCCCCGCGCTGATCTGGCCCGAGACGAAGAGCAGGCCGCCCGCGCGCACGGCGGGCACGTAATTGGCCGCCGGGGCGGGGGCGTCGGGCAGGGTGACGCCGAGATCGGCGAGGCGCTGGGCGATGGACATGGGGGTTCTCCGGCTGCTGTCGGCAGGACGCTGGCACGGGCCGGCGGGGAAGGAAAGGTGGCGCGGCGGCGGGCCGCGGCCCTGGGCTCGCGTGTCGGGCAGGTCGGCGGCGCGCCGCCGCGCGCCCGGCCCGCCCGCCCGTCAGTTCCGCCCGAAGATCCCGCCCAGCACGTCCATCAGGATCCGCTCGGCGATGTCGGGTTGGCGGCGCGGGGTGCGGCGCTGTTGCTGCGGCTGCGCGACCTGCGGGGCGCGGCGCGTCTGCGGGCCCGGGTCGATCATCGGCAGCGGCTTGATCGGCAGGCCCTGGTGGACCCGCAGCATCGTCTCGCGCCAGATCTCGGCCGGCAGCCCGCCGCCGGTCACCCCGGTCAGCGGCGTGTTGTCGTCATAGCCCATCCAGACCCCCGCGACGTAATCGCCGGTGAAGCCGATGAACCAGGCGTCGCGCGCCGCCTGCGTCGTGCCGGTCTTGCCCGCCGCGGGCCGCCCGTCGGGCAGCTTTGCGCGCTGGCCCGTGCCCTCCTCGACGACGCGGCTCATCATGTAGACGAGCTGGCGCGCCGCCGCCTCCTGGATGACGCGCTCGCCGAGGCCTCCCTCGTGGTCGAGCAGCGCGCCGGTCTCGTCGCGCAGCGACAGCGAGTTCAGCCCGTAGGGCGTCACGCTGGTGCCGCCGTTCAGGATGCCCGCGAAGGCGCCCGTCATCTCGAGCAGGGTGCTTTCCGACACGCCCAGCGCCAGGGCCGGGCCCTGCGCCAGGTCGCTCTCGATCCCGAAATCGGCGGCCACGTTGCGCACCACATCGCGGCCCACATTCTCCGACAGGCGCACGGCGGCGGTGTTCATCGACTGCGCCAGCGCCTGGGTCAGCGTCACCTCGCCGTAAAAGCGGTTGGAATAGTTGTCGGGCGAATAGGTGCCCGAGCCCGGGACGTCGATCGCGAGCGGGCCGTCGAAGATGACCGAATCCCAGCTCCAGCCGAGATCCAGCGCGGCGGCGTAGACGAAGGGCTTGAAGCTCGAACCGGTCTGGCGAACCGCCTGCACGGCGCGGTTGAACTGGCCCCCGCCGCGGGTGTTGCGCCCGCCGACCATGGCGCGCACGGCGCCGTCGGCGCTCATCACCACGATGGCGGCCTGCGCCTCGGAGCCCTCGCGCACCTTCTCGTCGAAGACGTATTCCAGCGCCTCCTCGGCGGCGCGCTGGATGTCCTTGTCGAGCGTGGTGCGCACGATCACGTCCTCGGTCGTCTCGGAGGTCAGGAAATCGGGCGCGTCCGACATCACCCAATCGGCGAAATAGCCGCCCGTGTCCTGGCGCGCGGCGGGCGACAGGTCGGCGGGATTCTCCAGCGCCCGGGTGTATTCGGCGGTGGTCAGCAGCCCCTGCTCGTGCATCAGGCGCAGCACGGTGGCGGCGCGGTCGCGGGCGCGCTGCAGGTCGTTGGTGGGCGCGTAGTAGCTGGGCGCGGGCAGTAGGCCCGAGAGCATCGCGGCCTCCGCCGGCTCCAGCCGGGCGACGGATTTGCCGAAATAGCGCTGGCTGGCGGCGGCGAAGCCGCGCGCGCCCGCGCCGAGATAGGCGCGGTTGAGATAGATCGACAGGATCTCGTCCTTGGTGAACTTCGCCTCCAGCGCGAGGGCGTAGGGGATCTCCTTGAGCTTGCGCCAGACGGAGCCCGCGCGGCAGTCGGCCTCGAACTCCGCCTCGGTCATGCCCGAGCTCGGGTCGTAATCGTTGCCGAGGCACAGAAGCTTGGCCACCTGCTGCGTGATGGTCGAGCCGCCGGCCCCCGAAAGCGGCGAGCGCCCGGCGGCGATATTGGTGCGCATCGCGCCCGCGATGCCGCGCGGGCTGACGCCGAGATGGCCGTAGAAGCGCTTGTCCTCGGAGGCGACGACCGCGTCGCGCAGATAGGGCGAGATGCTGTCGGTGGTAATCAGTCCGCCGAAATTGTCGCCGCGCCAGGCGAAGGTCTCGCCCGAGCGATCCTGCAGAGTGACCGAGCCGCGGGCGCGCCCGTCGGCCAGCGTCGCCATGTCGGGGATGCGCGCGTAATTGAACATCGTGGCCAGCGCCAGCAGCGCCAGCACCACGACGGCGCTGCGCCAGCCCACCGCCCAGCCCAGCCGCAGCACGAGCCGCACGGGCCAGAGCAGCCAATAGACCAGCCCGCGCCGGGCCGGCGGCTTGCGCTTGCGCCGCGCGGGCTTGGCCGCGGCGGATTTCGCCGGCGCCGCCTTCCTGCGGTCGGCGACCAGTCGCGTCTTGCCGGATCTCGCCATGTGCTGCCCGTCCCGTTCTGGGTGTTTCCGCCTCGTTCGCCATCCTGCCGGGGGCAGGGGCGCGATAGGCCGCAAGATAGCGACTGGCGAGTCGGATTTGCACCCGTCGGGTCGAATCCTTCGCATGTGATGCGTGAAGCTTTCGCACAAAAAACAGGCAGTGCCTGCAAATTGTGCGGAAAAAGCGGAAGCCGCCCGCCGCCGCCGCGATCCGGGCGGCGCGTTTCGTTGCGCCCGGCCCGCCCCCTCCGTGAATTGCCCTCCATTCGGGCCCGCGCCGGGCCGCAGCGAAGGGGACGCACGTGAAACTCATCATCGCAGCGATCAAGCCGTTCAAGCTCGAGGAGGTGCGCGAGGCGCTGACCACCCTCGGCGTGCGCGGCATGATGGTCACCGAGATCAAGGGCTTCGGAAGCCAGTCGGGCCATACCGAGATCTATCGCGGCGCCGAATACGCCGTGAACTTCGTGCCGAAGGTGAAGCTGGAGATCGTCGTGCCGTCGAGCATGGCCGATCAGGTCGTCGAGACCATCCAGACCACCGCCAAGACCGACAAGATCGGTGACGGCAAGATCTTCGTGCTCGACGTCGCTCAGGCCGTGCGGGTCCGCACCGGCGAGCTGAACGAAGACGCGATCTGACGACAGCGAACAGGGGAAGACAACGCCATGAAACTTCGCAATTCAATCATGCTCGGGGCCGCGCTCGCCGCGTTGCCCGTGATGGGCCTGGCGCAGGACGCCGACCCGAATGTCGCACCGGGGCCCTCGCCCTACATCCTGACCTCGCTGCTGTTCCTCGTGGGCGGCTTCCTGGTCTTCTGGATGGCCGCGGGCTTCGCCATGCTGGAGGCCGGTCTCGTCCGCTCCAAGAACGTGACGATGCAGCTCACCAAGAACATCGCGCTCTTCTCGATCGCGGCGATCATGTACTGGCTGGTCGGCTACGGGCTGATGTACCCGGGCGACGGCTGGACCATCACCGGCTATGTCGGAAACCTCTTCTCCCCCGCCTCGCTCGAGCCGGTGGGCGTCGGAGCCGACGGCGTGGACACGGGCTATGCCTCGGTGGGGTCGGACTTCTTCTTCCAGCTGATGTTCTGCGCCACCACCGCCTCGATCGTATCGGGCACCCTGGCCGAGCGCATCAAGCTCTGGCCCTTCCTGATCTTCGTCGCGGTCCTGACGGGCATCATCTACCCGATCGAGGCCTCCTGGCAGTGGGGCGGCGGCTGGCTGTCCGAGGCGGGCTTCTCCGACTTCGCGGGCTCGACGCTGGTCCACGCGGCGGGCGGCTTCGCGGCGCTGGCCGGGGCGATCATCCTCGGGCCGCGCCTGGGCAAATACGCCAAGGACGGCAAGGTCGTCGCGATGCCGGGCTCGAACCTCGCGCTCGCCACGCTTGGCACGTTTATCCTGTGGCTGGGCTGGTTCGGCTTCAACGGCGGCTCGCAGCTGGCGATGGGCACGATCGGTGACATCACCGACATCAGCCGGATTTTCGCCAACACCAACATGGCGGCGGCCGCGGGCGCGGTGACCTGCCTGATCCTGACCCAGATCGTCTACAAGAAGGTCGATTTGACGATGGTGCTGAACGGTGCGCTGGCGGGCCTCGTCTCGATCACCGCCGGGCCGCTCGACCCGACGCTGTTCGGCGCGCTCTGGATCGGTTCCGTGGGCGGCGTGATCGTGGTCTTCGCGGTCCCGATGCTCGACAAGCTGAAGATCGACGATGTCGTGGGCGCCATCCCGGTCCACCTGCTGGCGGGCTTCTGGGGCACCTTCGCGGTTCCGTTCTACACGGAGGGCGCGAACTTCATCACCCAGATCATCGGCTTCGCGGCCATCGGTGGCTTCACCTTCGTCGTCAGCCTGGTCGTCTGGATCGTGCTGAAGGCCGCGGGCGGCATCCGGGTCAGCGAGGAGGCCGAGATCACCGGTCTCGACACCACCGAGCTGGGCATGGAGGCCTATCCCGAGTTCTCGCGCGGCTGACCCTCCCTCACAGGTCACGCGACACACCCCCGGGCGAGCGATCGCCCGGGGGTTCTGCGTTTGGGGGGCTGGTGCGCCATGCCGCCGGGTCGCGCAGCGGCCCGGCACACGCCTGCCCGCCCCATGGCGGGCATGTTCCACGCCCACCCGGGCAGGCGCGTGCCTCCGTCTGTTAGTAAAAACGGGGATCGCGGCTCACCAGACCGCGAAATCGGGGCGAGCGCCCGTCAAGGCACGCTCATCTTCGCGTCCGCGCTCACGCCCGGTCGGCCGTGCGCCTTTCGGCATTTCGGCGGGCCGTCCCCCAAGGGAGGTAGACCCGGTTCCGGCAAGTCCGCTCTCCCGAGGCTCCGCCCTTCGGGCCGGATCAGCCGTCACCCCATGTCGCGCGCGACGATGCCGGTGAGGCAGCCGACCGCGCCGGCGGCCTTGCGCAGCTCGAACATCGGCGTCGCGACCACCTCGATGCCCAGCCCCTCGTAGAAGCCGCGCATCGCGGCGTTGCCGTCGGGCATCAGCACCCTGCGCGGGCCCAGCGCCACGACGTTCAGGCCCCGGTTCGCCTGCGCCTCGTCGGCATCGGGCAGGAAGGCCACGTCGATCCCCCGCGCCCGCATCAGCGCGACCGCGCGGTGCGGCGTGCGGCGCGGCCAGGCGATGGCGAGATCCGCATCGACCACGCTCAGCATGCCCATCAGGTGCATCGTGCCGAAGGGCATGTCGACCGCGACGGCCTCCAACCCGATCTCGGCCAGCAGGCCGGTGATCTGCGCGATGGCGGCGTCGTTCGTGCGCAGCCCGCGCCCGATCAGGCAGGTCGCGGCGTCGATCCAGATCAGGTCCGCGCCCTCGAAGGTGGCGGTGCCGGTCAGCGTGCGCAGGATCGGCACCCCTGCCGCCGCCAGCGCATGGGCCACCGCGACCTCCTCGCCCGCGCGCACCGTCGAGGCGGGACGCGCGAGGATCGCGCCCTGCGGCGTCATCGCGAAGAGATCGGCGCAGAACATCCGATTGGGCGCGGGGCGGGGCACCTCGGGCACCTTCAGCACCGCGACGCCCGCGTCGCGATAGGCTTCGGCCATGCGGTCGTGCTCGGCCTGCGCGCGGCCGAGGTCGAGGGGCGCGAGCTGCTGCGCGGCGTCCACGTCCTCGGCCGCGATCTCGGGCCCGGGGCGGCGCAGCAGGACCGTGCGCAGCGTCTTCCATTCGCTGTCGATCCCGCCGGACCAGAGGGGCCCCATGTCGCCCGCGTGGTCGCGCCGGCGCGGCGACCAGCCCGCGCCGCCATAGGCCGCGGTCGCGAAGGTGGATGGCTCGGTCATGCGCGTCTCTCCCGTCCCGGTTGCCCCCGCATCCGACCAGAGGTGGCGGCAAAGAAAAACCCCGCGGGCCGGGGGCCGCGGGGCATCTCGTGAAATATGGGGCAGAACGGCGTTCCGGTCGGCCCGTCCGGGTCTAGGCGGCGCTCAGACGGCGCTTTCGATCCAGTCCTTCAGCGCGGCCTTCGGCGCGGCGCCGATTTTCTGGTCCACCGCCTCGCCGCCCTTGAACATGAAGAGCGCCGGGATGCCGCGAACGCCCATCTGCGCGGGGGCGGAGGGGTTTTCGTCCACGTTCACCTTCACGATCTTCACGCGGCCCTCGTATTCCGCCGAAAGCTCCTCCAGCGCCGGGCCGATCTGTTTGCAGGGGCCGCACCACTCGGCCCAGAAATCGACGACGACGGGAATGTCGGACTGCTTGACCACCTCGTCGAAGGTGGCGTCGGTGGCGGCTACGGTGGCCATATGGGCTCTCCTGGTTGGTGGCGTGTCGCGCGTGCGGAGGCTGAAGCTATGCACCGTCCGCCGCGGGGTCAATGGCGGGCATCTCGGCCCAGGCGTCGCGCAGGAGCGCCCCGGGCAGCGCCATCAGCCGCGGCGCCCGCGTCCAGAGGATCGCCAGCTCGACCGCGCGCCCGGGCCAGATCGCGCGGGCGGCGAGCTCGTAGGCCGCCATCTGCCGCAGGAGGCCCGCGGGCACGTCGCCGGGGGCGTCGGGCAGCACGGCATTGGTCTTGTAGTCGACGATCGTCACCCGGTCGGGTGCGAGGATGACGCGGTCCATCGTGCCGAAGACCGGCGGGCGCGTGCCCTCGGCGGGCAGGGCGAAAGCCAGCTCGGCCAGGGTGCCGGGGGCGAAGAGATGCGCGAGGTCCGGGGCGTCGAGAACGGCCTCCGCCTCGGCCAGGATCGCCGCGCGTCCGGGCAGATCGGCGAGGATCGCCTCGGCGGCGGCGGCGCGGTCGGCCGGGGGCAGGGCGGGCAGGTGTTCGAGCAGCGCGTGGATCGCCGTGCCGCGGTCGAGCGCATCGGGGCGGCCCGCGCTCTCGCCCGGCAGCGTCTTGGCCCCCGGCAGGTCGGACGGGGTGAGCCGCCCGGCGGGCCGCGCGGGCGGCTGGGGCGGCGTCTCGAGGAAGGGCAGCGGCGCGTCGCGGGGCGCGGTGGGGTCCGGGGCGTCGGCCGCCGGCAGCGGCGTCCAGTCGCCCGCCTCGAGCCGCAGCCCGTCGCCCTCCGGCGTGGGCAGGGGACCGGCGCCGCGCGCGCGCAGCCCCGCCTCGATCCGGCGCCACCAGCTGTCGCCGGGCGCGTCGCCCACCTCGCCCGCCGCCCCGGCGATCAGCCAGCTTTCGGCCCGGGTCAGCGCGACATAGAGCAGCCGCTCGCGCTCGGCGGCATCGGCGGCCTGCGTCGCCTCGGCCAGGTCGCGGGCGGCCGGCGACCATTGCGCCTTGGGCGGCATCCAGATCGCGGGCCCGTCGCCGGGCAGGCGCTGCACGCCCTGGGGAGTCTTGAGGTCGCGCTTCATCGTCTCGGGCAGGATCACGACCGGCGCTTCCAGCCCCTTGGCGCCATGCACCGTCATCACCCGGATCGCGCCTGCGCCGGGGCGGCGCTTGACCTCCGGCGCGGCGCTGTCGAGCCAGCCGAGGAAGCCCGCCAGGCTGGGCACCTGCGCCGCCTCGTAGGCCAGCGCCTGCGCGAGCAACGCGTCGATGGCCTCGCCGGACCCAGCGCCCAGCCGCGCCAGCAGAAGACGGCGGCCGTCATGGCGGATCAGCATGCGCTGCAGAAGCTCGAAGGGGCGCAGCCGGTCGGCGCGCGCGAGCAGGTCGCGCAGCATCGCGACCGTCGCGCGCGGTCCTTCGTCGCGCAGCCGGTCCCAGAGCCGCCCGGCGCGGCCATGCGCAAGATCGTAGAGCCCGGCCTCGTCCATCCCGCCCAGCGGCGAGCGCAGGACGGTGGCGAGCGACAGGTCGTCCCCCGGCGCATCGAGCCAGCGCAGCAGCGCCAGCAGGTCGCGGACGGCCATGTCCCGGGTCAGCACCAGCCGATCCGCCCCGGCGAGGTTCAGCCCCGCCGCCTTGCAGGCGCGGATGACGTGGAAGAACAGCCTGTCGCGGCGCTGGAACAGAACCAGTATGTCGCCCTGGTCGACGGCGCGACGGACGCCTCGGTGGACGATCGGCGCGCGCGCGTCGACCATGGCGCGGATCGCCTCCGCCACGCGGCGGGCCAGCCGCACATCGGCATCGTTCGGCGCGGGCCGGTCGACGGGATCGTACCAGCGGCGGTCGGAAAGGTCGGGCTCGGCTTTCGGGATCGGCGGCCAGAGATCGACGCGGCCGGGCAGATCCCTGTTGAAGGCGATGTGTTGCGGGGCGTCGCCCACCCCGCCGCCGGTCTCGAACACCGCGTCCACGAGGTCGAGGATCACCGGCGCGGAGCGGAAGGAATGAAGCAGCGCATGATCGGTCAGCGGCGGGTCGGTCAGCCGGTCGCCGAACACCGCGCGCATCCGGTCGAAGGCCCCCGGATCGGCGCCTTGGAAGCGGTAGATCGACTGCTTGCGGTCGCCCACCACAAAGAGCGTGCGGACCAGCTCGGGCCGCGCGCCGATGCCGGCGCCGAATTCCTGGCTCAGCGCGGCGATCACGTCCCATTGCGCGGGCGAGGTATCCTGCGCCTCGTCCACCAGGATGTGGTCGATCCCGCCATCGAGCTTGAAGAGCACCCATTGCGCCATGTCCCGCGTCGACAGGAGCGCCCGGGCGCGGCGGATCTGGTCGTCGAAATCGAGCCAGCCGCGCGCGCGCTTCGCCGCCTCGACCCGTTCGGCGAAGACCGGGCCGAACGCGTGCAGCGCGCGGGTATGGCCGAAGCCTTCCAGCGCGGCGAGGCGGGCCTGCGCGTCGGTGAGCCGGCAGGCCAGGTCGCGCAGATCGTCCAGCGCGGCCTCGCCGATCTCGGCCGCGACGGGTTTCGTCACGAGGTTGGCCCGCGGGTCGCCGTCCTTCTTCAGGAAGGCAGTGCAGAGCAGGTCGAAGCGATCCGGCGGATCCGCGAGATAGGCCTCCGCCAGCCGGGTCGACAGGTCCGACATGGTCTTGCCGTCCGCCCGCCCCGCGGCGTCGCGGACGACCTCCAGCAGGTCGAGGTCGGCGGGCGTCACCGCCGCGCCCCGAACCTCGGCGGCCGACGCGTCCGCGATCCCCAACGCTGCCCGCAGCCCGGCCTCGTCCCAGCCGCCCAGCCCGTCGCGATGCTTCAGCACCGCGGCGAGGAAGGCGCCGGGATCGCCGTCGCTCAGCTTCGCGGCCACCGCGTCGACCAGGGGCCGAGTCGTCGGGTCGGCGGCCATGCCGTCGAGGATGTCGGCGTGAAGCCGCGCGGCGGTGATCTCGTCCATCTCGGTGAAGGCGGGGGTGACGCCGGCCTCCAGCGGGAAGCGTCGTAGGAGCCCCGCGCAGAAGGCGTGGATCGTCTGGATCTTCAGCCCGCCCGGCGCCTCGATCGCGCGGGCAAACAGCGTGCGCGCGCGGCGCAGCGCGTCCGTGTCGACCCGTCCGCGCTCCACGCCGAGCTGCTGCAGCCGGATGCGCAGCGCGTCGTCCCCGAGCATGGTCCATTCGCCCAGCCGCTTGAACAGGCGGTTCTGCATCTCGCCCGCCGCGGCCTTGGTGAAGGTCAGGCAGAGGATGCGCTCGGGTGGCGTGCCCTCCAGCAGGAGCCAGGCCACGCGGTCGGTCAGGACCCGCGTTTTGCCCGATCCCGCATTTGCCGACAGCCAGACCGAGCCCGAGGGGTCGGCGGCTCGGATCTGGGCGCGGGTGGCGTCGTCGGGCGGGGGCAGGTCGTCCATCATGCGCGGCCCACCGGGATCGTGGTCGCGTCCTGCGTGTCGTCCCATTCGCCGAAGCGCGACAGCTGATCGTAATCGGAGGCGAAGGTCAGCACGTCGGGGGCGAGGCGGGCGATATAGGGCCGCCCCTCGGCGTAGGCGCCTACCAGGTCGCGGAATTCGCGGTCGGTCTCGGCCAGGATCGCGGCATCGACCGCGACCGTCTCCTCCTTGTAGCTGGCGCCGACGCCCAGATAGGCCACCTCCGCGACGCGGGGAGGCAGGTCCCCGAAGGCGCCGCGGGTCACCATCAGCGCCTCCAGCAGAAGCTGCTTGGCGAAGGCCTCCTGCTGCTTCGCCGTGGGCGGCTTGCCGGTCTTGTAGTCGTAGATCGCCACCGCGTCGCCGCGATGATCCATGCGATCGGCGCGGGCGGTCAGGGTGAAGGGCGGGTCGTCGAAGGCCAACTCGGCGCCCCGCTCGATCGCGATCGGCCGCCCCGCCGCGCGGCGCGCGGCCTCGGCGCGCAGGAAATCGGGCAGCATGCGGTCGAACTTGCCAAGCCAGAGCCGGCGGAAGCCCGGCCAGGGGGCCTGCGACGCCAGCGTCTGCTCCAACGCGGCGCGCAGGCGATCGGCGGCGGCGGCGTCGATCTCGCCCGGCACTTCCCGGGCGAAGCGCTCCATCGCGTCGTGGATGGCCGAGCCGCGCAGCCGCGCGTCGGGCCCCTGCCGCAACGGGTCGAGCGCGCGCAGGCCCAGGATGGCGCGGGCATAGATGGCGTAGGGATCGCGGATCAGCGTCTCGACTGCGGTGACCGACAGGCGGGTCGGGCGATGGGCTGTGGGCGGTTTCGGGGCGGGGCGCGGGGCCAGCGTGGCGGGGTGGCGGGCGTCGGGTTCGGACAGGCGCGCGGCCTGCGCCAGCCAGCCGTCGCCCCGCGCCCGCATCGCCTCCAGCGCCGCCGCCGCCTCGCCGCCCAGCCCGTCCAAGAGCCCGGTCAGGCGGTTGAGCCAGCGCGAGGGCACGGTCTCGGCCTCGTCGTCGCGCAGCGCCCGGCTCAGCCAGATCTCGGCCCCGGCCGCGGCCTGCTGGAAGTCATGCGCCGACAGGCCCACGGTGCGATCCGGCAGGCGCAGCCCGGCCTGCGCGCGCATGGCGCGGTTGAGCCAGGGATCGGCGCCGGGATGGTCGGGCCAAATGCCGTCGACCAGCCCGCCCAGGATCACCCGGTCGGCGGTGCGGACCCGGGCTTCCAGCGCGCCCCAGATCATCACGTCGGGATGCGGGCCGACGGCCTCGCGTACCTCCTCGGCCGCGATCAGCCCGTGCAGGATGCGCGCGTGGTCGGCGGGCGGAAGCGGCGCGCCGCCGCGCTCGCCGGCGCAGGCACAGAGGTCGCGGAGCACGCCGCGCGCGCAGGCGCCCGCGACGCCTTTCCACAGATCGCCCGCACCGTTCTCCACCGCGTCCTCCGCCCCGTCCGCCGCCGGGCCGCGCGCCGCGTGTTCCGCGATCTCGAGATGGTCGGCCGCGTGCTCCGCCAGCGTCGCCGCCCCGGCGGACGGGGCCAGCCGGTCGAGTAGATCGCAAAGCCACGCCGTCCATTCATCGGCCTCCGCCCCGGCCCAATCGGCCACCGCGCGGCGGTCGGGGAAGGCGATCGGCGCGCGGCGCAAAAGGTCCAGCTCAAGCGCGCGCACCCGGGCCAGATGCGCGGGCCGGTCCCAGCCGCTGGCGGTCAGCGGGTGTTTCAGCAACGCGACCAGCGCCTCGCTGTCGAGAACCGGCGCCCGCAGATCGGCCACCATCAGCAGAAGCCGCCCCGGCAGCGACTGGCCGAGCGGGATGCCGGCGGAGTCGTCGGGCTCGATCCCCCAGCGGTCGAGCTGCGCCGCCACCTGCCGCGACAGCTGGCGGTCGGGGGTGATCAGCGCCGCGCGGCGCCCCTCGGCCAGCGCGGCGCGCAGGCCCAGCGCGACGGTCGTGGCCTCGGCCCCCGGGGTGGGCGCCTCGAGCAGGGTGATGCCCGCGCAGGCCGCCGCCACGTCGGCGAGGTGCGGCCCCTCCTCGCGCCAAGCATCGGTCGCGGGGGCCGGGCGCAGCGCCAGCGACAGCAGCCGGTTGCGCGCCGGCGCGGCGGGGGCGGTCCCGTCCCAGCGCGGCACGTCATCGCGGGCGAGGCCCAGATCCGCCAGCAGCGCGGCGTGGCGGTATTGCGGATGGTCCTGCGCGCCGGCCGGGCCGTGGCCGTCGCCCAGCAGGCCGGTCCAGGCGGGCTCGGGCATGTCGCGGTCGAGGCCCGGCAGGATTACCGCGCCTTGCGGCAGCGCCGTCACCGCGGTGATCAGCGCGCGGGTCGGGGCCCGCGAGGCGGTGGAGCCCGCGACGATGACGGGATCGCCGGGGGTGCGGCGCGCCAGCGCCCGAGCAGGATGTCGAGCGCGGCGCGCTGGGCGGCGGCGGGCGTGACCTCGCCCGTGCCGTCGAGCCAGGGCAGCACGATGCGCAGGAAGTCGAGATTGCGGCGCCAGTGATCGGAGAGCTCGCCCGTCTCGATCGCCTCCAGCGCCTCGAGCCCCGTGCCCTCCTCCTGCATCTCGGCCAGCAGCGTGGCGAGCGTGCCGGCGAGGTCGAAGGCGGCGGCGGGCGGCGCGAGGTCGGGGCGCGCGGCCAGCAGCCGCTCGACCAGGCGCGTCAGCCGCAGGCGCAGGGCCAGGGGGGCGATCGTCGCCCGGGGCGCCGCGCCGGGCGGCAGGAGCGCGGCGAGGTCCGAGACGAGCCCGATCCGCGGCAGCAGCGTCGCGCCGCGCTGGGCGAAGGCGGCCTCGACCCGGCGGGCCATGCGATGGGTGTTCACCAGCAGCGTGACCCGGGCCAGCGCCTCGGGCGGCGCGTCCGCGAGCCGCGCGGTCAGGCCCGCGACGACGGCACGGCTGAAATCGACGCCGGGCGGCTCGTGGAAGACGCCGCGGATCACGCCGCCGCCGCCAGCATCGCCTCGGCCCGGGCGATGCCCTCGGGCGTGCCGACATCGGCCCAGCCGCCGGGATGCCGCGTGCCGTGGAGCCGGCCGGCCGCGAGCATCGGGCGCCAGAGCTCCCAGAGCGAGAAGACCCGGTCGGGAACCCGCGCCAGCGCCTCGGTCTTGACGATGCCGGCGCCGGTATAGCCCAGGGGCCGGGCCGCCCTCGTCAGCGCGCCATCCGCGGCGATGCCGAAATCGGCGCCGCAGGGCCCGGCGGTCCGCGCCGGGTCGACCAGCAGCAGGAGCCCGTCCATGCGCGTCGGATCCCAGGCGGCGGCCAGCGTCTCGATCGCGCGCGGCCCGGTCCAGGCGGCGTCGGCGTTCATCGTCAGGACCGGGCCGTCACCCAGCACGCCCATCGCGTTGCGCAGCCCGCCGCCGGTCTCCAGCAGCGGATCCTCGACCAGCACCGTCAGGTCCCGGCCCGCGAGATGGGCCTGCAGCTGGCCCGCGTGGTGATGGGCGTTGACGGCCAGCGGTGCGGCGCCTGCGACCTGCTCCAAGGCGTGGTCGATCAGCGGCCGGCCCGCGACGCGGACCATCGCCTTGGGCATCGCGTCGGTCAGCGGGCGCATCCGCGTGCCCAGCCCCGCGGCGAAGACCATGGCCGCGATCATGCCGCGTCGCTCCGCCCGGCGAGCCGGCCCGCCCGCGCGCGGATCGCGTCGAGCCGGGCCGCGTCGGGCGCGGGGAGCGCGGCGCAGATCTCGCGCAGGGGGGCGAGGACGGGGTGGCGCAGGTCGTCTTGCAGGACCTGCCAGGTGGCGGGGATGAACTCCGGATAGCGCGTCTTGCCGTCGCGCAGGCAGAGCCGGGCGAAGACGCCGAGGATGCGCAGCGCGCGCTGGGCGGAGGTGACGGCGATCTGGGCGTCCAGCCGATCCGCCGCGATGCCGGTGGCGTCGCGGAAGGCTTCGGTCGCGGCGCGGCGGGCGGCGGGGCTGACGGCGCGGCGGGGATCGTGGATCAGCGAGGCGAGGTCGTAGGCCGCGGGGCCCGCCATCGCATCCTGGAAGTCGAGAAGGCCGACCCGGGCCGCGCCCGCGCGCTCGGGCAGCCAGATCAGGTTCTCGGCGTGGTAGTCGCGATGCACGAAGACGGGCGGCCCCGCCACGGCGTCGAGCGCGGCGGCCATCGCCGCGACGAGCGCCGGGCGCTGGGCCCGCGCCTCGGGCGCGTACCAGTCGAGCGCGAGCCCCGCGAGATCGGGCATGAGCGGGCGGTAGTCGGGCAGGCCCGCGGGCCGCGGCATCGCGTGCAAGTGGCCGAGCAGCGCGCCCGCGGCGGCATAAAGCTCGGGCTCGGCCCCTGGATGGGCGGCGGCATGGCGCGCGAAGAGGGCATCGCCCAGATCTTCGAGCAGCAAAAGGCCCGCCGGGACATCGGCGGCGCGGATGCGCGGAACCGACAGCCCCTGACCGGCGAGATGGGTGGCAAGGTCGCGGAAGGGGCGCACGTCCTCGCCCGAGCCGGGCGGCGCGTCCATCAGCATGGCGGTGCCCGCCGGGCCGTGAAGGCGGATATAGCGGCGCAGGCTCGCATCGCCCGCGAGCGGCACGCGGCGCGCCGCGCCCCAGCCCGCATCGGCGAGGAAAGCGTCGATCTGGCGGTCCCGTGCGCTCATGCCGGTGCCCGGTCGAGGGCGGCGGCCAGCCGGGCGAGCGCGGCCTCGGGCCCCGACAGCACGGCGCGGCGGCCCTCGCCCGCGACCGCGAGCGCGAGCGTGATCGCGTCCCGCGGCGCGGCCGGGCCCAGCCGGTCGGGCCATTCGACGAGGCAGAGCGCGTCCGCGAAGGCGTCCTCCAGCCCGAGCTCCAGCACCTCCTCGGGCTGGCCCAGCCGGTAGAGATCGGCGTGCCAGATCTCGAACCCGCCCGCGTCGTAGGTCTGGACCAGCGTGAAGGTGGGCGAGGGGACGTCCTCGGGCGGCAGGCCCGCCTGCGCCCGGAGGGCCCCGATCAGCGCGCGGGCGAAGGCGGTCTTGCCGGCGCCGACGGGCCCCTCCAGCAGGATCGTGTCGCCGGGGCCCAGCGCCGGGGCGAGTCGCCGGGCGAGGGCGTCGGTGGCGGCGGGCGTGGCCAGGTCGATCGGGGGAAGCGCGGTCGGCATGCCAGCGGGTTAGCGGGCGGTGCCGGGGGCGCGCAAGTCCGCGCGTGTCGCGTCGGTCGGAAGCGGCCCCCGGGCTCAGGCGGAAACGCGCGGGCGCCGGGCGGTCGCGGGCGGGGGCGGCGTCAGGGCGCGATCCTCGGCGAAGCCCAGGGCCAGTCGGTCGCCGGCCAGCGGCGTGACGCGGATCTCGAGATCGCAGCCCTCCGGGCGGCGCAGCTTGTCGGACCAGCCGGAGCGTTCGCGGGCGGGCAGCCGCAGCAGGTCGCGGATCTCGCCCCAGACGGGGCTCGGCGCGCAGCCCTTCGACCAGAGCGCGATGCAGGCCTCCAGCGTCTCGGGCAGGTCGATCTCGGCCGCCGGCGGGGCGCAGGGCGCGAGATCGGGAATGCCGGCCCGCGCGGCGGCATTGGCCAGCACCCGCCGGCCCTCGCCGTCGAACACGACCAGCGCCTCGTCCACCGCGTCGAGCAGGCCGGTCAGCGCCGCCTGATCGCGCTGCGCGCGTTGCGTGGCCACCCGCTCGGCCGAGACATCCTCCAGCATCAGTGTGACCGAGCCGTCGGCCTGCGGCCGGCCGGTGACGCGCAGGGTGCCGCCGGAGGGCAGCGTCCAGGTCTCGCTATGGGCGCGGCCGGCTTCGCCCCGCGCGAGCCCGGCCAGCCCGTCGCGCCAGGCCTTGTAGTCGCGCGGCTCGGGCAGTTTCTGCAGGTCGCGCAGCGCGTCGAAGAAATCGGTCATCCGCGGCCGCCGCGACAGGAAGGCCGCGTCCAGCCCGGTCATGTCGATCAGCGCCGGGTTGAACAGGGCGAGCTGGCCCTCGCGGTCGAAGATGGCGAGGCCGGTGGGCAGGACGGCGAAGGATTTGGTGAGCGTCTGGATGAAGCTGCGCAGCGTATCCTCGGCGCGGATCACCGCGTCGAGTGAGAGCGCGTGGACATGGCGGATCCCGTCGGGCTCGGGCGCGGCGGTGGTGACGTCGAACCAGGCCTCGGTCCCGTCACGGGCGACAACCTTGCGCCGGACCGTGCCCGAGGGCGCGCCCGGCTCGTCGGGAAAGAGCGTGGGCAGCGGCCAGGCGCTGGCCGCGTCGCGCCCGTTGCAGCGCGCGACGAGCGTCGTGTAGGCGGCGTTGGCCCAGATGATCCGCCCCTCGGCGTCGATGGCCCAGCTGAGCGCCGGGGCGCTGTCGCCCGCGCGGGTCAGCAGCGCCATCTCGTCCTCCATCGCGCGCAGGCTGTCGAGATCGACGCGGATCGCGGCGTGGCTGCGATCGGCGGCGGAGACGGTGATCCGGATATCGGCCCCGTCGCGGCGGCCCAGAACGACGATGCGGTCGCGGCCGAAAGTGCCCTCCAGCCGCACGGCCCGGCCCTTCTCGCGCAGGGCGCGGAAGGCGGGCCCGGCCTCGTCCACGAGGTCGGAAAGCGCGTCGATCAGCGCGTCCCAGGCCCGCAGGTGATCGATGGGCGGGGGCAGCAGGAAGCCCACGTTCTCGGAATGCTCGACCAGGTAGCCGTTGCGGAACAGGAACTGACGGGGCTCCGACAGGACGTCGCTGTCGATGCGGGCGAGCGGGTTGGCCGCCCCGAAGGCCGCCCGCGGCGCGAAGGAGAGCACGCCCCAGAGCACGGCCAGTCCGACGAGCGCCCCGCCGAACACGGGAATCAGCATATGGACCACGTCGGGCATGGCAGAACCTCTCGCGATTGCCATGAGACGACTCGACGATTCTGGTTAAAGCGACGTTAATCGCGCCCGGCGCCGCGGGGCGTCAGGGCAGGAACGGCGTGTTTTCGCCCAAGGCCCCGCTTTCGGGCGCGGCGATCGACGCCAGCGGCCAGACCACGCTGGCCTGCGCGCCGCCATGCGTCCGCCGGCGGCGGCCGCCCGGGGCGGCCGCGTTGCCGAAGGTGACCCGCGCGCCAGTCCGCTCCAGCAGGGTCTTGGCGATGAACAGGCCCAGGCCCATGCCTTCGGAGCCGGGCCGCTTGCGGCTGCGCAGGAACGGGTCGCCCAGCCGCGGCAGCACCTCGGGCGGATAGCCGCGGCCGTCATCGGTGACCCGGACCATCAGGCTCTGCCCGCTCCAGCGGATGTCGATCCAGACGCGCTCCTCAGCGAAATCGACGGCGTTCTGGATCAGGTTGCGCAGCCCGTGGATCACCTCGGGAAGGCGCTGGACCTGCGGCGGGCGGTCGGGGCTGCCGGGCTCGCCCGTCATGTCGTAGACGATCTCGATGCCGCGGTCGTCATGCGGGGCGGCAGCCTCGCGCAGGACGGCCTCGACCGGGGCCACGCGCATGTGCCGGTCGCTCTTTCCCGCCCGGCCCATCGAGCGCAGGATGTCGCGGCAGCGGTCGGCCTGGCTGCGGATCAGCTCGGCGTCTTCGCGCAGCTCGGGCTGATCGGCGAGGTCGTCGACGAGCTCCGCCGAGACCAGCTTGATCGTGGCCAGCGGGGTGTTCAGCTCATGCGCCGCGGCGGCGACGACGCCGCCCAGGTCCTGCAGCTTCTGCTCGCGCGCGAGCGCCGTCTGCGTCGCCAGCAGCGCGCGCGACAGCTGCTCGGTGTCGCGCGTCAGTCTCCAGGCGAAGCCCGACTGGAACAGCGTCCCCACCAGAACCGCGACCCAGAATCCCACGAGGAACAGCTCGGGCAGCTCCAGCACCGCCCCGTCGAGCGTCCGCAGGGCCAGGTGATAGCCGCCCAGAAGCGAGATCATCGCGATCGCCGTCGCCGCCAGCAGCACCGTGGCGCGCAGCGACAGGACCGTGGCCGAGATCGTGACCGGCGCCATGAAGAGGACGGCGAAGGGATTATTGAGCCCCCCCGTAAGGAACAGGATCGCGCTGAGCTGCAGCACGTCGAAGAGCAGGAACCCGAAGGCCGCGCGGTCGCTGAGACGGGCATTCGCGGGCTGCCCGCGGCTGAGCACGATATTGGCGCCGGCCCCCGCGGCGATGGCGGCCGCGCAGAGCACCAGATGCAGGTCCAACGACAGCGTGAGATAGGCGACGACGACCGTGATCGACTGTCCGAGAAGCGCCAGCCACCGGAGATTGACCAGCGTAATCAGACGGATGCGCGGACCGTCCGATTCGGGCGGCAGCAAGGTGGCGGTCGATTGCGTGGGCATGGGGCGTCCCGGAAACTGGAAATTGTCGGAAACGCTCCATATTCCAGTTCGACATGACACGCGAGGAGAGCGAGTGATGACCGAAGCATTGCAGGACATCGGACCAGACCCGTCCCTGCTGCTCGTCGATGACGACGAGCCCTTCCTGCGCCGCCTCGAGCGGGCGATGGAGAAGCGTGGCTTCTCGGTGCAGGCCGCGGGCTCGGTCGCCGAGGGGATCGCGAAGGCGACAGCGTCGCCGGCGGCCTATGCCGTCGTGGACCTGCGGCTCGAGGACGGCAACGGGCTCGACGTGGTCGAGAAGCTGCGCGAGAAGCGCCCCGACAGCCGCATCGTCGTGCTGACGGGCTACGGGGCGATCGCGACCGCGGTGGCCGCGGTCAAGATCGGCGCGACGGATTACCTGTCGAAGCCCGCCGATGCGAACGACATCACCAACGCGCTCCTGTCGCGCGGCGACGACCTGCCGCCGCCGCCGGAGAACCCGATGAGCGCCGATCGCGTCCGCTGGGAGCATATCCAGCGCGTCTACGAGCTCTGCGACCGTAACGTGTCCGAGACGGCCCGGCGGCTGTCGATGCACCGCCGGACGCTCCAGCGCATCCTGGCCAAGCGGTCGCCGCGGTGAGCCTGCGCGCCGCGGCCCTCGCCGTGGCGCTGACCGGCTGCACGGCCGCCGCTCCGAACCTTTCCCCGACCCCGCCGCCGCGCGGCCTCGCCCTGGTGCCCGCGCCGGGCGGGCTGCTCGTCGCGGGCTCGGGCGGGCGCGAGATCGGCTTCGGCCGCGCGCAGGCCGGCGCGCTGGCCAGCGTCGCCAAGGTTCAGGGCGCGACGCCCGTCCCGACGGGCTGCGGCCGCGGGCGGCAGGCCTTCCGGACGGCGGAGGGCCTCGTCCTCGTCTTCGAGGCGGGTCGCTTCGTGGGCTGGGCCGGCGTGGCGGGCGCCGCGGGCCGGGGCTGCGCCTGAGCGGTCAGGCGAAGCGCATCGCGACCCAGGTGCCGAAGGCGGCGGTCGATCCGGTCAGCACCGCGCCCCAGGTCGTGTCCACCGCCACCATCGGCCAGGCCCAGCCCTGCAGCGTCGCCTTGTTGGTGAACTCGTAGGTGCCGTAAGCGACCGCGCCCAGGATCGCGCCGTTGATCGCCGCCTGCCCGACCGAGCCCGCACGCAGCGCGGGCAGGGCGACCAGCCAGACCAGCCCGGCGACGTAGAACAGGTAGAAGATCGCCGCGGGGGCCAGGTCGATCGGCTCGCGCAGCATGTCGCCGATATAGCGCTCGAAGAGCGGCTTCATCACCGATGTCAGCATGATCGCGTCGACGATCAGGAAGAAGGCGACGGCGGCGCCGTAGAGGATCGCGATCTGCATGGGGGAGGCCTTTCGGTTGGGGTCCCGGGGGATACGCGGGGCGGGGCGGTTCGGATCCATCAGGCCGCGCGGCGCAGCCAGCGGCGGAACAGGCGCAGGTTCTCCGAGACCGCGCCCTGCCGCGTCAGCACGTAGTAGCCGGTCTCGCCCAGGTCGATCTCGCGCAGCACGGCGAGGCGCTCGCCGTCCAGTTCGCGCTGGATCAGGACGCGGTGCTGCAGGCCGAGCCCCAGCCCCGCGCGCACCGCCGACAGGACCAGCCCGTTGGTGGCGAAGACGCTGACGCTCAGCGCGTCCTCCTCCACGCCGAGGCCCCGCGCCAGATGCGGAAGCTCGGCCTTGTTGTCGGACATCAGCCAGCGCTGCTGCAGAAGCGCCGCGTTCGACGTGTCGGCAAGCCGGGCGGCCAGCGCGGGGGCCGCGACGAGGACAAAATCGTCGCGCAGCAGGGGCTCGACATCGTAGCCCGGCCATTCGCCGTCGCCGTAGCGGATGGCGAGGTCGTAGCCGTCGCGCCGCAGGTTCGCGGACGCGGTCGAGGGGGCGATGGTGACGTTGATCTCGGGATGCTCGGCCCAGAAGGAGGAGATGCGCGGCATCAGCCAGTTCTCGGCGAAGGTGGGCGTGACCGTGACCGACAGCGCGCGCGTCGAATGGCGATCCGACAGGTCGCGGCAGGCGGCGGCGAGCGTCGTGAAGCCCTCGGTCAGGCCGCGCGCCAGCATCGCGCCGTCGGGCGTCGTTTCCATGCCCTGCCCGGCGCGGTGCAGAAGCGGCGTGGCGAAGAAGGTCTCGAGCGCGCGGACATGGCCCGCGACGGCGGCATGGGTCACGTTGAGCTCGCGCGCGGCGGCCGAGAGCGAACCGCAGCGCGCGGCGGCTTCGAAGGCGCGCAGCGCCGCGAGGGAGGGCATGTCGCGCCAGCCAATCATGGATGTCAGTTATACTTACAACCGGGAAATCGTCCAGAGTGGCATTCGCGGGCCGTCAGGCGCATCTGGGCTGCCGACGAAACCCTTCCGGAGCTTCCCGCCATGTTCGCCAGCATCGCAGACTTCCTCCTCGGCGCCGCGCTGTCGCGCCGGTCCCGCATCGACCACAGCACGCTGCGTTCGCCGTCGCGTCCGCGCGGCGAGTTCGCCCGCCACGACGACCTGGGCTGGATGGCCCGCGTCGGCACCTGGTGAGCGGCCCGCCGGGCGCATCGCGCCCGCCACCGTCCCACGCAAGCGCCCGCCGTCGCCCCGGCGGGCGCTTCGCGTTTCACTCAAGCCTTGGTTACAAGTTGAACCGTTTGCTGACGGTGCCGGGCGTCCGGGCATAGGCCTCGAACCCGCGCGAGCGGTAATAGGCGCGGCCGCCCTCGTTCTCGACCCGGATCGTCGCGTTGATCCAGGCGTAGCCGCGCGCCTTCGCTTCCTTTCGCGTGGCGTCGAACAGCTTCGAGCCGATGCCCACGCCATGCGCCCCCGGCCGCACGAAGGAGGCGATGTCGCAGGCCTCGGGCGGCAGCTTCGGGCTGGGGCCGACCCATTGGAAGCCGACGATCTCGCCCGCCGTCTCGGCCACGTGCCATATATCGGCCTCCGCCATCCAGGCGCGCAGCGCGTCGCCGGTCACCGGGCCCGCGATCGCGGTGGTGCCGCCGATGGCGATGATCTCGTTGAGCAGGGCCGCCATCGCGCCCGCGTCGAAGGGGCGGGCGGGGCGGATATGCAGGTCACCCGTCATGCGCGGCCATCAGCTCGGCATGCCGGGCCAGGAAGGCGGCGCGCACCTCGGCGGGCGGGCGCAGGGTCAGCGTCAGCCCCGCGATCAGCCCCGCATCGGGGCGGCCGAAGAATCGGTCGGCCTCGCGCTCCGAGAAGCCCGCTATGTGCACCGCCTCGAGCCAGGCCGAAACCTTGTCGGCGCGCTTGATCCGGCGCTTGAGCGCCGCGCCCGGCCGCGCCGGCAGGCCGAAGCGCAGGTTGATCGCCGCCTGCAGCCGGTCGTCCAGCGCCCCGTAATCGGGACCGACCGCGGCCTTCACCGGCGAGATCATGTCGCCGATCACGTATTCGGGCGCGTCGTGCAGCAGCGCGGCCAGCCGCTCCGCCGGGCGGGCGGGGCCCTGCCGAGTGAAGATCTCGTCGACCAGAAGCGAATGCTCGGCCACGGAATAGGGCCAGTCGCCCCGCGTCTGGCCGTTCCAGCGCGCGACGAAGGCCAGCCCGTGGGCGATATCCTCGATCTCGATATCGACCGGCGTGGGGTCCAGAAGGTCGAGCCGTCGGCCCGAAAGCATGCGCTGCCAGGCGCGGGGTGGGGCGCGTCTCATGGTCGCAATGGGATAACGCGGAAGTGACCGCGCGCAACCTTCCGGCGCGAAACGGGTTGCGCAGGTGTCGTCGCGTCAAGGATGCGGCCATCCCGCATCTTGGAGGCTTGCGATGAAGACCCTTCCTGCCCTGACCCTTGCGGCGCTGACCGCGCTCACCGGACCCGCGCTGGCGCAGGGCGCGCATTGCGGCCCGCGCGACGTCGTGATCGGCCAGCTCGACACCTCCTATGGCGAGAAGCTCGTCGGGGGCGGGCTGCAGGATCCCGATGCTTTGCTCGAACTCTGGATCTCACCCGAGTCGGGTAGCTGGACGATCCTGATGTCGCGCCCGGACGGCACGTCCTGCATCGTCGCCGCCGGGACCGACTGGACCGGGACGGGCGCGGGCGCGGTGCTGGCCGGGGTGCGGTCCTGACGCCTCATTGCCCGTTAAGGCACGGAGTGCTACGGCCCCGCCAAACCTGAACCGCGGGAGCCGTCACATGGCCAAGGACTACATCGTCAAAGACATCTCGCTTGCCGCCTACGGCCGCAAGGAGCTCGACATCGCCGAGACCGAAATGCCGGGCCTGATGGCCTGCCGGTCGGAATACGGCGAGGCGCAGCCGCTGAAGGGCGCACGCATCGTCGGCTCGCTGCACATGACGATCCAGACCGCCGTCCTGATCGAGACGCTGACCGCGCTGGGCGCCGAGGTCCGCTGGGCGTCCTGCAACATCTTCTCCACCCAGGACCACGCCGCGGCCGCGATCGCCGAGGCCGGCGTGCCGGTCTTCGCCGTGAAGGGCCAGACGCTGGAGGAGCACTGGGATTACCTCGACAAGTCCTTCCTGTTCGAGGACGGACCCAACATGATCCTCGACGATGGCGGCGACGCGACGCTTTATATCCTGCTTGGCGCGCGGGCCGAGGCGGGCGAGGATCTGGGCGTCGCCACCTCCGAGGAGGAGACGGTGATCCACGCGCAGATCAAGAAGCGGATGGCGGCGAGCCCCGGCTGGTTCACGAAGATCCGCGACCAGATCAAGGGCGTCTCCGAGGAGACGACGACCGGCGTGCACCGCCTCTACGACCTGCACAAGAAGGGCCTGCTGCCCTTCCCGGCGATCAACGTGAACGACAGCGTCACGAAGTCGAAATTCGACAACAAGTACGGCTGCAAGGAATCGCTGGTCGACGGCATCCGCCGCGCGACCGACACGATGATGGCCGGCAAGGTCGCGGTCGTGCTGGGCTATGGCGACGTGGGCAAGGGCTCGGCCGCCTCGCTGCGCGGCGCGGGCGCGCGGGTGAAGGTGACCGAGGTCGATCCGATCTGCGCGCTGCAGGCGGCGATGGACGGGTTCGAGGTGGTCCGGCTGGAGGATGTCGTCGACAGCGCCGACATCTTCATCACCACTACCGGCAACAAGGACGTGATCCGCATCGAGCACATGCGCGAGATGAAGGACATGGCGATCGTCGGCAACATCGGCCACTTCGACAACGAGATCCAGGTCGCCAACCTGAAGAACCACAAGTGGACCAACATCAAGGAACAGGTGGACATGATCGAGATGCCCTCGGGCAATCGCATCATTCTGCTGTCCGAGGGCCGGCTTCTGAACCTCGGCAACGCCACGGGCCACCCGTCCTTCGTGATGTCGGCGAGCTTCACCAACCAGGTGCTGGCCCAGATCGAGCTCTGGACCAAGGGCGAGGACTACGCGCCCGGCGTCTACATCCTGCCCAAGCATCTCGACGAGAAGGTCGCCCGGCTGCATCTCGACCGCATTGGTGTGCGCCTCACCGAGATGTCGAAGGAACAGGCCGACTATATCGGCGTCGCGCAGGACGGGCCCTTCAAGCCCGAGCATTACCGCTACTGATCCCGGCCCCGCGGGGGCCGTCCGGGGCCGCGCCGTCCGAGGGGAAGGCGCGGCCCCGTTTTGTCGGCCCGGGCCGGCCGCCCGGGTCCCGCCAAGGCAAGTTTTCCTTTCTTTCGCGCGACGGCCCCGTCAAAACTCTCCCCAGGCGCGAGCCATTGCAGTTCAGGGGAATTGGAGAGGGAGAGATCATGAGCAAGCTGGACGAGAAGGTCGGGAAGTATATCGACGTCGTGCGCTCCAAGCTCGGCGAGGAGCCGGACGTGGATCTGCTGCGCAAGGTGACGCGGGGCTGCGGGCCTTCGATCTACAATGCCGACAGCGAGACCATCGCCGCCGGCCAGCCGGGCGAATTGGCCACGGTGAAGAACAACTTCCTGATCAAGAAGCTGGGCCTGTCGGACGGGCCGAAGCTGGACGAGGCCATCGATGCCGTGATCGAGCGCTACGGCCGCGGCGACACCAACAAGTACCGCGCCGTGATCTACTACATGCTGACCAAGCATTTCGGGAAGGAAGGCGTCTACAACTGACGCGCGCCTTTCCGGCCGATCCGGGCGCCGTCCGCGGGATGCGGGCGGCGCTTCTTTTTTGCCCGGCGGCAGGGTTGCATATACGCAACACCCCACCCATCTCGATTTCGTGAGGTCCGAGGTTGGCCGTGCCTGCGATCAGGGCGGCCCGGACGGACGCTTGATCAAGGAGGCGGGTCATATGAACCTGGAAAAGTTCACCGAGCGGGCGCGGGGGTTCCTGCAGGCTGCGCAAACCATCGCCACGCGCGAAGGCCACCAGCAATTGGTGCCCGAGCATCTTCTCAAGGCCATTCTGGACGACGAACAGGGCATGGCCGCGAACCTGATCGCGGCCGCCGGCGGCGCGCCGGATCGCGTGCGCCAAGCCGTCGACATCTCGGTGGCCAAGCTGCCCAAGGTGTCGGGCGATGCGGGCGTCTATGTCGGGCGCGAGCTGACCCGGGTTCTGGACGAGGCCGAGACCGTCGCCAAGAAGGCCGGCGACAGCTTCGTGCCCGTCGAGCGCGTCCTGGTCGCGCTGGCCATGGTGAAATCCAAGGCCCGCGAGGCGCTGGAAGCCGGCGCCGTCAACGCGCAGTCCCTCAACGCCGCGATCAACGCCGTCCGCAAGGGGCGCAAGGCCGACTCGGCCTCCGCCGAGGACACCTACGAGGCGCTCGAGAAATACGCGCGCGACCTGACCGCCGCCGCGCGCGAGGGCAAGATCGACCCGATCATCGGCCGCGACGAGGAAATCCGCCGCGCGATGCAGATCCTGTCGCGCCGCACCAAGAACAACCCCGTCCTGATCGGCGAGCCGGGCACCGGCAAGACCGCCATCGCCGAGGGCCTGGCCCTGCGGATCATCGATGGCGACGTGCCCGAAAGCCTGCGCGACAAGCGGCTGATGGCGCTCGACATGGGCGCGCTGATCGCGGGCGCGAAATATCGCGGCGAGTTCGAGGAGCGGCTGAAGGCCGTACTGTCCGAAGTGACCGCCGCCGCCGGCGAGATCATCCTCTTCATTGACGAGATGCACACGCTGGTGGGCGCCGGCAAATCCGACGGTGCGATGGATGCCGCGAACCTGATCAAGCCGGCGCTGGCGCGCGGCGAGCTGCATTGCATCGGCGCCACCACGCTCGACGAGTATCGCAAATATGTCGAGAAGGACGCCGCGCTGGCCCGCCGGTTCCAGCCTTTGATGGTGGACGAGCCGACGGTCGAGGATACCGTCTCGATCCTGCGCGGCATCAAGGAGAAATACGAGCTGCACCACGGCGTGCGGATCTCGGACTCGGCGCTGGTGGCCGCGGCGACGCTGTCGAACCGCTACATCACCGACCGGTTCCTGCCCGACAAGGCGATCGACCTGATGGACGAGGCCGCGTCGCGGCTGCGGATGGAGGTCGACAGCAAGCCCGAGGAGCTGGACGCGCTGGATCGCGACATCCTGCAGAAGCAGATCGAGGTCGAGGCGCTGCGCGCCGAGGACGACAAGGCGTCGAAGGACCGGCTGGAAAAGCTGGAGCGCGAGCTGGCCGAGTTGCAGGAGCAATCGGCCGAGATGACCGCCAAGTGGCAGGCGGAGCGCGACAAGCTGGAGTCGGCCCGCGGCCTGAAGGAGCAGCTGGACCATGCGCGCGTCGAGCTGGACCAGGCCAAGCGCGAGGGCAATTTCGCCAAGGCCGGCGAGCTGCAATACGGCCGGATCCCCGAGCTCGAGAAGCAGCTGGCCTCGGCCGAGGAGCGCGAGGGCGACATGATGGTCGAGGAGGCCGTCCGCCCCGAGCAGATCGCCGCGGTGGTCGAGCGCTGGACCGGCATCCCGACCTCGAAGATGCTGGAGGGCGAGCGCGAGAAGCTTCTGCGGATGGAGGACGAGCTGGGCCGCCGGGTCGTGGGTCAGGGCCAGGCCGTGCGCGCCGTGTCGAACGCCGTCCGCCGCGCGCGGGCCGGCCTGAACGACGAGGCGCGGCCGCTGGGCAGCTTCCTGTTCCTCGGGCCGACCGGCGTCGGCAAGACCGAGCTGACGAAGGCGCTGGCCGAGTACCTGTTCGACGATGACGGCGCGATGGTGCGGATCGACATGAGCGAGTTCATGGAGAAGCACGCCGTCGCCCGCCTGATCGGCGCCCCGCCGGGCTATGTCGGCTATGACGAGGGCGGCGTGCTGACCGAAGCGGTGCGGCGCCGGCCGTACCAGGTCGTGCTGTTCGACGAGGTCGAGAAGGCGCATCCGGATGTCTTCAACGTGCTACTGCAGGTTCTGGACGACGGCGTCCTGACCGACGGGCAGGGGCACCGGGTGGACTTCAAGCAGACGCTGATCATCCTCACCTCGAACCTGGGGTCGCAGGCGCTGAGCCAGTTGCCCGACGGGGCCGATGCGAGCGACGCCAAGCGCAGCGTGATGGAGGCCGTGCGGGCGCATTTCCGGCCCGAGTTCCTGAACCGTCTCGACGAGACGATCATCTTCGACCGCCTCGCGCGGGAGGACATGGCCGGGATCGTCGACATCCAGGTCGCGCGGCTGGTCAAGCGGCTGGCCGGTCGCAAGATCCGGCTCGAGCTGGATGACAGCGCGCGGACCTGGCTGGCGGAGGAGGGCTACGACCCGGTCTTCGGCGCCCGGCCGCTGAAGCGCGTGATCCAGCGCAGCCTGCAGAACCCGCTGGCGGAGATGATCCTCGCGGGCGAGCTGGGCGACGATGCGGTCGTGCCGGTGCGCGCGGGCGACGAGGGGCTGATCATCGGCGACCGCGTGGCCACCAGCGACCGGACCCCGCCGGAAGACGCGGTCGTGCATTGATGCCGATTGCCAATTGGCAACCCTAACAATGACTTAACGGCGGCCCGCGGGCCGCCGTTTCGCATTGCGGGAACGCCCGCGGGGCGGGCGGGGTTCGGAAGCCATGTGCCAGTCCTGTCTCAACCGCCGCCGCTTCCTGATGCTCGCCCCCGCCGCCGCGGGCCTGTCGGGCTGCGATATCGAGCTCGTCTCGGATGCGGAGGCCGAGCGGATGGGCCTCGCCGCCTGGTCCGAGCTGCGGCAGGCCAAGCCCCTGTCGCGCAATGCCGACTATCGCGAGACGGTCGCGCGGGTGGCGGGGCGGTTGCTGGGCGCGGCGGGGCACAGCCCCGGCGACTGGGAATTCGCCGTTTTCGCTGATCCGACGGCCAATGCCTTCGCCCTGCCGGGCCGCAAGATCGGCGTGCATGAGGGCATGCTGGAGCTCGCGGCGACCGAGGATCAGCTCGCCGCCGTGATCGGGCACGAGATCGGCCATGTCGATGCGGAGCACGCGCAGGAGCGGATGAGCGCGCAGGTGGCCTCCGGATGGGGGTTGCGGATCGTGGCCTGGCTTCTGAACGCGGGCGATGTCGAATATGCCGAGGAGATCGCCGCCGCGCTGGGCCTGGGCGTCGAGGTTGGGCTCCTGCGGCCCTATGGCCGCGAGCAGGAGACCGAGGCCGATGCGTTGGGCGTGCGGGCGATGGCGGCGGCGGGCTACACGCCCTCCGAGGCGATCGCGCTCTGGCAGCGGATGGAGGCGGCGAGTGGGGGGCGCGGGCCGGAATTCCTCTCGACCCACCCCGCGCCGCAAAGCCGGATCGAAGCGCTCGAAACGCTGATCGCCACGCTCTGACGGGGCGGTTCCTTCACGTCTTCGTGTGCGGGGCCGGAAAGCCGCCGCGCCCCTAGAGTGCGGTCTGCGTCGTTCAAGATGCGACAAACGCGCATCGGCGGAAACCCCCATGGCCCGGGCGGCGTCTTTCCTTCATGCGTCGGGCATTTCCCCGCCGCACCTGCAACCCAGAATGGAGATCTTCCATGATCCGCAGAACGTTTCTTGCCCTGACCGCCGCCACCGCACTGGCCAGCCCCGCCTTCGCCGCGGGCCACAGCATGGACATCGTTGCCACCGCCACCGAGGCCGGCAGCTTCACCACGCTTCTCGCCGCCGCCGAGGCCGCGGGCCTCGTCGAGACGCTGCAGGGCGAAGGCCCGCTGACCGTCTTCGCGCCGACCGACGACGCCTTCGCCGCACTGCCCGAGGGCACCGTCGAAGAGCTGCTGATGCCCGAGAACCAGGAGCGTCTGCAGGCGATCCTTCTCTATCACGTGGTGCCGGGCGCCGTGATGTCGGGTGACCTGAGCGACGGCATGACCGCCGCGACCGCGAACGAGATGGAGCTCGAGATCTCGATCGACGGAAGTACCGTCATGGTCGAGGGCGCGACCGTCACCTCGGCCGATATCGAGGCCTCGAACGGCGTCATCCACGTCATCGACTCGGTGATGCTGCCCGAGATGTGAGATCCGGCTGACCACCGGCTGCGGGGCGGTCCTTCGGGGCCGCCCCGTCCCGCGCCGGGGGGTCACTGAGCCGCGAAGCCGCGCCATGTCGCGCTTCGCCGGGTGGACAGACGCTCTCGCCCCCTTACTTTCCCGTGAACCGCATCAGTTTGGCGCGCGCCCGGTCGTCTTTCCGGATAGCGTGCCAGACACAGAGACGAGAATTCCCGGAGGCCTTGCATGTTCAAGCCCGACCTCACCCAAGCCGACGTCACGCCGAGAGGCCTCTGGCTCAATCGCCGCAAGCTGATCGCCGGGCTGGGTGCCGGCTCGATCGCCGGAGGGCTGGGACTCGGCGCGCAGGCGCAAGAGGCGTTGGAGCCCAACACCTGGGAAGAGATCACGACCTACAACAATTTCTACGAGTTCGGCATCCAGAAGGACGAGCCCGCAAAGCATGCCGGCGCGATGGAGACCGATCCCTGGCCGATCACGGTAGACGGGCTGGTCGACAATCCGGGCGACTACATGCTGTCCGACCTGATCGGGGACATCCCGACCGAGGAGCGCATCTACCGCTTCCGCTGTGTCGAGGCCTGGTCGATGGTCATCCCGTGGAACGGCTTCGAGCTGAACAAGCTGCTGGCCAAGCTGGGCGTGCAGGATGGCGCGAAATTCGTGCGCTTCGAGACGGCGGTCCTGCCGGAGGTGATGCCGGGGGTTAATTACCCGATCCTCGACTGGCCCTATGTCGAGGGTCTGCGTCTCGACGAGGCGATGCACCCGCTGACGATGATGGCGACCGGCATCTACGGCGAGCCGATCCCCAACCAGAACGGCGCGCCGATGCGGCTGGTCGTTCCGTGGAAATACGGCTTCAAGGCCGTGAAATCGATCGTGCGGATCAGCCTGGTCGAGGAGCAGCCGCTCAACACCTGGCAGCAGAGCAATCCGCGCGAATACGGCTTCTATGCCAATGTGAACCCGGCGGTGGACCATCCCCGCTGGAGCCAGTCGAGCGAGCGGCGGATCGGCGGCGGCCTCTTCGCGCGACGCATCGATACGCTGCCCTTCAACGGGTATGGCGAACAGGTGGCTTCGCTTTATGACGGCATGGACCTGAGTGTGAACTTCTGAGCCTCGCGACTCACATCGGTCCGCGCGTCACCTCGGTCGCGCGCAAGGTTCCCACGTGGCCGGTCTACCTGGCCGGGGC